>JAWOJF010000344.1:0-22170 GCA_046481785.1 Ignavibacteriaceae bacterium | reverse complement strand
ATAGAAAAACGGGTAAATATTAACATTTAGCAGCAAACTCTATATAACAAAGTATTTTCCAATCTTCCTTAGTACCTGTGAAGCCTTTATGTTTATTGTTATGCTGATAAATTCTCTGCTGAAGATTGGACGTATATCCAATATAGTACCTGTCTTTATTTGATTGGAGAATATAGACACAATATCCCTGCATTTTAATGGAATCCCTGAAATATCGGAGAGGCTTTTTATTTGATTGTAAGAGTTAAACGCAATATCTTTGTGTTAAACAAAAAAACCTTGAGACTTCAAGGTTTTTTATCATTTTTAGTGAGCGCGGGTGGTTTCGAACCACCGACCCCCCCGACTTAAGAGTCGGGGTGCACTATCATTTTTAGTGAGCGCGGGTGGTTTCGAACCACCGACCCTCTGCTTAAAAGGCAGATGCTCTACCCCTGAGCTACGCGCCCTAAAAAATGAGAGTTTCAAATATAAAAAATTGCTAATTTTATTCCAAATATTGACATTATTTGATTGATAAATGTCCAAAAATGCTAAAATCTTAGTCTGTGATGATGATGAAACACTATGCTACCTTCTAAAAGAGCAATTGCTGGAAGAGGGATTTTCTGTAGATACTGTATATGACGGCGGGGAAGCAATTGAGGCAATAAAAAGAAAAACCTATGATGCACTGCTGCTTGACCTGAATCTTAGGGAAGTGCAGGGGGAAGAAGTTCTGAAGTTTACCTCTGAATATAATACATCAGTCCAGGTTATTATCCTTACAGCTCAAACCGAAATAAGAAAAGCTATAGAGTGTATTAAAATGGGGGCGTATGATTTTATTACCAAGCCTTATAATTTTGATGAACTTGTTGTAACAATAAACCGCGCCCTTGAACATAAAAATCTTGTTGTTAAAACTACTATTCTTACAGACCAGGTAAATAAAAAATATTCTACAAATATTATTGGAAATAGTGTTGGCCTGCAGCGTGCAATAAATCTCGCAAATAAATCGGCTATGTCCGATTCCAATATTCTTATTGAAGGCGAAACCGGCACTGGTAAAGAACTTTTTGCAGAATATATTCATAAACATTCAAACCGTAATGATAAACCGTTTGTAGTAATTAATTGTGCTTCTCTGCCGGACCAGTTAATTGAAAGTGAATTGTTTGGCCACGAGAAGGGAGCATTTACAGATGCAAAATCTACCAAACAGGGGCTTGTTGAAATAGCTCATGGCGGAACATTATTTTTAGATGAAATAGGTGAATTAAGTCTTGCACTGCAGCCGAAATTATTAAGATTTCTTGAAAATGGAGAGTATAGAAGAATTGGCGGAGTTACAAGCTTAACCTCAAACGTAAGGGTAATAGGAGCAACAAACAGGAACCTGCTGGAAGAAGCTGATAACAGGAATTTCAGAAGGGATCTTTTATTCAGACTTAATGTAATTACTTTAACAATTCCCCCTTTGCGGGATAGAAAAGAAGATGTACTGGTTCTTGCAAGTTATTTTCTTGAAACAAAATTACCGGTAAGATCACCTAAAAAACTCACTCCGGAAGCTGAAGCGGCTCTTTTGGCTTATAATTACCCGGGTAATATCCGCGAGCTTGAGCATATTATTGAACGGGCAATCATTTTTGCCGAAGGGGACAATATTGTACAGGATGATTTAAATCTTCCAACTGCAATCTTTCAAAAAGCACACCATCTCTACGATGATAATGGCGGCTCAGGCGATATTATTAGTATGGAAGAGCTGGAAAAAAATCATATTAAAAAAGTTCTTATCAGTAACAACTGGGATAGGGCCATTACAGCAACCCAGCTTGGTATAAGTGCAAAAACCCTGTATACAAAAATTAAAAAGTACCAAATAAAACAGGATTAATTTCTAATGCTAGATAAGATTGTTTCTAAATATGCTTTATCCGAGCTGTTAGAAATAGAAGGGGGTATCTATGCAATTGCTGATAAAAGTAAAAAGGTAATCTGGTATAACAAAACCTTTAAGGAAACCCTTGGCAGGGACAGGTTAAAAGGGAAAAATGTAACTGTTATCTTTAAAGAAATCAGTTCATCCGATCTCGACAATCTTCAATCAACAAAATCTCTTCTCCTTCATATACCCTCTTTAAGGCGTAACTTAATTATTACTGCCTTAAGAACTAAAAAGAAAACGGATGGCTATTTCCTGAAACTGGAAAAGGTTAAACAAATTGAACTGCCGGATGAAACCGAAACCAAACTTTATGAAAGGAATCTTCTATTTCAGAAAGAACTGCATGATATCCTCTCTCTTTTGGTAAAAGAAAAATCCCTTACTATTCTTTCTGAAGAAATATTAGCCAGGTCTGCCAACACAACAAAAAGTTTTTTCGGTTTAATTGTATTCCAGAACAGTAATGATAAGAAAAAATTTGAATACCTCTGGTATGACCCTAACGAATTCTATATCAATAAAGGCGAACTTGAAAAAGAAATATATTCAAGTTTCTCCTTTATGGCTAAATGGTTAGGCATGAATAAGAGATCACTGCTGGCGTTAAATCATCCTAATAATATAGGCTTTAACCTGGCAAAATCATTCATGTGTGATTCACTTATAATTTCCCCCTGTATTTTCGATAATATTCTTTCGGCAGCGTTAATAGTAGGGAAAAAAGATGAAATATATCCGGGTTACGAAATAAATGTTCTGGAACAGTTTGCTGCATTGTTATCTTTTGCAATAAGCAATACAAAAACAAGAGAGCTAAACAATGCGCTCGAAACGCGGCTGCTTCAATCGCAGAAGCTTGAGACGATAGGCAAACTTACAAGCGGCATGGCTCATGATTTCAGCAATCTGCTTTCAAGTATTTTCGGAAGTCTGAATTTACTTAAGAGGAAAGTTCCGCAGAATGAAGATGTGCACAGGCTGCTTGATAATATTGAAAATTGTTCAATAAGGGCTAAGGATTTAACAAAAGGGCTGCTCTCATTCGGGAAACCAACACCTAAAAGAAAAGAGTTAATAAAACCGAACCTTCTCCTGTCGGAAATTTCCAAAGTTATATTTCAGACGTTTCCCCGGAAATTAACTATTAAAAATACCGTAGAAGAAAATCTTTATGATATCCTTGGGAACGGCACTGAAATATACCAGGTGTTGTTAAACCTTTGTGTAAATGCAAAAGAAGCTATTGAAGACTCAGGGGCAATTGAACTTTCTGCAAAAAACATTTCCGTTAACGAAAAGAATGTAATGAACTACCCCCTGCTGGCAAACGGAAATTATGTGCAGTTTTCAGTAATGGATACCGGCGTTGGTATCCCGGAAGAAAATGTGCAGAATATTTTTGATCCGTATTTTTCAACTAAAGAAAAAGAAACCGGGTCAGGACTTGGTTTGTATGTAACTTATGGAATTATAAAAGCACATCAGGGACATATAGAAGTTACAAGCGAATTGAATAAAGGAACCACTTTTGATGTCTTTATTCCCGCCTATGAACCAACCGCAGTATCAGATAAAACAGAACCTTCCGAAAAAATAATACTTCTTGCTGATGATGAGGTTATGCTGCGTGACCTGCTTGCAGAACTGCTTGAATCTACAGGATATAATGTTATAAAAGTTTTAACGGGTGTTGAGGCTCTAAAAGTTTTAACTGAAGAAATAAAAGTTGACCTTGTAATTTTAGATTACAATATGCCGGAGATGAACGGGCTGGAATGTATAACTAAAATAAGAGAATTGAAGTTTAGCATGCCGATTATTCTCTCTTCCGGAAGTTTGTCACTTGAGGAAAACCTGGATCTAAACAAGATAGGTATTAGCAGTATGCTTACAAAGCCTTATGAGTTTGATACCATGTTATCCACCATCCAGAAATTAATTTAATTTATCCTGCCAATCAATCTTTACCAAAATGTTTAGTAGGTACACACCATTGTAGGCACACGCCGTGGCGTGTACCTGCAGGTTTTATGTTTATTTCATTAAAATGAGCTTCTTTGCGGCTGAATAATCATTTACATTTATTTTATAGAAATAAATGCCGCTCGAAAGATTTAATGCATTACCTCTTTAATTTTGTTAATCTTTGTTTATTGGAGCCATCACTATTCATTATCCAAATACCTCCCTCGTTTATGTTTGTATTGGTGTAAACTATTTTGTCTCCGGCAGGGCTGTAGTCAGGAAAATTCCCCCCATCAGAAGTAATTTGGTACATCTCTCTGGTTTGCAAATTGATTTTCCAGATATTCATTTGGGCGGGTGAGCCATAAGAAGCAGCAAATAATATTTCTTTTTCATCAGGTGAAACAGTACAATCTTGCAAATACAAGCCCCCGTCAGAGCTTTGTACATAAAACAGGCTATCTTCTTTTGACGTTTCTACGTCAACCCTCTTAAATACAAAACCTTTATATTCACCCCTTTGTGTCTTAGGATCTATAATATAAAAGTTATTCCGAAAATACACTCTTTTTGAATCACTACTCCAACTAGCATAAGAACCATATTGTGTTTTAAGTGATGATGTTCTAATGGAAAAGTCGTAAATCATTATGCCACATTCCGGGTCACAGATTGATTTTGTATAAGCAATGTATTTGCCGTCCGGGGACCAATTGCAGCTGAAGTCTTCACCGGTATTTGTAATTCTTGTAAGACTATCTCCGTTTGTTTTAGCCGTATAGATATTTCCTTCTATGGAAACTGCTATTCTTTTATTATCCGGGGACCAGGATGGAGATGATAAAAAACCCTTGTTATCAAGAATGTACCCCAGATAATTTCCGGATACATCAACAAAATGAACCGCATACACACTGTCGTATAAACCCTTAAAAACTATTTTTTCTCCATCCGTTGAAAATTGAGGATCTGTTTGTACCATAGCAACAAGGTGATTTTCCTCGTTTTTTGGTTCATTACTTTGACTGCAATTTGAATTCAAAAAAAGTAAAATAAATGATAAAAGGATTTTCATATTGGTTTTCATTCAAATTCCTGAGTTTTGTTAAATCTTTGTTAATTGGGATTTTATCAAATAAATTTTTCCCCTTAACTCAACACACATACATTCTCTTTTATAACGTAATAAACAGAAGCTGCATTGTAAATAAGGGAAATACCTATTTTGATATAGGTATTTCACCTATTTTTATTCTTATTTAGTTATTGTTTTATTTTTTGCAGCATAAATAATTAAGTCTGATGTGGATTTGAGATTAAGCTTTTTAAGCAGATTGTGTTTGTGAGCTTCAAATGAATGAAAATAAAGAGCTGCAGACTTTCCATTACTACCCCCATTTAATAAAACTGTTTCCAATATAGAGGGAGTAAATTAGAGATTCAATGAATAATTTTTTGCCTGTTATAAATTAATGGTACAACTATTATATTTGGAATGTGCCGCTCCTGGGCAGGCTGTTGCAGAACTACAAGTTTTTGTCACCCGCTTAGCGAGATCTTTTTTGTGTAAGTAGAAAGAACTTAGAAATTAATCTGACTGTTCCCCGTTTTTATCTACCTCAATCATTTTTATGTTTTTAACATAATCTGAAAAAACAGGTTTTTTAATTGCATTAAGCTGGTTAAGAACATCATTTATTTCTTTAATAGCGGTTTCTATATACACCAATCTTTTAAGAATATTATCTTTGGATATTTCTTCCTTTGTAAGCTCACGTTTTATTGCGGCAGAAGAAAGGCTCATAAGTGTTAAAGGCTGTTTAATTTTATGATTGGTAGTAACTACAGTTGCGGCATAAGTATTTTTCTGCTCCAGTTCTACAAGAGCTTTATGAGCCTCGGACAGCTTTAAAGCAGAGTTTACACGTGCAAGCAGTTCAACCCTGCTGAACGGTTTTTTTATGTAATCAAAAGCCCCGGCTTCCAATCCTTCTTTTGTATCTTCCGCACCCGATTTGGCGGTAACAAGAATTATAGGAATATTCATTGTGGCGGAGTTTGACACAAGTGTTTTGCAGACCTCTATACCGCTCATGCCCGGCATCATTACATCAAGCAGAACCAGGTCGGGGTTTTCAGTGAGCGTTTTGTCAATTCCTGACTGACCATCATATGCCGTTAAAACTTCATAGCCTTCATTCTCAAGTCTGTCCTGAAGTAAAAACACATTTTCCGGTAAATCATCAATTACTAAAATCTTTTTCATATAAAATTAGCCTTTACGTACTCAGCTTATCCTTAATTTAGTAAGTACCTTTTCAATTTTAAATGCCATTACACCTGCATTAACCGGTTTGGCTATATAATCATCAAACCCGTGCCTTAAAATCACTTCTTTATCTTCTACCATGGCTTTAGCAGTAACAGCAAATACAGGTATACCTTTTAGTTTTTTATTTTCTCTTATTCTTTTAATTGTCTGAAAGCCGTCCATTTCCGGCATCATAATATCAAGCAAAATGAGGTCAGGCGTTTTGTTTTCGAGCACTTTTAAACATTCAACCCCGTTATTTGCCAGTATGGTTTTACAATCACACGACTGAACAATTTCATTTATAGTAAATAATGTATCAGGGTCATCATCAACAATTAAAACTTCACCATGATACTGCTTCTCTTTAGAGTTGTCACTGTGGCCGTCTTCAAGTACCTCTTCAGAAGCAATATCTGCTTCGGGGTGATTGCTGTAATTTCCGGATACGTTTGCCTCCTGCATTTTAATCCTGTCTCTTACTACCTTAAGCACATCAAGAGGATGCCCTTTTGATTTAACAGTAATATCCTCAACTATATTATGGAGTGAGTTTCTTTCCTCTTCACTAAGATCTTTTGCAGTACTTATAATAATGGGAATATGTTTTGTTTCCCTGCTGGATTTTAACTTATACGAAAGTGATATCCCATCTATCTTAGGCATCATAAGATCAAGAATGATAAGATCAGGCTGAACCTCAAGTATTTTATTATAAGCATACTCGCTGTCTTTTATATATTCAATTCTTAGTTTATCATTTTTAAATTCTCTCTTAAACTTCTCAAATTCCAGCTCGTCGTCATCCACTATTACAATTTTTTCAATTCTCTTTTTGGCAAGATTTTCAAGCCTGTTAAAAGCAGATAGAAGTTTCTCGGAAGATATAGGTTTTACAAAATACTCAAATGCACCAAGTCCATAACCTATATTTTTATCCCCCATAATAGAAATTAAAATTACCGGTATATCTCTTGTGACAGGGTTTTCTTTTAATTCTTTCAGGATATTCCAGCCGTCTTTATTCGGCAGCATAACATCAAGTGTAATGGCAAACGGCTGAATCTTAACTGCTTCACGAACACCGGTTTCACCATCCTCTGCAAATATAACTTCATATCCTTTTGAATTAAGATATTGCCCTATTGTATACCTTATTTCAGGATCATCATCAATAACAAGAATAGGATGCCGTCTGTTTTTTATAAGCGTTTGGATATTTAAATTCGGAGCCGCCGGTTCTTCTTTCACTTCTACAAAGTTTAAAGGAATACTGAAATTAAAAGCTGAGCCTTTACCCATTTCACTTTTAACTGAAATATCTCCCCATAACAGGTCAGCTATTTTTTTACAGATTGCCAGCCCAAGTCCGGTTCCGCTGTATTTACGTGTTGTTGTACCATCCACCTGCCTGAACTCTTCAAATATCAGTTTCTGGTTTTCTTCTGAAATACCAATACCTGAATCGATTACTTCAAAGCTTAATGCATTATTAGCAGAAGATATTTTAAGCTCAACAAATCCTTTTTCAGTAAACTTTACTGCATTCCCCAGAAGATTGATTAGTACCTGTGTAACCTTGCCCCTGTCTGTATTAATAATAATCCGGGTATCAGTAAGGCGTGTTACCCTTAACTGTATGGATTTATGAATAATTAAAGGACTAATTGAAGTTTCCACATCCTTAATAAGTTCTTCGAGATATACATCTTCGGGATGTATTTCCATTTTGCCGGCTTCAATTTTGGAAAGGTCAAGAATATCATTTATAAGCCCCATAAGCCGTCTGCCGCTTTTCAGTACAACTTCAAGCCTGTCTTTATTCTTCCCCTTTAAAGTAGACTCTTCAAGGATCAGCTCGGTTAAGCCAAGGATAGAGTTCATCGGAGTCCGAAGCTCGTGCGACATGCTTGCCAGGAACTGTGATTTAAGCTTTGTTGATTCCTCTGCTTTTTGTTTTTGAACTTCAAGCTCATCAGCCTTTTCTTTAAGCTTAAGATGAAGATCAATAAGTGTTTCATTCTGTTTTCTTACCTGAACGTTCTGCTTCTGGTAATCATCATTAAGATTTTTCAATTCAGAAACAAGTTTTTCAAGCTGAACAAGAGCAGTTGCATTGGTTAAACCTATTGCAAGCTGTTCCTGAATTTTTGATAAGTACTCTTCCGCTTCAGGTGTAAGAGGATCGGCTGCACCAAGCTCCAGTATTGCAATAACCTTTGAATTATAAATAACCGGCAGTATCAGCAGATATTTTATTTCTATATTAATAGATCCGGTTGATACAACAGGCAGGTTCTCCTTAAATTTTATTTCCACTTTTTCACCCGTTTTTATTACCTGGTTGAAAAAGTCATTATTCTCAACTACCTGCTGTTTCTTATTTGTACCATAAGAACCTGTTAATATAATTTCACCTTCATCAATAACATAAAGGGCGCCGACAGTAAAACCACCCGTTTTAATAATTTTTAGTAATGCCGCCTCAGAAATTTCCGACAAGGTAGCATTCCGGTTTATTAAGGTAATAAACTCCGAATACTCATTTTTTGCTTTTTCATTTTTCTCAAGCTGATCAAGCATCGAGTTGAAAGCCGCTGCCAGTTGTCCGATTTCATCTTTGCTTTTAATTTCAATCTTATTTTTAAAATTGCCTTCTCTCGTAATTTCTGTTGCCTTGCTTAATAAGGTTATTTGTTTCCTTATTTTATCGGTAAACAGGAGAGTAAGTATAAGTGACAGTGTTAAACCGGCAAAACCAACAATTACAAAAACATATTTAAGGCTTGAACTTAGATCGGCTGCTTCACCAAGAGATGAAAAAATCAGGAAGTTCATTTTACTTTTTTCGGAACCGCCGGATGGTTTATAAATTGTGGAGAGAATTATTGCTGCATCTGTTTCCTGCCTGTTCAGCTCAAAATTACTGTGTGTAGACAGCTTATTATATGCACTGCTTAAAACATGCAGATATTTCCTGTTCGCAGATTCATTGGAAATATTAACAGGTGAATTATCCAGTATAACTGCAATATCAGCACTTATTTTGCCTGATAATGAATTAATAGTTTCTTCAGTTAATACTCTTCCATAATAATAACTGCTGCCGCCGGTATCTTTGTAATATTTTAAAACAGCAAGCGGGTTATGCAATATAAATTCTTCGGGAATAAACTCTGAGCCTGTACTAAATGTACCACCCGGAATATTTATAATTTCCTTACCGCTGTAATTAGTTATTATTTCCTTGTCACCGCTTGTTTTAAATATAAAATCTATACTATTTTCTTTTATGCGCTCATTAGTAAACATTGCAGTGGGTTTATCCTGCAGCATGTATATAAACTCATCTTCCGTATCCTGAACCACTTCCCTGTAGGCATATAAAAAAAGATTGGCAGAATTAAGCAGGTATTTTGACTGCTGTGAAGTAAGTACATTATACATTAATGAATAGAAGCCAAAGGCAGCGCTGCCAAGTATTAGTGTTACAATAGCAAAATTTATAAGTAATATTCTGTAACTTATTTTCATTCTTACACATCTCTTTGTAATACTTTTCTAATTGTAATAATCAGCTCATCAAAATCGTATGGTTTACTAATAAAATCGCTTGCACCAAGTTTAGCCGAATCGATTGCGCTCTTAACATCGGCATAAGCTGTAAGTACAATTACTTTTATTTTGGTTTTCTTCTCATGAAGCTCTTTAAGAACATCAAACCCGTCCTTGCCGGGCATTTTTAAATCAAGCAGCAGAAGGTCTGCATTATTACTGGCAAGGTATTCTAATGCAAGGTCGCCGTTTGTAACAAACTCTGCATTATAACCAACCTCAGTTAAATCTTCCTTAAGAGACAAGCAGAGATTTATGTCATCATCAACAATTAATATTGTTTCCATTTTAACCCTAATTTTCGTTAGTGGGTAATTGATTAAGCTGATGGATTTTAATTCTTTCTCTTTGTCTTTCCACTTCATCCCGGATAAGAGTAGGTGACTGCGGGCCTGCAAGTCTTTCTTTTAGTGTAGGGACAAGTTCTGCCTTTATAAGAATAACCAGTTCTTTTTTAGAGGCTATTATCTGGTCGCTGCCGAAAATATATCTGAGACCGAAGACCCACCAGGGTAAATCTTTTAAAAATGGTACACCATTACGGATAAGGGTTTCATCATTAACAAACAAACCGCCGATTATAGTCTCTTCACCGTTAAGCATTAATACCTGTGTATTAGCTTTTGTTTTATTAATAACTGTAGTGTTTTGGTCAGGTACGTACGAACTTCTTTCAACATCTATATTAAGAAGAAGATAGTCAATCCCCGATTCATTATAAACAAAAGGAGTAACATTCATTATTGTACCGGTAGAATAAAACTGTTCAATAACATTTTGTGCAAAATCTCTTTGTTTAATTGAAATATCAGCCCCTGCCTGAAGCCGTGCCGGTTTGCCGTTTCTTACGGTAAGATTTGGACTTGCAATTATTTCACCAAGATTTTCATTTTCAAAAAATTTAAATACGGCAGTAGCTTCGCCGAAAAATCCTCCTAAATCAAAAGTACCATCAGCGGAAATATCAAATGAACGGGGTTGTTCCTGTTCCTCGCTGCCCGAACCTGACTCTTGCTTTTCCCTGTCAATACCATGCATTCCGCCGATGTTTATGCCATTGCCAGATAACAGTACTTTCCAGTCTATACCTTTTTCTTTTGATTCGTTAACATTCATTTCAAAAAATACAGCAGATATTTTTACTTCTCTTTCCTCAACGGGTGCATAATTTTCAGAATTGCGCTCAACAGATGAAGGATCAGTTTTTCTTTTAATTACAATAAGGTCTTCTTTTTCTTCAAACATTAAATCCTTATACTGAACAAGTACAACAAGAGCTTTATAATAATCCATGTTATCAATCTGCAGTCCAATCGGATCGGCAAGACTGACAGTAGAGACCACTCTTTTACCTGTAGCAGATTCACTTACCTTGTTTAACAATTCAACTGCCTGATCAAAAGAAAGAGTAGAAGAAAGAGAAACAAGTTCATTCGGGTTTGTGCCTTTGAATTGTCTTTCCAGATATGCCTGTGCTAAAGTCTGTAAGCTGCCCGCAAGGCCAAATAACAGCAATAAAATAATTAATCTATTTTTCATGTTCATCTCTCATTATATTTATTTTTGGGGCTGCTCTTTCTCAAGGAACAGATCTACTTTTTCTATTATACCGCCTTTATTAAGAATAAAACTAACCCTGTTTCTTTCATAATTAATATCGGTAAGATAGCCAAGATAAACCTCTTCACCTTCCCAGAGAAGATAAGTGTTCCCCCTGGTATCAGCTAAAAAAGCACCTTCCGGAATAAGAGCCAGCAATTTTGCTCCCTGCACATCAAGAAGTTCATCAATATTAGGTTCTATTTCGTTTCTTATTAAAGGAAAAAACACATCATACTGGGGAGCAGTTCTTAAATCATTTTCAACAAGATCTGCAGTTGCAAACCTGTTATTCAAAGAATAATAAACATTAACATTCATTGTAAAACTTACCTGGAAATCAGGTATGCCTTCTTTGTCGTTGGTTACCAGGTTGGTTAAAGTAATTCCTTTTATCTTTTTAAGTTCTTTACTCTGTTCAATTGCATAAATAAGCCTGTACAAATCCCTGTACTCACTGCCGCCTGTAATTTTATATTCATAAAAGAAAAACTCTTTATCGGGTTTGCTTTCAACATACTCAACATCAATAAAACTGTTTTTATTAAGGCCTGCGCTCAGGTCATTTATAAAGTCGAAAAACTTTATTGATGATAAATTAGCCGGTATATTAAACCTTCTTGCAGACAGTACCGAATCGAGTATAGAGGCCCTGGAAACAAGTTCCTGGTACTGAATATTTAGCTGCTCAGCATTGTAATCATATGCTTTTAATTCTTTTAGTTTGGCGGATTTATCTGTTATCTGGCCTTCCTGGATAACAAAAATATAAACACCGCCTCCAATAAGAATGAAGAGTAATAAGATAACAAGCCCCAGAGTATTCTTTAGTTTTCTATTCATTTACTTTAGGGTAGTTAGATAAATTAAACGTAATATTGAATTTATAAGTATTAGCATCTCTTAAAGCTTCAAAATTAACTTTTTTTAATTCAGCCGAACCAATTGCATAAGCAAAATCGGTTATAGCTTTTTTAGACAGAGCATACCCTTCAAGGTTAACTTCATTTGAACCATCATTCTGTAAACGTATAAGCCAGATATTTTTTCTTCCATTAAAGAAAGAAGAAATATCTGCAAGAACATCGGACCAAATCCCGGTTCCCGCAGCAGCCGAATCAAGTATCGCCTGGGTCTGGTCAAACCCGCTTATTTTTCCTTCAAGCTCCGAAACCCTGCCGAGCATTTCCTGGTTCTGCCTTAGTAATACGGTTTGTTCTGCAATTTCAGTATCAAGCCTATTTATATTGCGGTTATTCTCAAGTACCTGCAGTGTAATATAAAAAGCCGCTAAAAACAGAAGGGGGAACATAGCATAACCATGCCATGCAAACTGAAAGGCTTTCTGGTCTTCCCTTACATATTTGGGCAGAAGGTTTATCCCCTGGTATTCCTCAGAAAGTTCATCATAATATTCTGCTGCAACTGCTGCAGGCACACTAAAGGCAGAAAAAGCTTCTTTTGTTTTTGAATCTATTAAGGAAAGATCCAGGTCGTCAAATTCCAGCCTGCTAACATTTGCTTCCGGAAAAGTGCCGTAAAACGATAGTATTAAGTTTTCTGAATCATCTTCTCCGCATACTACAATGTTATCGAGGGAAGATATTCCCCCATTTTCCATTTCAAGAAGAATTTTAGAAAAATACACATCGTATGTATGAAGGTTAAGAGTACCGATATCAAGCGTGGTTCCGATATGTTTTAATTTTCTTCCCTGCAGAAAGATTAACTTACTGTTTTCTTTGCCTATGTAAACGATAAGTGAGTGGTCATCCGGAAAAAACTTCTTCCTTTTGGCAGCATAATAAGCTAGAGAAATTTCAGCACTTTTTACAGAAGGTATTTTGTAATATCTTTTACCATTATAACGCGCAAGTGAATTGATCAGGTTAATACAGGGTACTTCGCCGGTAAGAAAAACAGACAAAAGAGATTTGTCGGCTAATTCTATATATCCCAGATTTTCTTTATCAACTACAACATTTTTAGTTGCCTGTATATCGTTTACTATTTCCTGGGTAATCTTTGCCGTTTTCGGCAGTTTGGCTCCTTCAAATACATGATAATAAATTGCCGGTTCTGTTAATGCGGGTATAAACAAATGTTTATTAAGATTTACATCCCTTAAAGCAGCAGTAACAAGGGTCTGGCTGGAAAGATTAATTGCTCCGCCGGATTTGTCTGTCCCTTCAAAATTAATCTCGTCCCCTTCAATATTTAAATTGGCAACACCTTCATCAAGGTCAATTGTGGGGGATACAAAATCAAAGGAAGCCGATTTGATAACTTTAATTTTATCTTTTTCTTTTTCAACAACAATTAACTTTGTATCAGTACCTTCACAATATACACATACAAGTGGTTTCACTTATACCGCCGATAATATTTGCTGAATTCTTGTTTTATTATTTGCATAAGCAATAGCATTCTCAAGAGATATCTTTTTTGCCAGGTAAAGCCGTTTCAAATCCTGCTCCATAGTAATCATTCCCTGCTGCCCGCCCTGGTTAATCATCATATATATTTCACTTGTGTTGTTATTTTTAATGGCAGCTTTAACACTGGGTGTTACAAGAAGAACCTCCTTGGCCATTACGCGTTTACCATCAAGACTGGGGACAAGCTTTTGCGAAACAACGGAAACAAGCACATCTGCAAGCCTGTTTCTTACGCGTTCCTGTTCATTAGGATGAACCTCTGCAATAATTCTGTCCAGTGATTCAACTGCAGATGATGTATGCAGTGTTGAAAACACTTTATGCCCGGTATCCGTAACTTCAAGTGCTGCCAGTATTGTTTCCGGATCTCTCATTTCACCAATAACAATTATATCCGGGTCCTGCCTTAAAGCCTGGATAACTCCGTCTTTAAATGTAAGCACATCCCTGCCCACCTCGCGGTGCCTTATAATTGAAACGTTGGAAGTATGAACAAATTCAATTGGGGATGCAACTATAACTATGTGTGAGGGGTCAGTTTTATTGTGCGAGTCAATTATTGCATCAAGTGTAGTGGATTTACCCGAGCCTGTAATACCTGTAACCAGTGAGAGTCCGAATTTTATATAATGATGGCTCATCCCTTTAATAACATTAGGATGAAATTCCATAGAATCCAGCGGCCTGATAGTTGAGTTGATGGCTCTCATATTCAGAGCCAGTGTATCAAGATCAAAATAAGTATCGGCTCTGAAACGGACATTAGTTTTTTTCCTTTCATAAAAAAAGGTATAACTAAAATCCAGGTTTCTTGTTAGGCTAAGAAATTTCTTCTGATTACTGTTTAATAAATTTATTATTATTACGGCTGATTCATCTTCAGTGAATTGCGGAAAATCTTTTACTCTTTCCTTTTTACCAAAAATCCTAAGCCAAACATAACCGCCGTTGCCATGACCGCCAAATTCAATATCAGATGCATCTCTTTCGATCATACTGGTTAAGAGTTTATTAACAACACCTCTTAATACAACCCTGTCTTCCGGTTTTAGTTTTTCAATATTGTCAAACAAAAAACTAATTCTATCGGGCCCTGCTAAGTTAGCAGGAATAGTATTAATAATACTGCTGAGTATTGTTTTGGTATCTGCTACAACCACTATAATTAATCCTAAATATTAAATTAAAATTATAACCTATAGTCTATAAAGACAAGGAATAATCCCTGTTTATTAAAATATTCTATACCTGCTCTTCTTACTCTTAATCTTAACCTTAATCGTACTCGTACCCGGATTAGAACCCGATTAAGATTACGATTAAGAAAAATCACAAATCATATCTCCTGATCTTCTTAATCTTAATCTTAATCGTACTCGGATTTCAATCCGATTAAGATTACGATTAAGATTACGATTAAGAAAAATCACTGACATTTCTCCTGCTCTTCTTAACTCTCATTCCCATAAGGAACTTCAGGTTCAAAAGCTCTGTTTGAATTACTTTTAATTAATCCAACAAGCATAGGGATAATTTCATTAAGCATTTGTTTGCCTTCCAATACCCGCTCATTTTTTACTTTGACTCTTTTTACCAGTACATCCAGACAACTGGAACACTCAAGAGCTGAACCTCTGGCTATATCAAAATACTTACACCTGTCTTTTGAGGTATACTTACCATTGCCCTCAGCAATATTGAGAGGGATAGAAGTTGATGCCTCATCCAAATGTTCACAAACCGAAATCTTTGGAGTAACTTCATCAAGGAGGATAGATGTCCAGCCAACAAATTCAAGAGAAAGCTGGTAGACTCTCAATTTTTCATGATCGAACATTTTTAGTTTCTCCTTCTCTTCTTACTCTTAATCTTAATCGTACTCGGACTTCAAACCCGATTAAGATTACGATTATGAAAATCACAAATCCGTTCTTCTGCTCTTCTTACTCTTAATCTTAATCTTACTCGGACTTCAAACCCGATTAAGATTACGATTATGATTAAGAAAAACCATAAATCATTTCTCCTGCTCTATTCATCCGAAGTAGAGCTTAACACTTCTTCAATAGAAGTTAATCCTTGTTTTGCCTTCTCCAAACCGGCATCTCTAAGACTTAATGATCCATCCTTTTTAGCCTGTATTCTTATAGCCTCCTCATCAACCTCATCACCGGAACGGACAATTATCTGTCTTATTTCTTTTGTAAAATATAGAGCCTCATGTATAGCCATTCTTCCCTTGTACCCGGAGTTATTACATTTTTCACATCCCTTGGCTTCATAAATGTTATAATCCCTCCACTCGGCAATATTAAGCCCTGCTGCCTTCATAACAGCTTCATCATAATTATTTACTTTTTTCTTACAGTTATCACAAAGCTTTCTAACAAGCCGCTGAGCAACTATAAGATTTATTGCATACGCTATAAGGAATGGCTCAATACCCATTTTGTATAAACGTGCAACCGCACTTGGGGCATCATTAGTATGCAGTGTAGAAAATGTTAAGTGCCCGGTATTAGCAAGTTTAATTGCAACATCAGCGGTTTCTTTATCTCTCATTTCACCTACAAGTACTATATCAGGGTCATGGCGGAGTATAGATCTTATCGCCTGTTCAAAATTCATCTTATAACCAATTTTAAGCTGACGCGCACCTTCAATAACATACTCAACCGGGTCTTCCACTGTTAACACATTTACAGTTGGATTAATAACCTGGCAGACTGCGGCAACAAGAGTTGTACTTTTACCGCTCCCTGTAGGACCCGTTAAAATTACCATTCCCTGGGGCTGATTTATAGCCTTTATAAAAGCATCTTTTGAGTATCCCATTAAGCCCAGTTTATCAAGGTCTTTTATAACTTTACGGTCATCAAGAATTCGTATTACAACACTCTCAAATTTGTTTTTAAGTTCGGTACCAACCATAGGCAAAACCGAAACCCTGAACCGGATAATCTGTCCGTCAATTTCCCTTTGAATAAAACCGTCCTGCGCTCTTTCTCTTTCAAACCTGTCCATTCCTTTTGCACGGTCTTTAACAACAGCAATAACAGCTTCAGGCAGGGTCCCTTCCTGGATATGCCACTGCTGAAGGTTACCATCAACCCTCATAACAATTTCAGTTTTGCTTCCGCTCTTTGGAACAAAATGAATATCACTGGCGCCTTTTCTTACGCCTTCAACAAGAGCTCCTTCAACCAGGTTAATAAGTGCGCTTTTATTTATTTCGGCATCAAGAGCTTCTTCATCCAGCGAGCTGTCATCTTTTTCAATTTCTATTTCAACATTTGCTTCCTCCATCATTTTTAAATAAACATTTTCGGGAGGAAGAATAGTATGTATCAGCTTATCGTAATCTTTTTTCCTTATATATATTACTTCATATTTTTTAGCATTTAAACCGAAAGCAATTTTAGGGATAGTCCTGTCGGTAGGATCAATTGAAGCAATAATTAGTTTATCCTTTATTCTTTCATCATACATAAAGGGGAAAACTTTGTGCTGAAGCATCTGGGTTTTAATTGTTTCACCGGCACCGTTTATCATCTGCTTAATTGCTTCAAGCCTGAATGCAGGAATTTCTTCCGGCTTCATATCAAGCTCTCTGAAAGCATAAAGTATGGCTACTTCCCTGAAGATAGTATCATGATCATAGCCGAAATCCTGGACAAGTATCTGAGCAAGGTTCCTTTTTATTTTACTCTTATCGTTTGATTTTGCATTAAGTGCACGTTCAAGCATGACAGCATCAATTATACCCTTTTTAAAAAGGAGATAACCGATTTTATCTGTCATTTCCAGATTAGTATCAATCATGCTGAGATTCTCCCAATGGATTTCGTATTACATAATTGGGATTTATATGCACTGTAGTAGTATGAATATTCGTGCTTCTTATTCAACTGATCAAACTTGCTGACAACCTTATCTGATTTATCCGGAACTGAGTTAAAACCCATGCCCGGTGTTTTGGGCCTTACTGTTGCTGTCTCTGCCGATACAAGTGTAAGACCAATCATAACTACCATAATAACCATTGCAATTACAACCTGTATAAGTTCAATAACATTCTTCAGTTTGTAAACTGTTTCACTTTCATAATAGTTTGCAAGCTGAAGAGCAGTATTTTTTATTGTTCCTGTTTCTTCACCTGAATGAAGCCTTGAAAGAGCAGTTTCGGTAAATACTCCTGATGCAATAAAAGCATCTGTAATACCGGTACCTTTTTTTATCATTAATGGTATTGCAACAGATTTTATCCGTTCTTCAAAGTATTTATTGCCTGTTGCTTCTGCTGCTATCCTTATTGGTTCTATACTCTCTGCCGATCCGCTGTATAATGTATAGAATACACGGCAGTATACTTCAATAAGAGTTTTATGAATTAATGATCCAAGCACAGGGATTTTTAATATCTGTTTATCTATAATCATTCCCCCTTTTTTTGTTTTGGAAAATCTCCAGAAAGCAAACGGCGGAACAATTATGGCAAGAGTAACAAGCAGTGAATTATTAATCAAAAAATCACTTATCTGCAGGGTAAAGGCTGTCATTGGAGGCAGTTCAATTCCGAACTTAACAAATAATTTTGCTGTTTCCGGAAAAATATAACCTACATAAAAAAGGACTGCCAAAAAGAGAATAAAAATTGTAACTGCGGGTGTAATTAATGCACTTCGTAAGTTTTTCTTAAACTCCTGCCTTCTTTCAAGGAACTTTGCAGTTGCTTTATATATCTCTGACATATTACCGCTTTTAGATGCTAGTCCGAGCATGTAAGCAGTAAATTTTCCAAAGATATGCTGATATTTAAGAAAAGTTACTTCACTGTCAGCCCCTTTTCTTAATTCGTTATTAATTTCTTTTAAGGTTTCTTTAAGGGTTTTATTCTGGGTATCATTTATCAGAAGAGTTAATATTTCACCATAAGAAAGTTTCTGTTCAAGCAGTTCAGCACTGATTTTAACAAATGTTACAATTTCAGATGAAGGCGGTTTGGGATGAAAATCTATAAGCTTTTTATTTACGGATAATACCTGGTAACCGAGGCGTGACAAAGCCTCGCGCACTTCACGCTCAGTATATGCTTTTTGTTCACCGCGTATAGGCTTCTCATTTCCTCTTTTAACTTTATAAAGGAATGTTGATTTGCGTTCAACTGATAATACTTTAAGCTTATTTTTTTCAGCCAGTGAATGGATTCTCTTTTTACCTTCGCCTGCCGAGGTTGCAGCCAGAGATCCGCTTATAATTTGTCCGCTTATTTTTTCTGCTGTAAATCTGAATTCTACCATTGTTCTATGAGGAACTAAAATGATAGTCCCTGCGCCTTTCAAAATTAGTATTTAGTTAAGTTACCGTCTCTGCCTGTTACTAAGGTTAAAATTTTACTATTTAATTAATAAACTCTTTAAACCGCTGTAAATATATTTTAATATCATGAAAATATTTTTCAAGATCATTCTTTAAATTGTATATACTATTCAGCTTTTCGGCATTCATTTCGGGATCATCTTCATATTCATGAGCAAGTTCATTTCTAAGCAGTCTGAGTTTTATCCATTTATCATAGTTATGAACTATATCAAGCTGCTCAAGCCTGTTAAAAATATCAATAAAAGATTTTTTGCCTGTTTCCTCACCCAAAAATGATAGTAAGGAAGCAAAAATCTTTTCGCCGATTACGTCCTGCAGTTTTGCAAATCTGTACAGGTACTGATCCACATGTTCAATCTCGTCTTCACTAAGCTTTTGAATCTTTTCTGCTGAAAGCGGCATAAAGGCTTTCATTTTTGCATAAGCGCTGTTCAATCTTTTAACATGCGTTTCGCCTTCTTTCATATTACGCTTTAAGATCAGAAGAAGTTTATTCAAAGAATTACTCCTTCCTTTCTTGCAACCTCATATACCGGCAAATGATTTTTAAAATTATTAATCACCAGGTCAATCTTTCTCTGACCCAATTGTTTTTCAAGTTCAAGGAGCATATTTAGTTTTTTATCTAGTATACCTGCTTTTACATCAGTTTCTATATATATGTCAATATCGCCCCCCTGCTTTTTATCATCCACTCTTGAACCAAACAGGTATACCTTTGCATTGCTGCCAAAAAATTGAGCGGCTAATGTTTTAATAATTTCTATTTGATCTCCAGTTAAGCGCATATAAAACCTTAAAACAGTCCATTACCGCAGACTGTCATAACTGTTAAAATACACAGGCTAAAGCTGTGCTACATATATATTGCACAATATTCATAAAATACAATATTTTACTATTTATTATCGAAAATTTATGCAATCCGGTTAATATTATACCTTTATTTTTGCTCTATTTTTACTCTTCATCTGTCTCAGAATTGTTTCCCCCGATAAACGGGATTTCGTAAAACTCAACATTGTTAATTGTTTCATCCGCCAATTATCTCATTAAAACCTTCAATTATTGTGGCAAGTTCATCTTCTTTAATATGACTGATTTTTTCACCAATCCTGTCGACCGATAAAGTACGTGCCTGACTTATCCTGACCCACATTTTTTGAGGAAAATCCTTCGAATTAAGTTCAAATGTTAAAGGGAATCCCGCTTTTTGTTCTTTTTCAGTTACCGCTACGGCTATTACAGTGCCCGAAGTTTCATTAAAAACTGTATGGCTTAAAATAAGGACAGGCCGCCGGGAAAGGTTACTTACCCCGTTTGCCTGTTCAAAGTTTGCCCAAACTATGTCGCCTCTTAAAATTCTCATTTTAATTAACAATGCATAATTCATAATGCATAATGCAAAATGAATATTGATAAAACATTATATTAAGACTCAATTTATTCCTTCTTTTAATTGTGCATTATGCATTGTTAATTGTGCATTAATTAATTTCCGAAAGAGATTTCTCTTCCGCCGTGTTTAACTTAGCACATTCCTGAGCCAGGCGTGATTTTTCCATTCTTAAAATTTTTTCCTCAACAGCAGTCTGGAAAGCCTTGCTCCTGTTGGCGAAAAAATTCTTTTGAACAAGTTTATCAACCCTGTCTAAAAGTCTTTTATCTATTGATATCGCTATTTTAGTTGTAGCCATTTTAATTAACAATTAAAAATTAACAATTAACAATTATAAAACAGTTTATCCTGATTCAATTAACAATGTTGAGTTTACGAAATACCGGCTAAGCGGGAATAATTTTTTTTAATCCCGGTTTATCGGGGAATAATGAACAATTATTAGAGCAGCTTGTCTTTATTGTCTTCAATTGTTAATTGTTCATTGTGCATTGTTAATTGTAAATGCATTGTTAATTATAAAAGTATTACCATTTGTTATACCACTTATTTTGCAAAAGAATAGGCTGATAAAAGATTTCTTCTATCAGCCGTTCCTTAATTATCCTAATTAAAAACCATTTTTTTACGGGATCCTAGACTGAATACTATCAGGCGTAACTGTTATTACTGCAGTCCATGGATATAATGGATCTGTTTTTGTGCCTGGATACCCGGTAAACACGATTCCACCAACATCTCCAGCTGTGGATATTTCCCACTCAGCATCGGCTGTTTTTGTTAAACCATTTGGGATAGTGAAATTTGCAAATGAGTTTCCACCACCAGCCATAGCTTCAGGTTTTCTATAGAACTGCTGAGCTAAGGCTCCTAAACTTGTTCCCTGTGCGATTAAAGAATCCTGTGATGAAGATTCAGCACTTGCGGTAAATAGATTGATACCTACTACAACAGCGATACCTACTACGATAACGCCGAGAACGATTAAAAGAAGTTGTTGTTGACCCATATTTTTTCTCCTAAATATAGTTAGTTAAGTTGAGCCTGTCCCTCCCCTTAGGAAAGGAAATGACTGTTGTTTATGTTTATTAAGAACTCTTGAACGTGTGAACCAATTTTTTATAATTCAATTTTCCCCATCAGAACGGAATTGCCTAAACTCAAAATTTTATTAGTTCTTTTTTGTCTTCAATTTTTAATTTATAATTTTTAATTGTTTTTCCCCCGCCTTTAATTTTTTCCCGCAAAGCCGGGATTTCGTAAACTCAAAATTTATAATTTTGAATTGATTTCTCATCTTATTACTTCCGGAGTATAACTGTTTGGTAAAACCGTTACCTTTACTTTTATTGAATCAGTTCCTGTAACTACTTCATTACCTGTTCCGGTTATAATTACAGTATTATCATCATTAACTTGTGCAATGTAGGATCCGGCCGCAGTGGTCTGCATTTCAGATGGAAACTTCCAGCCTTCAAAACTCATTCCGCCGCCGCCAAGCATTTTGGGCTTTTTATAATAAGCC
>JAWOJF010000247.1:0-21627 GCA_046481785.1 Ignavibacteriaceae bacterium | reverse complement strand
TTTTTTTTCCGGAACATTTTTTATGGTTTATAAAGCTTCCATGGTTAAAACTTATAATTCTAATTTTAACAATAGCTTTTTATTTTCTTGCTTTTTTAAAAATATAATTTTATGTTACCGGTAACAGTTATCGGTAACATAAAAACTTTAATAATTATGAAACCTCACTTTACTTTTTGGCTGTCACTTCTTTTTTTTATTATCATGAACAAATCATTTCTATATGCCGGGGATTTTTTAGAAAAATCACTAAATACAGACTGGACTGTTTTCTCCTCTGAAAGTATAACCGGGGATGGAAGCAAAATATCTGCGGCTGGTTTTTCGGCTGAAAAATCTTATAAAACCGATATTCCAAAGACTATCCTTGCTGCCCTGGTTGAAAATGGAGTTTATAAGGATCCTTATTTTGGCGGAAATATATTAAAAATACCCGAGGAGCAGTTTCAAAAATCATGGTGGTACCGAAAAGAGTTTACTGTAGATGAAACCGCCCCCGCCATTAATTATTGGCTTACTCTGGAGGGCGTAAACTATAAAGCTGATTTATGGATAAATGGAAAAAAAGCTGCGGGAAGTGATAAGATAGAAGGGGCATTTGGCCGATTTGATTTTAATGTTACCAGCTATCTTGTAAAAGGAAATAATATTATTGCAGTTGAAGTGTTCCCGCCGCAGTTGGGGGACCTTACAATTGGATTTGTGGATTGGAATCCGGCCCCGCCTGATAAAAATATGGGACTTTGGCGCGGAATTAAACTGAAGAAAACAGGAGCAGTTTCTATAGATGATATTTTTGTTAAAACAAAAATAACAAAGGAATCTCTTGATGAAGCGGAACTTACAATTTCAGGTGTTCTTAAAAATACCTTAAATGAAGCAGTGAATGCAGAGATTAAAGGCTCTTTTGATAAAAACCGGGAATTTGCTAAAACTTTCCTGCTTCAGCCAAAAGGTGAAACTGAATTTTCCATATCTCCTGATGATGCGGCTAATTTGAAAATTACAGATCCTCATTTGTGGTGGCCTAACAATTTGGGTGATCCTTATTTGTATGATGTGGAAATGAAAGTTTATATTAATAATCAAATTTCTGATGAACAAAATGTAAGGTTCGGAATACGTGAAGTTGATGATTTTATAAATGAGAATGGGCACAGGGGATACAAAGTTAATGGGAAGAAAATAGTTATTAAAGGTGCAGGCTGGGTAGATGATATGATGCTTAATGATACTGACGAGAAGGTAATTGCCCAGATTGAATATGCGAAACATATGAATTTAAACACAATCAGGCTTGAGGGATTCTGGGGGAAAAATAAAACACTTTATAATGCTGCTGATGAAAACGGTATTTTGCTTATGGTAGGGTGGAGCTGTCAATGGGAATGGAAAGGTTATTGCGGAAGGGAAGAAACCAAATACATGTGCATAGATACCCCTAAAGATGTAGAGATACAAACATCAGCTTATAACGACCAGGTAAAGTGGCTGCGGAATCATCCAAGCATATTTGTTTGGGTTTATGGAAGTGATAAATATCCAAGCCCTGAAGTGCAAAGCAGTCTAAACTCTTATTTAGCCAAGTCAGATCCTACCAGGCCCACATTGCTTTCATGCTCCGATATAAAAGTTCCTGAGTCTGAAAATACCGGTAACATGTATGAAGATTCCCGCGTAAAAATGTACGGACCCTATGATTACGAACCCCCTGTTTATTGGTATGCAGATACAGCACACGGTGGCGCATACGGATTTAATACTGAAACAGGACCCGGTCCGCAGGTGCCCCCCCTGGAAAGCCTTAAAAAAATGCTGCCTGAAGAAAATCTGTGGCCTATTGATAGTATGTGGGATTTTCACTGCGGCAGGAATGAGTTCAACAGTCTGAATGTTTTTCTCAACAGCTTTAATAAAAGGTATGGTGAAGCCTCATCGTTAGAGGAATTTGCCGCAAAATGCCAGATATCAAATTATGAGGCTATGCGCCCTATGTTTGAATCTTTTAGTATTAATAAGTTTAATTCCACAGGGGTAATACAGTGGATGTATAATTCTGCCTGGCCTGAAATGTACTGGCAGTTGTTTGATCATTATTTAATGCCCAACGGAGCTTTTTACGGGGCAAAGAAAGGATGTCAGCCCCTTAACTTAGTATATAATTATAAAGATAAAAATATTTACATCGTAAACGATTACTATAAAAACTTTAACAGCTTAAAAGCTAATGTTAAAATATTAAGTTCTGCTTCAAAGCTAGTTTATGAAGATGAAAAAGAAATATCGGTTAATGAAAATAGTTCAAAAAAAGTAATTGATTTACCCGGGTTTAATGATGACTCAAAAGTATTTTTTATCAACCTGGTATTAAAAGATGCTTCAAATAATCTAATCAGCGATAATTTTTACTGGATATCTTCAAAAGAAGACATCATGGGATTTGACAGTTCAAAATGGTTTTATACGCCAATAGAATCATTTGCAGACTATTCGGATATTAATAATCTGCCGGCTGCCAAAATTACATATGACGAAAAATACAGCAGCAGTAGTGGTAAGCAAAATGTCGAAGTAATCCTTGAAAATAATTCTGATAAGATTGCGTTTTTTATCGAACTAAAAGTTGTTGATGAACAAACCGGGCAGTCCTTTCTTCCGATATTTTGGGATGATAACTATGTATCATTATTACCCGGGACCAGGAAAAAAATAAAAGGCACCTTCAGCAGTTCTGAGAAAGAAAAACCAAAGCTGATAATCAGCGGATGGAATATTGATTAACCATTATAAATAAGCGATGAAAAAAAACTACTTAATTGTTAGTCTTATATTTATTACCTTTTTCGTAATATCATTTCTTACAAATATTATGGGTCCGATAATACCGGATATAATTAAAAGTTTTGATCTAAGCTATTTTATGGTAGCTTTTCTTCCGTTCTCATTTTTTATAGCTTACCTGATGTCTATTCCTGCCGGGATGCTAATAGAAAAGTATCGTGAAAAAAAAATAATGAGCGCTGCTTTTTTAGTTGCCGCCACCGGCGCATTTATTTTTGCTCTTATACCCGCATTTAATGTTGCAATACTATCATTGTTCCTTATTGGATTTGGTATGGCTATGCTTCAGGTTGCAATAAATCCTCTATTAAGAACTGCGGGGGGAGAAGCTCATTTTGCTTTTAACTCTGTTCTTGCACAGTTGTTTTTTGGCGGGGCCTCCTTCCTTAGTCCCCAGGTTTATTCATATCTTGTAAAAAACCTGCAGAGCGGCAATATAGACAGCAGCCCGGTTTTAGCTGTGCTTTCAAGTGTTGTACCTGAAGAACTTCCTTGGATTTCCCTGTACTGGATATTCGCAGTGATATCTCTTTTTATGGTAATTGTTATAGCTTTAGTTAAGCTCCCCAAAGTTGAACTTAAAGAAGATGAAAAAACAGGTGCATGGGAAACAATTAAACAATTGCTTAAAAAGAAAACCGTGATCTTATATTTTATCGGAATTTTTGCTTATGTTGGAACCGAGCAGGGAATTGCTAACTGGATATCCGAATTTTTATCAAAGTATCATGGTTATGATCCTCAGACTACTGGAGCTGATACAGTTTCGTATTACTGGGGACTCTTGACAGTTGGCTGTGTATTAGGACTGGTACTTTTAAAATTATTCGACAGTAAAATTGTATTAAGGTTTTTTACTTTTGCAGCAATGGGTTCATTAGCTGTTGCTCTTTTTGCAGAAGGAAATGTATCATTATATTTTTTCCCTGCTACGGGGTTTTTTCTTTCTGTAATGTGGTCGATAGTTTTTTCACTTGGGTTAAACTCCCTGGATAAACACCATGGTTCATTATCCGGGATTTTATGTACCGGAATAATTGGGGGTGCAATTGTACCACTTATTATTGGGTCTCTGGCTGACCTGGTTGGATTGAGGTTTGGAATGATTTTTATTTTTGTAACTCTGGGTTATATTTTAAGTATTAGTTTTTGGGCAAACCCGCTTATAAAAAATGAAACTATTTTTAAGAAAGTCAGCATTGTAAATTAATTCTTTTGAAAGAGAAAATGGGAGAAAAAAATATTCTTGGCATTGATTTAGGAGGCACTAACATCAGGGTCGGTAAAGTACATAACTATAATATAGTTGATCTGTATTCTCAGCAGATTTCTTCTAATGAAACTGAAAAAAAAGTCCTTGAGGAAATAATTACATCAATATATAAAATGTTTGATGACCAGGTAGCAGGTATCTGCCTTGGAGTTCCAAGTGTAGTGGATGTGGAAAAAGGTATTGTATATGATGTGCAAAACATACCTGCATTAAAGGTAGTAAATTTTAAGCAGATACTGGAAGAAGAATTTAAGGTTCCGGCATATATTAATAATGATGCTAATTGTTTTGTTATCGGGGAAAAACATTTTGGATCCGGCAAAAATTATAATAGTATAGTAGGCCTAACAATAGGGACCGGGCTGGGTGCCGGGATATATGCCGATGGGAAGTTGTACCTGGGTGCTAACTGCGGAGCCGGTGAATTCGGGATGCTCCCTTATAAGGATGGACACTATGAGGATTATTGCAGCGGCAGATTTTTTGTGAATAAATATAATTCTACAGGACAAAATATTTATTGTGATGCTGAAAAAGGGGATGCTGAAGCTTTAAAAATATTTAATGATTTTGGCATTCACATTGGTAATGCAATTTCAGCAATAGTTTTAACATTTGATCCGGAATTAATTATACTTGGCGGATCTGTAAGTGCAGCTTTTAAATATTTTAAAGAACCTATGGAAAAAGTACTTGAAAGTTTTCCATTTCAAAATTCTATTAAAAAATTAAAAATTGTAAAAAGTGAACTAAACCAGGTTTCTATTCTCGGTGCAGCAGCTCTTTATTTTGAAAATAATGGTAAGTTAAATTAAAATGGATATTACAATAACAGATATTGCGAAGAAAGCGAATGTATCGCGCATGACCGTTTCCAGGGTGCTTAATGGCAGCGGCCCGGTTGCAGCAGAGACAGCTGAAAAAATTAAGAAGATTGTGAAAGAGTTGAATTACCATCCGAACCTTATTGCACGAAGTTTATCAAGCCAGAGAACAATGACTATAGGTGTTGTAATTCCTAAAACAGAAAAATTGTTTCTTGATAATTATATAGCCCAGACTTTAAGCGGCATTACTGATATGGCACAGAAAAATAATTACCGGATAATGCTGATACAGGTAAATCCTCCCGAGGAAGAAAAATGTGATTATCTGAATTTTGTAAGAAGTAAGCTGTTTGATGGTTTGATTTTGTTAAAAGCAAAATTAAATGATCCTAATCTTTCAAAGCTGGCAAAGTCCGGGTTTCCATATATAATGATTAATTACAGAAGGTTTGGCGATAATTTTAATTTTGTTGATTCTGAAAATGTTAAAGGGGCTGAACTGGCAGTTGAACACCTCTACAACAAGGGGCATAGGAAAATAGCTTTTGTAGCTGGTTCAATGGATGAAGTTAACGCTAAAGACAGGCTTAAAGGCTATAAAAATATTTTAAAGAAACACAAGCTCCCGTTTAAGGAAGAATATATAATCTATGGCGATTTTAATAAGGAAAAGGCATTCGAGAGATCTAAAAAACTATTAGATCAAAAGGATAGGCCAACAGCTATATTTTGCTCGGACGATTATATGGCTCTGGGCGTTATTGAACGAATTAAACAATACAAATTATCCGTTCCAAAGGATATTGCCGTAGTTGGATTTGATAATATAGAGATAGGGGAATTTTTAAAACCTGCACTTACAACAGTTAAACAACCCATGTACGAGATAGGAAAGGCTTCCTCAGAGGCATTACTGGGACTAATAAAAAAAGTTAAAAAAAGTCCTGTAAGAATAATGCTCAAAACAGAATTAATAATTAGAGAATCAGCATAGTATAAGCGGGATAAATGTAACGGTATAAAATAAGTTTCGCACATAGATTTTTTTATGGTGTTATGTTACCGGTAACAGTTTAATCTTTAATAATTATGACTCTAATAAGTTAAAGTCCCAAAGGAGAGTTAGTCATGAGAACTAAACAATCTACTATTCTTATACTGCTTGCAGTATTGATTTTTTTAGGAATCAATACAGCCCTGCCTGCCCCAAATACAACAATAACAGGAACAGTAATGGATGCCGAAACCGGTGAAGAGCTGTGGGGAGCAAATTTAGTACTTCTCGGAACCGGTGTAGGTGCTTCCACTAATGCCGACGGCAAATATGTTATACAGAATGCTCCTTTCGGTAATTATATTTTACGTTTAACGTATATAGGATATAAACAGCAGGAGATATCTGTAGAAATAAATTCTGAAAAAACTATAGAGGTCGATTTTTTAATGGAGTCAGACGTCCTTGAAGGAGAACTTGTTGTTATAACAAGCCAGCGTGAAGGTCAGATTGCTGCCATAAATCAACAGATAAATTCCGCTGCAGTAAAAAATATTGTTTCCTCCGATAAAATTGCAGAGCTCCCCGAAGCAAATGCCGCTGAGGCAGTAGGCAGATTACCCGGTGTTTCTTTACAACGTGAAGGCGGCGAAGGAAACAAAGTTGTTATAAGAGGATTGGCTCCTAAGTATAATAAGGTACAGGTTAACGGCATTGACATGGCTGCTACTGATGCAGATGACAGAAGCTCAGATCTCAGTATGATTTCACCCTATATGCTGGGGGGTATAGAAGTAAGTAAAACTGCCATGGCAGACCAGGTTGCCGATCAACTGGGGGGCACAGTAAATTTTCTGCTTAAAGGAGCTCCTTACGGAAAACCAAGGTTTTTAATATTTGCTGAAGGCGGATATAACGGACTTCGGAATGAATACCAGGATTATAAAGTAGGCGGGCTGACCAGCATGAGAGTTTTTAGTGACCTGGTCGGGATTTCACTTAATCTTGATGTTGAAAAAAGAAACAGAAGCTCCAACTCTGTAAGCGCTGGTTATAAATATCTTTCGGAAGATAAACTTACAGTAGTTAATTCACTGGATGTTCAGGACGTTACCCGCGATTTGGAACGTTATAACGGCTCGCTTGTTCTGGATTATAAAACGCCTCTTACCGAGGTTATTTTCAGCAACATGTTAAGCAAAGTTGACCGTCTTACCGTTTACCGCAGTGAAAATTCCGGTGATCTGCATGGTGCTTCCAGCAGAACTCAATATCTAACTAACTCTGAAAGCAACACAACTATTCTAATGAACCAGCTTAGAATAGAACAGTATATCGGGGACTTTAATATTAGTGCCGGGGTAAGTTATTCATATTCAAAAACTGAAGTTCCTGAAGAGCTTACTTATGGCGGGCTGGAAGCCAGTCCTTTATCAGGCCCCGTACCTGTTTCCGCTACTCCTTATCAAATTCCAAACTATATGAAAAATGATGTTTCCGCAATAATACTTAGTGATTTTAGTGACTCTGACAGTAGGACAAAAGAGGATGAGTTTGGAGCCTCTTTAGATCTGAAATGGGAGTACAGCCTGTCTGATCAATTAAATATTAAGATTCAAACCGGCGGAAAATATACTCATCAATACAGAGAGTACGATTACAATACAATTTATCTTGATCTTGCACAGGACCCAAGTTCTATTGCTAATCAGGCTATTTTGGAAAAATGGCCCTGGATGGAGGCCTATGTAAAAGTAAGCTCCTTCCCATATCAACCATTCATTGATGCTGATTATGATCCGGGGGACTTTTTAAATGGTGAGTTCAATATTGAAAGAGTTCCCAGTTTAGAACTTGGTAAAGATTTGGTTCATTACCTTGAAGATTACTTAGGTGTTGACTGGGACGGAGCAACAACCCCTCAAAGGTTTGTGCCAAATTTCCAAACCAGCAGAATGAATGACTATGATGGTAAGGAAGATTACTGGGCAGCTTATATAATGCCGACTCTTTCAATAGGTAATAAAATTACTTTTATACCGGGATTAAGGTACGAACATAACAAAACAGTGTATACAGGTGTAAGAGGAAACGGGGGATTTAAACTTCAGAGTGTAGGGTATGAGTATCATGAAAAAACAGTTACAAGAGATAATGAATATTTCCTTCCAATGATCCATGCAAGATATAAACCAGTTGATTGGTTCGATATTCGTGCAAGCTATACACAAACTTTATCACGCCCCAGCTACACAGAATTTCTTCCATCATGGCATATTTCTCCCCAGCCTTTGAATATTACATACAGCAATCCAACTCTAAAACCGGCTAAATCCCAAAATTATGATCTTTATTTCTCATTCTATGGGAATAAAATCGGGTTATTTACGGTCGGCTTATTTACCAAGAATATAAGTGATTTAATCTTTTCTCAAAGTATGATAATATTAAGCGATACTATGGCTGTTGAAGAATTTGGATTAACCCAGGAAGAAACAGGGCTAAGCCCCACCGGATTTAGCGGTAAACCAATATGGAGCTTTATAAATAATCCAAATAAGACAGACCTATATGGTGTTGAAATAGAGTGGCAGTCAAATCTCTGGTATTTACCGGGTCTGCTTAGCAATGTTGTTTTCGGTATAAACTATACATACACTCATTCCGAAAGTAAATATCCGAGAACAGTACCAATCAAGACTATAGTCTCATCGCCTTTTGGGAGTCGTGAAGTTATTGTGGGTAATGCTGATTCGGCATATACCGCACCCTTGTTGTATCAGCCCGACCACATTCTGAATATTACATTGGGTTACGATTACATGGATTTCTCGATTAGAGGTTCTATGCAGTTTAAATCAAGAATTTTTTCAGAAACAAATTGGCGCCCTGAATTAAGAGGGTATAGTGATGACTTTTCAATCTATGATCTTACTGTATCACAAAAACTTCCTTTCGGTGGTTTGGAATTATATGGGAATTTGAAAAATATCTCAAAAACAATTGAAACCGATATTAACGAAGGTTCAGGTTTCATGTCTAACAAAGAATATTACGGAATGACCGGGGGAATTGGAATCAAATATCAATTTTAAAGGAGAGCTATGGGCCAAATGTTAAATAAATAAATTTATTAATTATAAGGAGTTAACATGAAAAAAATTCTGTTACTAACTTTTATCTTTGCTTTAACCGGGTTTATATTTGGTCAGAGTGTCCTGGAGGTTCCCGCTGCGGATGACCAGGGAAACCCGATTATAAATGCACTGACTAAATATGTAGTTGCTGATACAAATGAAGCCGGTCAGCAGTTGCATGATGTTTATAAGCTTCAAAGAGGAAAGACGTATTTCTACAATCAGTCACCTGTATTTAAAAACCCGATAACTTTAATTGCGGACATACCGGGAAATACAAATGAAACTAAACCGCCTAAATTACTGCTTACCAAAACTGACGAGGGGGAAGTACCCTATGAACATTGTATTACAACATTTGCAAATTTAACTGTTAAAAATATTGCCTTCAGTACAATAACTGTGGAAGGCGATTATTCATGGGCAAATGCCATTTTACTGCAGGCAGATGGTTTAAGAATTCAGCTTGAAAATTGTCATTTTGAATTTATCGGCTGGGGAATGATAGAAGCTGCAGTTGATAATACCACATTTATAATAGATAAATGTTATATAAGAAATGGTACAGTTCTTCCTGACGGCGATGAATGGGTTCCATTTTTTATTGAAGTTGATGTTGGTACAGTTGATACTCTGATAATAAGAAACAGTACTTTCTTTAATCTCCAGGGATCTGTAATTAATATCGAATTTCAGAGCCCGGTTAAATACTTTAAATTTGACCACAATACTCTTATAAACGTGGTAAAGGGTTTTTCCACCTCAATTAACGCCCATCTTAATTCAAATATTACTAATAACATCTTCTATAATGTAAACGCTCATGGTGGATTAATAGAAGAAATTTATACAGGAGATGGTGATCAGATCCTTGACGGAATTATATCAGTTGATACTTTGATTTCCAATGAGCCGGGAGCTCCTGATTCATTGCAATTTATTATGGATGAAAAAGACAGGCAAATAACTTTAAAAAATAATGTTTATTTCTATTCGCAGGGAGTAAAAGATTATTTTGCCGAATTCGCCGCCACCGTTGAAGCCCCGAAGTTTATGGATACCCGTGCACAATCAATGTTTGATAATGATGCTGAGTGGCCTAATTTTATTAGCGAAAACAATGTGGACGCTGATCCCGGGTTTACAAATTTTGGCGGTACTGATGATTTGGTAGCAAAATTAAGGGACCACAGGCTAAATTCAGTTTTTGGTTTCTGGGCATGGGATCCTGATGTAGCCGAGTATCCTGAATTTCACTGGGCATTCCTGCAGTGGCCTCAGCCTGAAGATTTATCATATTCAGCAAGCTTTACATCAACTGATGGTTATCATGTTGGAAGTTTACAATGGTACCCTGATGAACTTGCAGAATACGAGGAAAAACTTACTGATGTAGCAATTGATTATTCTCCTCGTCCCGCTGAGTTTTCTTTAGAACAGAACTACCCCAATCCTTTTAATCCTTCTACAAAGGTTAATTTTACAATTAATAAAACGGGCGAAGTTAACCTAAGGATATTTAATGCATTAGGACAACAGGTAATGACCCTTATTAATAATCAGATCTTATCACCCGGTGCATATAACCTTGATGTTGATATGTCAGGACAAACCAGCGGAGTTTATTTCCTTGTTCTTAAACAACAAAGCAGTATACAGGTTAAGAAAATGACTCTCTTAAAATAATTAGTCTCCTTAAAGCACGTGTAAATAGTTAACACCCGGTTTAATTGTTAAGCCGGGTGTTACTTACCCAAGAATTACTGAAATGAATGACATGGTTATAATAAAAAGGATACAAGGAAATGAATAAAAGTAATCTATTTATAATTTCAATTACTTTAATGTTAACCATAATTGTTTTTCCACCATCAAGAACCAATGCCCAGTCTGAACTTTTAATCCGCTGCGATGATATGGGAATGTCTCATACAGTTAACATGGCTGTAAATAAATTAATTGAAACCGGCATTCCATTTTCAGTCTCCGTAATGTTTGCCTGCCCCTGGTACCAGGAAGCAGTAGAAATACTTAGGGATAATCCACAGGTTTCGGCCGGTGTTCACCTTACATTAAATTCTGAATGGAAGAATTATAAATGGGGGCCGGTTGCAGGAAGAACATCTGTTCCAAGTCTTGTAGACAGCAATGGTTTTTTCTATGAGTCTGATGTAGATTTTATTAATTGCGGATATAAACTTGATGAAGTTGAAACAGAGCTCAGAGCTCAAATAGTGAGAGCAATTAATTCAGGGGTAAAAATTGATTATGTTGATGCCCATATGAACATGGCTTTTTCCACACCCGAACTATGTTCCATCGTAGAAAAACTTGCCGCCGAATTTAATCTGGGAATTTCTCACTACTTTAGTGAAGAGTATCAAACTCTCTGGGAGACTGCCCCTGAGAAGAAATCTTCACGTCTTTTGGAAATAATTAATGGCATTAATGATAAAACCTTAAACTTACTTGTTATCCATCTTGGTATGGAAACAGAGGAAATGCTGGCTCTTGTTGATCTTAATTACCCTGCCGACCCCTACCGGGTGGCCCAGCACAGGCAGGCTGAACTTAACGCACTAAGCTCACGCATTTTTGAAACGGTTGTTCAGAAAAAAAATGTAAAACTTATAACATATAAGGAGTTGATTTCACGTATAGGACTGAAAGTGATGAAACAACCCGATTTTTCCGAATTCTAAAATCAGAATAAAGGGAATATGAGAAACAAACTTACACATGTAAATTTAAAATTTGTATTAGTTATTATCTTATATATGAGCCTGACCGTTTATGCACAAGAAGCGGGTCCGGTTGATAGAGCAGGTCTCCGGTCTTCAACATACGGCATAAAACCATTTCCTGATACTACATGGTGGGCAAACGTTACCGCTGATATTTCTTCGCGTTATCCCGGATCCTCGCCGGCAGTTATATGGATTATTGGGAATACCACAAATAACGGATGTCATTTAGGATTTCCTAATCCAACCCCGGGAACATCTTATGAAAAAATTTCCTTCTCAAGCAGCGATAGGAACGAAGCGTACTTTGATGCTTTTGACAGGAAAGGTATTAAGGTCTGGCTTCAGATAGAACCGGGCTTTGCCAATATTGAAACTCTTATCGATCTCGTATTAACAAAATACAGTCATCATCCCTGCATAACAGGTTTTGGAGTTGATGCTGAATGGTACAAAACAAGTGAGGCTAATAACGATGAAGGTGAGGCGGTAACTGATAAAGAAGCAGAAGCCTGGGTTGCTAAGATAAAATCCTACAATGAAAATTATCTGCTGTTTACAAAACACTGGCTTATAAGTAAAATGCCACCGACTTTTCGTAATGGTATTGTTTTTGTTGATGACAGCCAGATCTTTTCAAACATGCAGAGTATGATAGATGAATTTGAAGATTGGGGGAAAGCTTTTGCCCCGGCAAAAGTAGCATTCCAGTACGGGTATAAAAGTGATAAACCATGGTGGGAAAAACTGGAAGACCCTCCTAAAAATATTGGAGATGAAATTGTAAAAATATGCCCCAATGTTTCAGATTTATTCTGGGTAGATTTTACGGCTTATGATATATGGCCCATAAATTTTATCCCGGCATCAATAGATAGTGATGATGATTTGCCTGTGCCCACCGGATCTGAATTGCTCCAGAATTATCCTAATCCATTTAATCCGGCTACAAAAATTTCATATTCGGTTTTCACCTCGGAAGGCACACAGCATATTAATTTAAGTGTATATGATATTCTTGGCAACCAGATAGCAGTATTAGTTAATGAAGAAAAAACACCTGGTAATTACAATATATTGTTTGATGCTGCCAGCCTGTGCAGTGGAGTTTATTATTGCAAATTATCAGCCGGCAATTTTTTGCAGACAAAAAAGATGCTGCTTCTCCGGTGAAGGCTGAAGCATATAATCATAAAAGAAATGAATAGTCACAATAAAAATTCGCTAACAAAAACTCCGAGGATAGAATCAATTGATATTATCCGCGGAATTACAATTCTGGTAATGATTTTTGTTAATGATCTGTCGGGCGATCCGGATTCCCCATCGTGGATGCAGCATGCACGCGGGATGACTGACGGAATGACTTTTGTAGATTGGGTATTCCCTGCTTTTTTATTTATTGTAGGTATGTCAATGCCGTTTTCGATTGGCCGCAGAATTGAGAGGGGTGAGAATCAACTTCCCATCTGGAAGCATATATTGGTACGTGTTGCCGGTCTTCTTCTTTTGGGCTTTTTTATGGTTAATGGAGACAGGATTTCAGGTGAGGGTATTCTCGCCCCTCCATTATGGGTAATTCTGATGTATGTATTCATCATAATTCTCTGGAACAAAAATACTGATCCCGGTTATTTTTTATCAAAGAAATGGATAAAATATAGTGCTGCTGCAGGCTTAATACTTTTGGTTTTTTTATACACAACTGAGGGCCAGACAGGTTTTATCCAGATGAGCCTTTACTGGTGGGGAATACTTGGTTTAATTGGCTGGGCATATCTGTTCTCCTGTCTTATCTATCTTCCTTTAAGAAAAAACCAGGCAGCTTTAATAGCCAGCGCAGTTTTATTGTATTTTTTTTATATGGCTTTTAAAGCCAGTGTGCCGGGTGATTTATTAAGAACAGGCTTTTTCAGTTTCAGCTATACATTAGGAACTCATACTGCAATTGTACTTACAGGCGCAATACTGGGGAACAGAATTAGAGAGCACACAGAAAATCCGGATAACGCTAAACTTTTAAAATGGGCATTCGGATTTAGTCTCTTTTTATTCATTGCGGGATTACTGCTTCATCAGCTAAATAAAATTGACAGGATGTTTATTGTAAGTAAAAATCTTGCTACAGCACCATGGGGTTTATATAGTTCTGCATTTACAGTCTGGTTATGGATGGCAGTGTACTGGCTGGCTGACATGAAAAATTTTAATTCATGGTTTAAAATAACAGAACCTGCCGGCAAAAATCCTTTATTTGCTTATATACTTGCACCCTTTATGGCCGAGTTTTTTGCACTCACTTTAATGATATCCGGTTTTAATATTTATGTGCTGTTTGAGGGTTCATTTTTCCTGGCTCTTTTACGCGCCGTAGTTACTGCCCTTTTTGTTACCTGGCTGTCTGGTTATTTGGTTAAAAAAGGTCTGCAATTAAAACTATAACTCCGGGAATATGTACGTTCAATATTCTTTATGGTATACAAAAATAAATTTTATTCTCTTTCTGACATTTGTTACTGACAAAAAAATGGAATCAAGAAATGAAAAAAATACTATTACTTTTAATTATAATCCTTCTTTCTGATCATAGTTATTGTCAAAAGATACAGATATTGACTAATCATCTGGGATATGAACCCTCAGGTATTAAAACCGCTGTTATAGAAGCCTTTCCTGACGACAAGATTATAAATTGTGTTATAAAATTGTATGATAACGATGAAATAGTTTCAGATTTAAAACCTGTTAAAGCCGGCGGAGTTGATAGTTGGAAAAACTGGAATTTCTGGACAATTGATTTTTCTTCTGTTAAACATGAAGGTGAGTATTACCTTGAATGTGAAACCGGCAGGGGAACTGTAAAATCGTTTCCCTTTAAGATCCAGAAAGATATTCTTGAAAGGCATACAATTTCTGATGTTATTTCATATTTCAGAAGTCAGCGCTGCGTTGGTCAATTTGATAAAGCTGACAGCAAAATGATATTTGAAAACGGCAGAAAAGATACCATTGATGCACATGGCGGCTGGCACGATGCAAGCGGGGATTACGGGAAACATTTATCTCATTTATCATTCTCAACTTATTTTAATCCTCAGCAAATACCGGTAGTTGTTTATTCACTAAGCAAAAGTCTTGAGCTGCTTAATGAGCGAGGAGATGAGAATTTTAATCAGATCAGGAGAAGACTTATTGATGAAATTATATATGGAGCCGATTATTTGGTAAGAGTTAAAAATCCTGTGGGATCATTTTATAGAACAGTTTCAGCGCCGGGCCCCGGTAAAAAACCCGAAGACCGTATAATTACTCCTGTAATGGATGGCTTTAGTATTAAAAAAGAAAAAAATGATAATACATTTAATTCAAAGGAGCAAAATAATATTTATGAAGTTGGATACAGGGCAGGTGCTGGTATTTCTATTGCTTCACTGGCAATGGCATCTCAGTTGAATGTATCCGGTGATTATTCTCCTGAGATTTATTTAAAAACTGCTGAAGACGCTTTTGAATACCTGGAAATAAATAATTTACTGCTTACAAATGACGGTAAAGAAAATATTGTTGATGACTATTGCGCCTTAGCCGCTGCAGCCGAACTGTACAAAGCTGCAAAAAAAGAAAAGTATAAAAATGCTGCAGATAGAAGAGCAGAAAGTCTTATAGCAAGATTAACCTCATGGGAAAAATATAATAACTATTGGCGTGCCGATGACGGTGACCGCCCGTTTTTCCATGCTGCGGATGCAGGATTACCTTTAGTTGCATTATTTTATTATCTGGAGATCTGTGATGATGCGGTGAAAGATAAAGTTTTAAATACAATTAAGAAGTCTCTTGATTATGAGCTGGCTGTTACATCAGAAGTACCGAACGCTTTTGGTTATGCCCGCCAGCTTGTTCAGCATAAGGATGGGCGCAGGAACAGTAGTTACTTTTATCCTCATGATACTGAAACCGAACCCTGGTGGCAGGGAGAAAATGCGCGTTTAGCTTCCATGGCTTTTGCTGCCAGGCTTTCAGCCCGTTTATTTAAATCTGATAAAAAATTTTCAGAAAGTCTTGAATTATATGCAATCAATCAGATAAACTGGATACTTGGGCTTAATCCGTATGATGCTTCCATGCTTCACGGAACAGGGCGTAATAATCCTGAATATATGTTCTTTGGAAGTTATCAATATACAAATATACCCGGGGGTATTTGCAATGGTATAACCTCCGGCTTAAACGATGAGAATGACATTGATTTTAATCTGCCATATTCTCAAACCGGGAAAGATTTCGACTGGCGCTGGGGAGAACAGTGGCTGCCCCACTCTGCCTGGTATTTAATGGCAGTTTCGGCTGGCAATTAGGTCTTATTCAAATAATCTTTAAATCTGTTTTATACAGGAGGTAAAATGTTAAATAGAATTATAATTTCTTTCTTAGTACTTGCTGCCTATCTATGTAATGGCTGCGGAACTGAATCTGAAATGCCGGATGAAAAGTATGTTATCGGATATTTATTCCCCAGGGATAGTATCATTAATGAAGAAAAAATAGCTGTTGAAAAATTAACACATATAAATTATGCTTTTGCGGATATAAAAGGGGGAGAAATAAAACAAGGTTTTATAAACGATTCTGTTAATTTCAGTATTCTTAATAGTGCTAAAAAAAGAAATCCGGAATTAAAAATTTTAATCTCAATAGGGGGGTGGACATGGTCAGGTCAATTTTCAGATGTTTCTTTAACTAAGGAAAGCCGTAAAAAATTTGTTGAAAGTTCAATACTGTTTATGCAGCGCCATAAGTTGGATGGAATTGATATTGACTGGGAATTTCCGGCTATACCGGGGTATGAAGGAAATGTGTACAGACCTGAGGATAAACAGAACTTTACATACCTTATGAAGGATTTCCGTGAGGCGCTTGATGAACTTGAGAAAAAGGAAGGGAAACATTTCTTATTAACCGCCGCCACCGGCTCATTTGATGATTATCTTGAAAATACAGAAATGGGCAAAGTCCAGCAGTATCTCGATTTTGTAAATATAATGGCATACGATTTTTATGAATCAAGTTATGCTGATGTAGCGGGGCATCATACCGCATTATATACAAGCCCTCTGGATAAAAGGGGTGCATCGGCAGATGAATTTGTACAAAAATATATAAAGGAAGGAGTGCCTGCTAATAAAATTGTTCTTGGTGTGGCATTTTACGGTCGTGCATGGGAAGTAACAACAACAGAAAATAATGGATTATACCAAAAAGCAGGAGCAGTAAAAAAACCAATTCATGCTTCCTTTAAAAACATAAAACTGAACCTGGAAAACATGAACGGTTATGTCCGCTATTGGGATTCTGTTTCATCTGCTCCGTTTTTATTAAATGAAAAAGAAAAAATATTTATTACTTATGATGATGAAGAATCATTGAAGGCAAAATGCAATTACATAAAGAAACATAATCTAAAAGGAGCAATGTTTTGGGAATATACCTCAGATCATGAGGCTACATTACTGAAAACACTCTATAATGAACTTAAATAGTTTATCAGGTTAATATAATTTATTCCTGGACCGTTCGTTAGGTTAAATAATAACCGAAATTTTTATATGGAGGAATATCCAGATGTATAAACAGTTTTTAATCGTTTTTTCCATTGTTCTAATTACCGTTTCTGAATTCAGCGGACAGGAACTGAAAATTAATAACAGCGGATATTTTGAAACGCAGGGACTTAATGTAATTGTTCACAACGACATTTATCCCGAGGGGCACCAGGGGGGAATAACAATTATTCAGCATGGCGTAAGGGTAGCGGCTAATGGTGACGTTTCAATTCAGCCAACTCCCGGCCAATGGGAACCATTTCCGCATTTCCTGAATAAAGAAGTAATGCAGGATGAAGGCAGAATTGTTGTCAGATTAAAATACCCTGATTCCACAAGAATTTTAACTGACGAACAACCGGTTATATATCCCGATTTTGAATTTTATTATAAACTTAATGTTGTTGCAGAGGGAAATGCTTTTAGGATAATAGTTGATCTTGAAAAGCCATTGCCGAAGGAGTGGGTTGGAAAAGTAGGATTGAATTTAGAGCTTTTCCCGGGAGACTTATTCGGCAGAACCTATTCACTTGGTAGTAAATCCGGAATATTTCCCCGGTATGCAAACACTACTGTTAAAATGGATTCGGACGGAGAGTATGAGGCCGTACCTTTTGCTGAAGGCCCGGAACTTGTAGTTGCACCCGAAGATCCATACCGGACTATAATAATCTCTACTATGTCCGGGACAATTCAACTACTTGACGGCAGAGTGAAACATAATAACGGCTGGTTTGTGGTAAGATCATTAATCCCGGAAGGTGTAACTAACAATGCCGTGGAGTGGTTAATTAAACCAAATATTGTTGACGGCTGGAAATACGGTCCGGTAATTCATACCTCACAGGTTGGATATCATACTAAGCAGCCAAAAAAAGCAATCATTGAACTGGATAAAACAGATACATCCAAAGAAGAAGTGAATATTATTAAGATATTACCGAAAGGAGGATTCTCCACTGCTATTTCAATTCGGCCTGTTGAGGAAAAAGATTTTTTAAGATTTAGATATTTATCGGCGGATTTTTCTTCTATTGAGGAACCGGGAATGTATATTGTTCAATACGGAGAAAAGAAATCAGAGCCATTTAAAGTTGGTACAGATACTTATCAAAACGGTGTTTGGCAGCCTACTCTGGAATACTTTCTGCCGGTACAGATGTGCCACATGAAGATATTTGAAAAGCACAGAGTGTGGCATAACTTCTGTCACCTGGATGATGCAAGACTGGCTCCGGAAAACATAAACCATTTTGACACATATGTACATGGAAAACTTCCTGATGGACTTACGCCATTGACACATGTTAAAGGCCTGAACAAAGGCGGATGGCATGATGCAGGCGATTATGATTTCAGGATTGAATCGCAGATCGGAACAATTCTTACGCTTGTTTATGCTTTTGAGGAATTTGATTTAAAGCATGATCAGACACTAATCAGTCAGGAAGAAAATGTAGTGGAGATTCATCACCCTGACGGGAAGCCGGATGTATTACAGCAAATAGAACATGGTGTTCTTACAGTTCTTGGCGGATATAACCAGTTTGGAAAGTTATACAGGGGAATTTTATGCCCTACTTTACGCCAGTACGATTTATTGGGCGATGCAGGAAATATGACAGATAACAAAGTTTATGAAGGAAAACTTCCGCAAAAGTATGAGGGATTCTGGTATGATCATATCACTATTCAGTATGATAAGTACTATACACCCCAAAAGAACAGGGAAACTCCAAAGGAATTCATTAAAGATTTTGATGACAGATTTGTTTTTCTGGAGGATAATCCGGGCAGGCAGATATATGGTGTTTCCGGTCTGGCGGCAGCTTCACGTGCGCTGAAAGAGTATAACGATAGTTTATCTGCCGAATGTATAAAAGCTGCAGAGGATCTATGGAATAAATTCAGCGGGGCTGAAGGAAGATGGATTGAAAATCAAAAAATTGAGGCGCTGGTTGAATTAATTTTAACAACAGGTAAAGAAGAGTATAAAGATATGCTAATAAAAAAACTTCCTGATATTGTTAAAAATATTAATAGTACCGGCTGGATTGTTGGAAGAGTAATGCCCGTAATTAAAAATGAAGAATTTATCAGTACTGTTAACAAAGAAATATTAAAAGTAAAAGAAAGGGTAGATGAAGCTTCAAAAGAAAATCCTTTTGGAATTCCTTATCATCCTCAAATTTGGGGTGCAGGCTGGGGTATTCAGGAGTTTGGACTTCAGCATTATTTCCTTTACAAAGCCTGGCCCGGTATTTTTACAGTTGATCCGATGTTGAATGCTCTGAACTTCGTTTTAGGTTGTCACCCCGGCGAGAGTACCGCTTCTTTTGTTTCCGGAGTTGGTGCAAATTCTCAAATAGTTGCTTATGGAGCAAACAGGGCTGAGTGGTCTTTTATTCCTGGCGGAGTTGTATCCGGTACTAATCTAGTCAGGCCCGATTTACCCGAATTAAAAGTATGGCCTTTCCTGTGGCAGCAGGCAGAATATGTAATAGGCGGTGGAGCAGAAAATTTTATGTTCCTGGCATTAGCTGCAGATAAAATACTCAATGATAAATAAATATAAATACAGGTAAGCTCCAATAAATAAGATTATAATAAATGGCATATAAAAGACAAAGGTATATTTTCTCATTATTTGCTCTTATTCTGTTTGCTTTTTCAAATTACTGTGAAGCAGGTGAAAACAGCGGGCTGATAATTTTAAGTAATGATAAAATTGAAGTTGGAATACTTCCTGAAATAGGCGGGCGTATTGTATTGCTGAGAAAACCAGGATTTAATAATATTTTAAAGTCTGATGAACGTTTTTGGAATAATCCTGAAAAACAAAAACCTGAGATCTCTGCATTTAGTGAGTTTGTTGCTGTTGGGGGACATATAACCTGGGTGGGTCCTCAAAAGGAATGGTGGATCCATCAAAACTTAAATGAAAACCGCAGAAAAGAACGTGCAAACTGGCCACCTGATCCTTATTTAATTTTCGGCAAAAATGAAATCATCAGTAAATCTCATAATTCAGTTAAGATGATGGGTCCGGAAAGCCCTGTAAGCGGAGTACGTTTGCTTAAGGAGATTTCAATAGATGACGAAGGCATTGTAACTGTAAAAACTACGGCTGAAAATATAAGAGACGAAATTGTACAATGGGATCTTTGGATGCTGACCCGGCTGGATGGGTTTGCAAAAGCGTTTGTCCCAATTGAAGAAAATGGAATTCTAGAATTACTTATAAGTGAAACTGCAACAACAGAGCCTACACCTTATAAAGTTGAAGATAAATACTTTACCTTTTATCCCTCTGTTCCTGTGGAACCAAAAAAGGAACAGGTACAAGAAGCTCATCTGAATGCCTCTGAAGGATACATAGCGGGTTTTAGTGAAGAACAAATGTTATTAATAAAGTTTGAAAAGCTTGATAAAGACCTTATACATTCAAGCCATGGTTTAGTTGAATTGTACAACTCTATAAATGAAACAGGTGATGAAAGATTACTTGAACTTGAGGTTCATGGTGCATATAAAATTTTAAGCCCTGGAGAAACTATGTCGTTAACCGAAACCTGGGAGTTAGCCGCATATCAGGATAAAAATAACGCGGCAGACCAGATTAAATTTCTGAATAATTTTTTATTAAAAAGATAACTATTGAATATAGGGCATACCGTTACTTAAAAATGTTGATATCAAAATTTAAAAGACCATACCTGGTAAAAAAAATTATGTGTTAAACGGAATAAAATTATGAAGAATAAATTCAGAGTGAATCATTTGTCACTTCAACTTGTAATGATAATTCTTGTTTCCAATATCCTCGTAAAAGGGCAGGATACCGGGACAACAAATTATATTAGGCATAACCTTATCGGTTATTTAACTACAGATCAAAAGATTGCTATTGTTGGAGCAGAGACTAATCTTGCCGGGAAATCTTTTTATTTGGTTGAAGCCGGTGATCCCGAAAAAGTTGTTTATACAGGCGTAATTTCTAATGACCGCGGCCGGGACAGGACACCTTTTAGTTATAATTTCCCATGCGATTTTACAAGCTTCTGCAATAAAGGGAAATATAAAATAAAGCTTGAAGATGGTACCCTTTCTCATCAGTTTGTAATTGGAGGAGAGAACGAATACAGGGAAGCCCTGGCATTGGTATTGCAATATTTTCACTCACAAAGATGCGGCAATACAGACCCGAT
>JAWOJF010000219.1:0-7072 GCA_046481785.1 Ignavibacteriaceae bacterium | reverse complement strand
GCCGGAAGTTTAATTTTTGCAATAGTACTGATTCTTTTTGGACTATTCACCAGGAGTTTCAGAGGCTGACCAAGGGCAGGTATTTAAAACAAAAAAAGACTCTTTTATTGGAAGAGTCTTTTTCATATATATAATCTTGTTTATTTATTTAGAAGCTTTTAATCCGTTAACATGTTTAGTTAAAGCAGATTTTTTTCTTGCGGCGTTATTTCTATGAATTATTCCGCTTGTAGTTTCTCTGTCAATAACAGATACTGCTGCTTTATACAGGGTTTCTGCTTCAGCCGGATCGGTTGCGGCAAGTGCCTTCTTTATATGCGTCTTTACTCTTGATTCAGCCATTACATTAACTTTTCTTCTTCTTTCACTTGTTCTGATTCTTTTCTTTGCCGACTTATGATTAGCCATTTAATAACCCTTAAATTCTTTTAAAAATAGAATTCAAATATAGGGAAACACCGGTTTGATGTCAAATATTTGTTTTGTAATTTTGTATAAATTTATGAGAAAATGAGCCAAAAACAAGGTTTTTTTGATGTTAAAGGTTAATGAAATTTATTTTTCAATACAGGGGGAAAGCTCAAAAGCCGGCCTACCCTGTGTTTTTGTAAGGCTTACTTACTGTAACCTGAGGTGTACATACTGCGATACTGAATATGCTTTTTATGAAGGCAAAGACCAATCTGTTGATGAAATAATTGCCGAAGTTAAAAAATACAACTGCCGGCTTGTTGAAATTACCGGTGGTGAGCCCTTAGTGCAAAACGAGTCCACCGGACTGATGGAAAGACTGTGTGAGGAAGGTTATGAAGTGCTGCTTGAAACTGGCGGAAGCCTGCCTGTAAAAGATATTGATCAGAGAGTAAAAATAATTTTGGATTTGAAGTGCCCCTCAAGCGGGATGCTAAAGAAGAATTATTACGAAAATATAAATTATCTGAAGAAGACCGATGAAATAAAATTTGTAATAGGAACACGTGAAGATTATGAATGGACAAAAGACATGATAAATAAGTATGATCTTACAGGAAAATGTGAGATACTTTTATCAGTTGTATTTGGACAGCTTGAACCGTTAACTTTAGTTGATTGGATATTAAAGGATAATCTAAAAGTAAGATTCCAGCTTCAGATGCACAAATTTATCTGGGAACCAACGGCAAAGGGCGTTTAATGAAAATTGCAAAAGAGTTTCACTGGGAAATGGGGCACCGCCTGCCTGAGCACTTCGGCAAATGTAAAAATATACATGGACATTCATATAAAATGATTGTGGAAATTGAAGGAGAAGTTGAGCCCTCCGGTATGGTGATGGATTATTATGATCTGAAGAAAATTGTTAATCCCATTGTTGAAGAACTTGATCATGCCTTTTTGGTTTATAAAGACGATAAAGAAATAATTGATTTTCTTAATAGAATGGATTCAAAAAAAGTTATTGTCGGTTTTCAATCAACAGTTGAAAATATATGCCATTACTTCCTGAACAGATTAAAAGAAAAAAACTTTCCACCAAATGTAAATACTCTTAAAGTAAGAATATATGAAACCCATGATGATTATGCTGAAGAACAGATTGAGATAAATTCATAATGCATATTGCATATTGCATAATTCACAATTCATATTTCATAAATAAAAATCTGAAATCAAACATTGCCCCGCTTTAAGATATATCTGGAATACGATGGAACCCGCTACAGCGGCTGGCAGAAACAAACCGGCCAGGCTGATACAAGAACTATACAGGGTACATTAATAAAAACCGCAAATGAAATTTTCGGCACTACCGGCCTTGATCTCCAGGGCTCGGGCAGAACAGACAGCGGTGTTCATGCTATTTGCCAGGCTGCGCACCTTGATGTAAAAACAATGCTGGCCCCCGAAATAATAAGGATGAAATTTAATGACCTTCTTCCGCATGATATAAATATTCTTGAAGTAGAAAAAACTTATCCTAATTTTCATGCACGGCACGACGCAGTTAACAGAAGCTATATTTACCAGATATCAAGAAGACGAAGCGCTTTTGGAAAAAACCATCTCTGGTGGATTAAAGATAAACTGGATTTTAATGCTATGAAGGAAGCTTCAGGATTTCTTATTGGCATGCATGATTTTGCCTCTTTTGCAGATAAAGATCCCGGTGAAAAATCAACAAAGGTAATGCTCAAAAATATTCAGATGAAAGAGGAAGGTGCCCTGATATTAATAAGAATTACCGGCTCTCATTTTTTATGGAAAATGGTTAGAAGAATTACAGGTGTTCTTGTTGAAATAGGAAGACACAAAAAAAACAAGGATGACCTGCTTTATTATTTGAAAAATAAAATCAATGAACCTGCAAAATATACCGCTCCCCCGGCTGGATTGTTTTTAGAGGCTGTTTATTATAAGGGCGACCTTCAGCCTGATGATTTTTATCCCCCTTCTTTCCTGACAAATAATTTCATTGCTAAATAAATCTATTCCCTTTACATTGCTAATAGAAGTTGAATAAAATTCAGCACTAAAAAGCTGTTATTATTCTGTTTAACCATGCAAAACGGAGTATTTAGTGCAGATGGGGATTGAAAACGGGGCTTTATATATACTATTCAAATTATTCCGTGAATAATATGAAGATTGAGCAAAGAAAATGGTCCGAAAAAGAAGGATGGATTTCATCAGAAGCGAAAATTTTGTCTGATGCAAATCTGGTTCTTGCTTTTGGCAGCAGAAAAGCGATAAGTATGTGGGAAAACTCCGATTATTTGAAGAAAATATATCCATCAGCAGAAATTTTATTAGCTTCTACTTCTGGAGAAATACTTAATTCTTATGTTATTGAGGATTCAATAGTTGCTACAGCTATATTTTTTGAAAAAACAAACATTAAAATTTCTTCTGTTCAAATCGATAGTATGAAAACAAGCTTTGAGGCAGGGAAAAAACTGTCTGATTCATTCACCTCCGAAGGACTTGTACATCTTTTTGTACTTTCTGATGGGCAAAAAGTAAATGGAAGTCAGTTGGTAAAGGGATTAGTTAGAAATTTACCTAAAAATGTTTCTGTTACTGGCGGCCTTGCCGGAGATGGAACAAATTTTAAAAAAACAGTTGTAGGGCTTAATAGTATACCGCATGAAGGTACTATTGCTGCTGTTGGATTTTATGGAGAAAATTTACAGGTTGGCTGCGGATCAATGGGGGGCTGGGATTCTTTTGGCCCCGAACGGTTAATAACCCGTTCTAACAAAAATATTCTTTATGAACTTGACGGGCAATCGGCCCTTGCTCTTTATAAAAAATACCTGGGAGATCAGGCAGCCGGGCTTCCGGGCACTGCATTATTGTTCCCTTTAAGTATAAGGGTAAATGATGAATATGAGCCTGTTGTAAGGACGATATTATCCGTTAACGAAAATGATCAAAGTCTGGTATTTGCAGGGGATATGCCGGAAGGTGCTTATGCGCGTCTTATGAAGGCAAATTTTGAAAGATTAATTGACGGCGCTGCTTCTTCTGCTGAGAAGAGCCTGCCTTTAGGTAATGTTTCTCCCGATCTGGCAATTCTGATTTCCTGTGTTGGCAGAAAACTGGTACTTGGTCAAAGAATTTATGAAGAAGTTGAATCGGTAAAAAAAATTCTTGGCAGCAATACTGTTATTACCGGTTTCTATTCGTACGGGGAAATTTCTCCTTTGGGAGGTCCTGAAACATGTGAGTTTCATAATCAAACAATGACTGTAACCACTTTTACAGAAATTTAGAATGTTTAATAAATTGCTTGAAAGACAAATAGAGAGGATCCTGGGAAAATCATATGAAATTCCCCCCGAATTATTGTCTTTATTTGAAGCAATAAGTAAATCATACGACCATTCGGAAACTGACCGTGCCCTGCTTGAAAGAACAATGGATTTAAACTCCCAGGAATTAACTGAAGCTAATAAGAGGTTAAGGAATGAATCGGAAAGACAAAAATTAATCCTTAACAGGATGAAAGAATTAGTTGCTTCACTGCAAACTGAGGATGAAATTGTTCCGCCTAACATTGTGGAAGATGAAGATCTGCTCTCCATATTTAACTATTTAAATAAACAGGTTGAAAAAAGGCGTGAGGCTGAAGCTAATTTATCTGCATTAATTGAAAATACGGAAGACTCAATCTGGTCGTTAGATGAACAGTACCGTGTTATTGCCTTTAATTCATCCTTTAAGGAGGTTTTTTCCAGGCACCATGGTAAAGAACTGAAAAAAGGTGTAAACATTTTATCTCTCCTGTCTGAGGCTGAACAGTTAAAATGGAAAGATTATTATGACAGAGTTTTAGCAGGGGAAAGATTTACTCTTGAAGAAAACTACTCATTTCGCGGGCACCTGTCTTCATTTGAAATTTCATTTAACCCGATTATTTCAAATAGAATTATAACAGGCATTTCTGTCTTTATTAAAGACATTACTATAAGAAAAAATGCAGAACGTGAAATAATTAAAGCAAAGGATGCTGCAATAGCAGCCACACGTGCCAAATCCGATTTCCTTGCTACTATGAGTCATGAAATAAGAACTCCTCTGAATGGTATAATCGGTATGACAGGTTTACTTAACGAAACAAAATTAAACGATGAACAAAAGGAGTATGTAAGTACAATACATATAAGCGGTGATGCCCTTCTTACAATAATTAATGATATCCTTGATTTTTCAAAAATAGAATCGGGAAGACTTGATCTTGAGCAGCATCCTCTCGAATTGCGGATGTGTATTGAAGAAGCATTTGAACTGCTTGGCTCAAGGGCTTTGGAAAAAAGAATTGATTTGCTCTATATTATAGAACCTGATGTTCCCGCATTTATAGTTGGTGATATTACCAGGATAAAACAAATATTAATTAACCTGGTTAGTAACGCAATTAAGTTTACCGAATTTGGCGAAGTGCTTGTATCGTTATCAAAAATTGCTGAAGAAGATGGAAGCATAGAACTTCTCTTTTCTGTTAAAGATACCGGAATTGGAATACCGGACAATAAGATAGAAAAGATATTTGAAGCATTTTCACAGGTTGATTCATCCACTACAAGAAAATTTGGCGGAACCGGGCTGGGGCTGGCTATCTGTAAAAGACTTGTTTCAATGATGGACGGACAGATCTGGGCCGAAAGCACCGTTGGTAAAGGCTCATCTTTCTGTTTCACTATAAAGGTAAAACCCTCAGAACAACAACCAAGGGTGTATTTAAAAGGAAATATACCTGAGCTTGTAGATAAAAAAGTTTTAATTGTTGATGATAACCAGACAAACCTCAAAATTTTAAGTATGCAGTGTAAACAATGGGGCCTTGTAACAACCGCAACTCCATCACCTGAAGAAGCTCTTTCATGGATAAAAGAAGAAGCGTCTTTTGATGCTGCTATCATTGACATGCTGATGCCAGAAATGGATGGTGTTGAGCTAACAAAACAAATAAGGAAGTTCAGATCCAAAGAAGAAATGCCCGCCATTTTACTTTCCTCTTCTGCTAAACAGGAGGATGCTGAATTAGCTAATGACATTTTTAATGCCCAGATATCTAAACCCTTAAAACAGACTCTTCTTTATGAACTGCTTTTAAATATTTTTACTAAAACTGAACAAAGTACAAAGAGTAAAAAAAATCTGAATAGCGAAAGAAAACTTTCAGTATTATATCCTTTGCACATCCTTGTTGCCGAAGATAATATTATTAATCAAAAGCTAATCCTTAGTATCCTTTTGAAGCTTGGTTATACAGCAGATGCTGTTTCTAACGGATTGGAAGTTTTAGATATATTGAAGAAAAAAAATTATGATATTATATTTATGGATATTCAGATGCCGGAAATGGATGGTTTAACGGCAACAGAAACAATCCTTGAGTTGCCGGGTGATTCCAAACCTGTTATTATTGCCATGACTGCCAATGCTATGCCGGGTGATAAGGAGATATGTTTTGCGGCAGGGATGAGGGACTATTTAAGCAAGCCGGTATTATTCGAAAATGTTAAGTCAGTTCTTGCACACTGGGGTGCATTGATAAACAGTAGCAGACCCGCTGAAGCAGATAAAAATACTAACGGGTCAATTATCAGTCTTGATGCAATAGCAAAAATAAATGAGCTTGATGAAAATGAGGGTCCGGAATTCCTTAATATGATGATTGATTTATTTCTTCAGGATACCCCGGATCTGATTAAAGAAATAAAAAAAGCAGCTTCTAATAAAAATTATACCGGGCTTACAATAGCCTCTCACGGATTAAAAGGTATTTCACTAAATATAGGCGCCAATGCTTTGGCTGAGGCCTCAAAAGCCCTGGAGCTTAAAGGAAGAACCACTGACCCTGATAACCTGGAAAACCTTGTAACTGCACTTGAAGGAATATATATTGTAACCTGTGAAGGATTAAAAAAACTGAAAACAGCATAGGTATCCTTACATCCACTGAAAAGGAATTAATTGCTGCTTTCAGTTAAAAAATATTTTTCCTCTATCAGTCCTTATCCACTTCATCCCATATAAGCACATGACTGGATTCTTTGAGAAATATTGATCCTATTATAAAAGTAAGTGCTGCAACAATCATTGGATAATATAATCCTGCATAAATGTTCCCCGTTTCCGCCACTACCCATAAACCAATTAATGGAAGGAGTCCGCCGAACACACCATTACCAATGTGATAGGGGAGCGAAAGAGCAGTGTATCTGATCTTAGCCGGAAAAGCTTCAACAAGGTAAGCGGCAATAGGGCCATAAACCATAGTAACAAATATTACCTGGATAAATACAAGGAGTATAAGCTTTAATGCTATAGGATCCGAAATGAAATTATTGAAATCTGTATACGCTAAAATTTCATCAGCAGGCTGAAGTCCCGATTCAGATTCCGTCATAGGGATAAGTGATATTGCACCTGTAACAGAGTTAGCCTGCGATTCAACGGTAACAACATTTGTACCGGTTACTGCCTGCATTGTATGATAAATAGGCAGATAGGATATAACGGCAATAAGACAACCTGCCATCATTATTTTTTTTCTTCCGATTTTATCTGAGAGTGAGCCGAACAA
>JAWOJF010000208.1:0-5912 GCA_046481785.1 Ignavibacteriaceae bacterium | reverse complement strand
TATTATTGCTCGGAGCTTATATATTTAGCCGCTCTCAAAGCTAATGATGAAAAACCTTTCTTCTCACTACAGCCAATGACTTTTAAAGACCCTGATACAGGAGAATTTTATCCTGCATGGGTTAAGTATTATGAAGATTTATATATTAAAATTCCTGAAGCCGAGCCGGGACTAAATCCAGGCAGCATTTCTTTGTCTGATAAAATTGCGATTGTTCATGTTTATGGAATCCCGGAAGGGTGGGGGAGTGAGTAAATTTTTGGTATAACGATTGGTATCAAGAAAGATTTTACCGCTCATACAACTTATCCCGTGAAGGTAATATTATTTTATCGACAGGTAAAGGATTATTGAAAATAAATAATATCTAAAAGGATTTATGTTTTTTGTATATGTTTTATGGAGCGATAAACTATAAAAACGATATATCGGCTCTACTCAGGATATTGTGAAACGATTGGCTGAACATAATAAAGGGCTTTCTAAATTTACCAAGGGTGGAGTTCCTTGGAAATTAATTTATCAGGAAGAATATATTTCAATTAGTGAAGCAAGAAAAAGAGAATATTTTTTAAAAAGCGGAGTAGGAAGAAAGCTTCTTGATGATATACTTATGAAGAGATGCTAGAGTGGTTTGAGCCAGAGGCTCATGCGCCTCTGGCGCAGAATAGGACGGTCTCGAAAACCGTTGTGGCATTTATGTCACCGAGGGTTCGAATCCCTCTCTCTCCGCCAATCAAAATATAAGAACGATTGGCAGAAAGTTTCCGCATTTAGCAATAAAAAACCCGGTGTTAGTATACCGGGTCTTTTATTAACTTAATCAAACTAATTTATATTCTATTCACCTTCATCAATTTCTGCCCAGGCTTTTCCCTCTGCCCAATACAACGTTACTATTACAGCTTTACACAGGTCTATTCCTCCCCAGGCAATTTCATCTTCTTCTTCATCAATAATCTTCATATCCCATAAGCAGTATTCTTCACCTGGAGAAAAACTAACCTTACATTCCTGATCATTCGGAAGAATATCAACACCCAGGATATCTTCCTGCCATACATCTGTATCTGAAGGAGAAATATATAGCTGGTCGATAGATAACCCGGTTTTATTTACAATGGTAAAATCAAGCTGTGCATTCTGCGCTATGACTGCAGAAGATAATACCAGCATTGAAAAAATTATGGTTAAAAAAAGTTTTTTCACTAAAACTCCGATTGTTATTGATGAAATATAATCAGTCTGATTCAACTGATTATTGCGAGCGCAACATAGTTTTTTTCTTTGTAATAAAGAAGGACTATTTTATTAAATATTTACAAATGACAAACATTATTTAGCCTATTATTCCTTAAATATGCCTGTTTAAGGAAAGGTTATGAATTATTATCATTTTATGTACTTATTCATACAAGAATTTCCTGTGTTTATCAAATTACTGTTTTATAACATCTGATTTATTGCTTATTTGGGGTATATAATTTAGAATAAAAATTACATAAACCCCGGTATACCAGTTTTATGATAAATTTACGTAAAAACAGAATATATGAGTTGGAACAGCAGGTAAACAGGTTTACAGCTTATAATGAAAGATTAAAAAAGCTTAGTAAAACATTTTCATGGATCAGGCTGGGGATTTTTCTTTCAGGAGTAACATTCTTTCTTATACTTTTCTTCTTTACTTCCAACATTCCGGCATACTTTTCGGCTGTTGTGTTTATTACGGCATTTGGAATAGCTGTTATGAAACATAATAAAATAGATTTTGCTATCCGCAAATGTTTAATATGGATTAAACTTAAACAAAGCAATATTGCCAGAATAAAAATTGACTGGGAGAATATCCCTTACCCGGTTAGTATACTGCCGGATAGTTCACATCCTTTTGAATCTGATTTAAATATATGCGGAAGAAAATCCCTTCTTCATTTAATTAATGTATCTGTCTCAGAGGAAGGAACACTTAAACTCCGGGAACTACTTACACAGCAGATGCCGGATTATGATTCAATAATAAAAAGACAGCACCTTGTGAAAGAATTGCTCCCTCTTGTACGCTTCAGAGACAAGCTAAGATTAAATTCCCAGCTTACATACAGCAGGAAAAAAGAAGGGAAATTACTTGAACTGTTAAACGAATCCGCAAACCTGCAAACGCTAAAAAAGATACTAACTTCACTTATCATAATTATACCTATTAATATTATCCTTTTCCTGCTTTTCCTTGTATTTAATATTCCTGCTTATTTTTCTATAGGTTTATTGATACAAGTTGCAATCTACTGGTTTAATTCAAGAAAAGTGGGAGAACTATTTGAGAGGGCAGATGATATAAAGGATGAGCTTGGAAAGTTCAGCAGGATACTTGAATTCCTTGAAAAATATCCGTATGGAAAAAATGAAAATTTAAAAAAAATCTGCACACCTTTTTTAGATGAAAAAAACAAGCCCTCTAAAATTTTCAGACAGATTAACAGAACTATACTGGCATTAAGCCTGCAGAAAAATCCAATTACAATGCTGATGTTTAATATTGCTTTTCCATGGGCCTTTTACCATGCATACAGATTAGAAAAATTTAAAAAAGAAATAAAAGTAAAACTTCCTGAATGGCTGAATGCCTGGTATAGTCTTGAAGCTGTTATTTCACTTGCAAACTTTGGATACATAAATCCGGATTATACATTTCCGGAGATTGATCATGATAAAGAGAATACTATTTTTTCTGCTGAGGCGCTTGGGCATCCGCTAATACCATTTCAAAATAATATAAAAAATGAATTTAATTTTGCTAAAATAGGCGAAAGTGTAATAATAACCGGCTCTAACATGTCCGGTAAAAGTACATTTCTAAAGACAATTGGGTTAAACCTGTGTTTGTCATATGCAGGCGGTCCTGTGGTTGCTTCAAAACTGGATACCTCATTATTCAGGATTTATACATGTATAAATATTAGTGATTCAGTAACAGATGGAATTTCATATTTCTATGCTGAAGTTAAGAGATTGAAAAAAATGCTGGATGAACTTGAAACAGAAAATGATACTCCCCTGTTTTACCTGATTGATGAAATTTTCAGGGGAACAAATAACCTTGAAAGATTAACCGGAAGCAGATCATATATTAAGAAAATTGCCGGTTCACATAGTATTGGTTTAATATCAACTCATGATCTTGAACTGGTTAAACTTGAGCAGGAAATATCCAATATTTCAAATTATCATTTTAAAGAAGAAGTTATTGGGGATAAGATGGTATTTGATTATAAAATTCACCCTGGCCCCTGCCCTACCACTAATGCATTAAAAATTATGAAACTGGAAGGCCTTCCGGTAGATAATTAACAATATACAGTTTACACTATACAGTTTACACTTTCTCGGGTGAACCAGCGTCAAAATGATATCTCACAAATTTGCTTTTAGGCCTTACGCCCGAACCATATTTTTCAGCATAAACAGCAGTAAACTCAGCACCGAGAAATATTATTTGTGCAGAATAATATACCCATAACAAAAGCACAACAAGGGAGCCCGCTGCACCATAAGTGGAGCTTAAAGAGCTTGTACCTATATAAATACCTATAAGGTACTTACCCAGGACAAATAAAGAGGAAGTGACAAGAGAGCCAATCCAGACATCACCCCATGCCAGGTGAACATCCGGCAATATCTTGTATATCATTGCAAACATTATGTAAACTATACCAAAAGATATTATAATGTTAACAAGTTCAAGTATCCAGAAAGGTATTAAAACAAAATTCTCATTAATGAAATTATTTAATGCGGAAATAACAGCAGAAATAACCAGCGAAACCAATAGGAGGAACCCCGTACCAATAACAACCGTAAATGACCTTATCCGGTCTTTTATCAATCCTTTTATCAAACTACTTCCCGGTTTAGGCTTTACTTTCCATATCATATCCAGTGAATCCTGAAGTTCAACAAAAACAATTGTAGACCCAATAATAGAAGTAACAAGACTGATAACAATGGCTATTAATCCTGTTTCAGCATTACTGGTATTTTTTAATGCTGTCTGAACAATTTCGGCACCATTACGGCCAATCAAGCCTTCAATTTGGTATACTATTTCACCGCGGGCGGCCTCTTCTCCAAATAATAAACCGGCCACCGAGATAACAATAATAAGCAAAGGAGCCAGTGAAAAGATTGTATAAAATGATAAAGCAGCTCCAAGTTTAGGAGCTTTATCGGTTGACCAGCGGTCGAAAACATCTGCTATAAACTTCCAGACTGCTTTAATATTGAACTTCATTAACCCAACTCTTTTTTACAAAAAATATAAAAATTAAATGAATAATTAAGAGAGGCACAACACCCCGCTTTACACCTGTTTTACTTCATCTAAGGTTTTTTTATTTCCGTTCTCATATATTCCCTTATTTATTGTGAAGATTTTTTTCGTTAACTTCACAACCGAAAATCTAAAGCATAAGGTGTGCGTATGAAATCTTTTTTTACAGTGTTATTTGTGTTTGCAGTATTATACTCATCTGCCTATGCGCAAACAGACCATAAGTGGAAACCTTTAGTAGTAAACGATATTAAGAAGGTCTGGGTTGATGAGGTATCACTTGAGTCTGTTAAAGGTGATAAATTTGAAGTATGGCTTTTACAAATGCATGTTCCCCCTCTTAAAATGGATGGCATAAAAGGAGAAGTATACAGAGCTAAAACATTGTACGCTGTTGATTTAGCAGTTGTAAAATACGGTATAGAACAGGTTATTTATTATGATGCCGACAATAATGAAATTTACAGGCATAATTATAAAATTACAGATTACGAAGATAACCTGAAATATACATACCCGGTAATGGAAAAATCTTCAATACATATGGTAATACAAGAACTATACGCACACAGAGCCGAGAAAAAAAACTAATATGGGAATTTTTTTCGAAAAGTTTGTTGAAGCCAGGGCTTCAGAAATTCATGGCAAGGGATTATTTACCAATATAGATATTCCCGCCGGGGCTAAAATTATGATTATTGCGGGTGAGGTAATCTCCGGAGATGAATGTGAAAGGCGGGAGGAACAAGGTAATGTTTATATCTTCTGGAATGGCGATAATTATATAGATGTTGCTAATACTGACAAAATAAAATATATAAACCATAACTGTGAATCTAACTGTGAGGTTGAGGACAGGGATGAGTTTACATTAACATTAACTGCCGGGAAAAATATTACTGCCGGTGAAGAATTAACTATTGATTACGGTTACGAAGAGATTTACGAAACCTGCAACTGCAGCGCCTGTGCATAATAATTATAAGTTGCAGGAACAGGCCGGGGCATGTTCCTGCATAATGATTTAATTTTTCCTCTGATCCGCCGCTTCTTTAAGAATAGCTTTTAACAGATCATAAAATTTTTCCACAGTTTCAATATTTACACGTTCATCCGGTGAATGTGCCCCTGTAATAGTAGGGCCGAATGAAATCATATCTATACCCGGATTTTTATCACCCAGTATGCCGCACTCTAGTCCTGCATGTATTGCTTTTATTTCAGGCTCTTTATTAAATAAATTTTTAAAAGCTTTTTTAGAAGTTTTAAGAATATTGGAATCCATATCTGGTTTCCATCCCGGGTAACCGTCTCCGGTTTTAACTTCTGCACCTGCCAATTTGAATGCTGCCTCTACTGATTGTGCAATATATCTTTTAGCACTCTCAATAGAGCTTCTCTGACTTGTACCGATTATAACGGCATCATCCCCGGTATTTATTGTAGCTACATTGGTAGATGTTTCAACCAGGCCCGGAATATCCTGGCTCATAGAAATTACTCCATGAGGAAGCGCCAGTAATGTATTTATAATCCTGGCGGTAAAAGATTTTGTAAACACCTTTGACGGGGCTTTATCCGC
>JAWOJF010000186.1:0-4837 GCA_046481785.1 Ignavibacteriaceae bacterium | reverse complement strand
GGCTAAAGCCAAAAATATTTGGAATCCTAAACCACGACATAAATGTCGTGGCAATAAATAAACAGTCTCTTTCAAGGAGAAGACATTTAAATTATTAGTTGTGCAACACTCCCTGAAAGCCTGGGGGACATGACTAAGATTATATGGGCTTTAGCCCTGAATTAGCTTCAGTTCAGGGCTAAAGCACTGTTATGGTTCTTTAGGCTCCCCCATGTTAAAACAAGGGGCTAATCAATAAAATTATTATTTATTCCTCAGTCTTTAATTTTTAAACAATCTCTAATAATCATTCATTAGTTAATTTTAAAATAATTCCATTTTAATCTTATACATTTTAGACAGATCTTTCTTTCTTTCTGCATCCTATTTGTTTTAAATTATTATTTAACTAATATTAACAATCAATTCCCACATTTACACAATACTCCTTTTCCTGGTAATTCTATTTTAAAAAATATAATAGGAGGTATCTATGGCAAAGAGAACAAACAGTAAAGCAAAGCAGGATAAACAGCAAAACCTTCCGGAGGCCACAATATACCAGGTTGATAACCTGCTTAGGTTTTTAAATGATATTCAAAGTCCGGAAGCACTTGTACCTGTAGCCAAACCCCTGAACAAAAATGAAGCAGTTAAACTTGGCAAAAATATAATTAACTACCGGAGTAAAAATAAACCATTCTTTCGTTTGTCAGATCTGCAGGGTGTTCCATCAATAAACAATAAAATAATAAAACTGTTACTTGATAATGCTGCTTATAAATTAGTAGATACATATGTACCCGCAGTTACTTTAAAAAATATAAATATCATAAATGCCTTATTTAAAATTAATATCTTCTTAAATATTGTCTGGAACCCATTACCCGATGGCTGGGATAATATTGGCGGTTTTTTATTCTGTTCAGATTTTAAAAAGAGTTTCCTTGAAGATAAGCAAAAGACTGCTGAAGCAAGGGTAAGGGCTGCACAACGCAGTTTAGATACTGCAAGACATAATGATAATGAGAATATTATTAAAACGAGAGAAGAAGCCCTGCAAAGAGAACAGGAAAAACTGAATGAAATAAATCGGGAGGCTGATGCCCTGAATAAAGCTTTTGAAGATAAGGACCTGGCGGCAGCATGGAATATTATTAAAAGTAATATGGATGCTTACATAACCGCACTTGAAAGACAGGTAAGGCAGTTAGAAAAGGAAGCAAATACTTTGGATGAATATAGAGAGCTGAAAGATTTAAGAGATAAACTTGATGATTATAAGCGCTACCGGGATTCTACACAATCAGCGGTGGACAGGATTCTTAAGGACTAAATAGAAAGATGACATCTTTTTTGTAGCACAGGCTTTAGCCTGTGACATATAGAAAACGTAAGGGGCTTTTTGCACAATCACAGGCTAAAGTGTCTGTTGCACAATCCGGAATTGTCATTCCGAAGTTCGCCCAAGCGGATTCGACTGAGGAATCTCAGGCTAAAGCCTGTGCTACAAATTGTGAATGTATGGATGTAACACAGACTTTAGTCTGTGCATTTTTTTTGATGCTAACAAAGGCAACACAGGCTAAAGCCTGTGCTACACAATTCCTAAACTGTTTACTACCTGATTTTTATATGCAGTTCCTTAAGCTGTTCATCGCTTACGTTTGAAGGGGCATCATCCATAAGTGAAACCGCGCTTGCAGTTTTGGGGAATGCAATAACTTCACGGATAGAATTTTCACCTGCAAATATCATAGCCATACGGTCAAAGCCGAAAGCAATTCCGCCGTGTGGGGGAGCGCCGTATTTAAATGCATTCATAAGGAAGCCGAATTTATATTCTGCTTCTTCTTCTGTTATTCCAAGAGCATTAAACATTTTAGCCTGCAGATCAGCATTATGAATTCTTATACTGCCGCCTGCTATCTCACTTCCGTTTAATACAAGATCATATGCTCTTGCTTTTACCTTTCCCGGATCACTATCCATTAAAGGAACATCTTCAAGCCGCGGTGAAGTAAAAGGATGATGCATTGCATAATACCGTTTTGTCTGTTCATCCCACTCAAACAAAGGAAAATCAGTAACCCATAAAAGTTTTGGAGCGGAGCCGGGTTTAATAAGTTCAAGCCTCTTCGCCATTTCAAGTCTCAGGTTACCCATTATTGAAAGAGCTTTTAATCTTGGGCCGGAAAGGATAAAGATCAGGTCACCCGGCTTAGCATTTAATTTTTTTACAAGATTCTTTTTCTCATCATCACTAAGGAATTTAGCTATAGGCGCTTCAAGGTCGTTCTCTTTTACGCGCATCCATATTAAACCGCCGGCACCCTGTTTTTTAACAAAGTCAGTTAAAACATCAAGCTGATTTCTTGTATACTCGGCACAGCCGGGCGCAACCATACCTGTAATTATGCCGTTAGCTATTGCATCGTGGAATACCTTAAATGACGTATCGGCAAAAATATCATTAAGCGTAACCATTTCGAGTTCAAATCTTAAATCCGGTTTATCACTTCCATACTTTTCCATTGCTTCCTCAAAAGGCAGACGCAGAACCGGAAGCTGAAGGTCTTTATTCCATATTTCTTTAAATAATATTTTCATTAATCCTTCAACCATTTCAAAAATATTTTCCTGGTCAATGAAGGACATTTCAACGTCTATCTGTGTAAACTCCGGCTGCCTGTCGGCCCGCAGATCCTCATCCCTGAAACATTTAACAACCTGGAAGTAACGGTCAAACCCGGATACCATCAAAAGCTGTTTATATTGCTGGGGTGACTGCGGAAGCGCATAAAATTTTCCTTTATGAAGACGGCTCGGCACAAGATAATCCCTTGCACCTTCGGGAGTGCTTTTCATCAGTACGGGAGTTTCAATCTCAACAAAACTATTTTCATCAAAATATTTCCTGGTAATCTGGTACATCTTGTGGCGCATCAATAAATTGCGCTGTACGGATGGCCTTCTTAAATCAAGGTAGCGGTATTTTAGTCTTACATCTTCACTTGTATCAACTTCATTTTTAATAGGGAATGGGGGAGTTTTAGCTTCGTTAAGAATAATCAGCTTATTAACCATAACATCAACCATACCGGTTGCAAGGGCTAGGTTTTCAGTTCCTTCGGGTCTTTTTCTTACAGTACCTTCAACTGAAATAACGAACTCACTTCTTAAATCTTTTGCTGCTGTGTGTGCATCTTCATTAAAAGTAGGTTCAAATACAACCTGGGTTATGCCGTAGCGGTCTCTTAACTCAATAAAAATGAGTCCGCCGAGATCTCTTCGTGTATCAACCCAGCCGTTTAAAACAACGTGTTTACCTATATGCTCTTCTCTTAAATCCCCGCATGTATTGGTTCTGGTTTTAAATGACATCTTAACTTAGAATTCTCCTGAAAATTAAATTTGAGCCGTAAAAATAACGATTTCCAGAGGGGTAAACAAGTTAAAGATATGCAATAAAGGGGGATATTATGCAGGTTAAACAGGCACCAAATGTAAGAGTACGCAGTCCATCAGTCCACAGTCCGACAGTCTGTTCAATATTAAGGATTGTTTTATGGATTAATATTTATATAGTAAGAAGCATTATCCTCCCATATTTTTGTAATTATATAAAGATGTCTTTGGAACTTATACAGTGTACATTCGTTCTAAAGAAGATAAATTAAATCGGCAATAATTCATTTGCTTGAAAAAACAAAAAATAGCGAATACCAGTCCATCAGGAAGTTCCCCTTTTTTATATCAATAATACTGCATTTTTTGTTTCTTCTTATTTTTAATTATGCAGCTATGTATATGTTTAAAACAGTGGAAAAGAAGATTATCTACCTGGAATTAGCAACCAAAAGCATTCAGCCGGCAGAGCCTTCCGGAAGTGAAAACCTGCCGGAGCAGGCGGAAAAAACAAAGCCCGTTCCAATGGTTAACTTACCTGAAATAACCAGGGAAAATGAAAATGGTGTTGTTACAGCAGATTCTCTTAATGGAAAAAAACCGGGCAGTTTAACAACAGGGCGTAAAAATGTAATTACTATTCCGGATTCAATTAAAACTATTGCTGAACTTAAAATACTTATAGCTGAAGATATAAAAAAAAATTACAGTGAAAGTGACCAGGAAAGAATAAGGAAAATGTGGGAGAAGTATAAAGGACAGCATCCTTACGGTCCGACTTACGACGGGTACCTGGGCACACCAGGCATCAGCATACCGATTGATGATATTATAGATCTTTTTAAATAGAAAGTGCAGGAGGCAGTAGTATCCTGCCGGTAAGGGGTAAAGATGACATCTTTTTAAAATGATGTCATCTTTAGTGTAGGCAATTCTTTTAAATTAATACAACAGAGCCGGTTAAAACAAGTTTTATAGTTTTGTTATTACCACGTTATCAAAATACAGTTTACCGGTTCCTACATAACCAAGGCAAAACTGAAACAAACTGATTCCGCCTGCGCTCATCTTAAACTCGTATGAATAATTCTGAATTGCTGAAGTTAACCTGAACTTATGATCACCTGAAAAAACTGCCCAGTCTCCCCCATCACGGCATACGTTGGATATAATTTCAACATCATGATCAGCTTTGGCATCAAATGAAATTCTGTAAGCTGCATCTTTAACAAAGCTAACTTTTTGATAAAGCATTATTGACCAGATACCGGTTCCCTGGTTTGAAATATCAATGGCGGCCATCCCACCTTCAACACTAAACTTAGCGCTGCCGGTATCTTCCGGATGGAATGGATTGATTGTATCTCCTATTAAAATCCAGTAACTGAAGGCATTACTAAAATCACCATTTTGTGCCTGGTTAGCGCTAAATGAAATACTTTTTATATCG
>JAWOJF010000239.1:0-16630 GCA_046481785.1 Ignavibacteriaceae bacterium | reverse complement strand
TTTGCCGATCCCGGGATCACCGCCGAGCAGAATAACAGAGCCGGGCATAAGTCCCCCGCCAAGCACCCTGTCAAATTCGTTTATCTCAGTTTTTATGCTGTCTTCTTCTGTTGCGGATGTATCTTTGATTGTACTTATTGAAACATTATTAATTAATCCCTGACCATCGCGGCGGGATTTTTTAGAAGTCTCAACAATTTCCTCGGTGAAAGAGTTCCAGCTATCGCACTCAGGGCATTTGCCCAGCCACCGGAGAGATTCGTAACCGCAATTTGAGCAGATATATTTTATTTTTGTTTTTGACATGTGCTTGTTGTTTTCTCGTACTCTTAATCTTAATCGTAATCTTACTCGGATTCTTTCTTTATGGAATAAATCCGATTATGATTAAGAGCAAGATTACGATTAAGAAGAAATAAAACAGAACCATTAATCTGATAGCAGCAATAAGTCAGTGCCTAAGTGGTTTTCCTTTTTGCTCTAAAGGAACTTTTTCACTACCTCTTCCACAGAGTTAAGTGCATGCGGAATTTGGGAAACATCCTTGCCGCCGGCAGTTGCAAGATGCGGGCGCCCGCCGCCGCCGCCGCCAACCAATTTTGCAAGTTCTCCCACAATTTTACCTGCACTAAGTTTTTTCTCTTTTATTATATCATCACTTACGACACATACAATACCGACTTTATCCTCAATTACAGCAAACAAAACCCCGATGCCTGTTTTTATTTTATTACGCATTTCATCGCCGAAGGATTTAAGCTCATCCATGTTATCAGCATTAACTTTAGATTTATAAATTTTCATGCCGCCGATCTCAGTAAAGGAAGTAAATACTGCATCAATATCTCCAAGCTTTCCTTCAAGTTTAAGTTCAGCAATTTCTTTCTCAAGTTTTTTCTTCGATTCAAGCAGTTCAGCCATTTTTTCTTCATGTTGTTTCATCAGCTCAAACTGGTGCTGAATGTATCTTTCAACCCCGATGCCAGTAACAGCTTCAATTCTTCTTACACCGCTTGCAATTGAGCTTTCGCTTACAATTTTAAATAAGCCTATCTGCGATGAATTTTTAACATGTGTACCTCCGCAGAACTCCATACTGAAATCCCCGAACTGAACTACATTAACCTTATCACCGTATTTATCACCAAAGAACATTAATGCGCCCATTTTTTTAGCATCATCAAAAGGGATATCACGGTGATGCTGAAGCTGAATATTATTTCTTAATTCTTCATTTACTAATGTTTCAATATCCCTTAATTCACTCTCGCTTAATTTGGCAAAATGAGTGAAGTCAAATCTTAACCTGTCGGGACCAACATAAGAGCCTGCCTGCTGAACATGAGTGCCGAGAATTTTTCTTAATGCAGCATGAAGAAAATGTGTAGCAGAATGATTACGCATTATATCCCATCTGCGTGTTTCATCAACTTCTGCAATTACTTCAGAGCCGGGAATAATTAAGCCCGGTTTATCATTCTCAATTATGTGAACTGTTTTACCTTCTATTTTAGTTACATCAACTACATTTAAATAGCCTGCAGGAAGGTCTGACTTAACAAGGAATCTGCCGAGGTCATCAATTTGTCCGCCGGACTCCACATAAAATGGAGTTTTATTTAGTATCACCAGATCATTACCATCTTCTTTTTTATATCCGATGATTTTTGATTCGGATTTTAATTCATCATAACCGGTAAATTCAACCTTATCATTAATGATTTCAAAAGAAGAGAGGTCATTAAGGTTAATATTAACAGATGCAAATTTATCTTTGGATGAAGTCCTGCCCCGTTCACGCTGGGATTCCATCAGCTTTGTAAATCCGGCCTCATCAATAGTAAAGCCTTGTTCACGTGCCATTACATTGGTAAGATCAACAGGGAAGCCGAATGTATCATACAGTTTAAAAACTTCTTCACCGGGAATTTCTTTTTTACCGGATCCCGAAAGATTCTTTATAATCTCATCAAATAATTCTATTCCCCTGTCAAGAGTTGCATTAAAACTTTCTTCTTCAGCTTTAATTACTTTTTTTACATAATCCTTCTTCTCAACTATTTCCGGGAATACATCTCCCATAGTTTTACAGAGAACATCAACAAGCTCAAAAAGGAATGGTTTGTGTAAATTTATTTTCCTGCCGTAGCGCGCTGCCCTTCTTAAAATCCTGCGGAGAACATAACCCCTGCCGTCGTTCCCCGGCACAGCGCCGTCTGTTATAGCAAATGTTAAAGTTCTTATATGGTCGGAAATAACACGCATAGGAATTCTGTCTTCTTCATTTACGTATTCCACTCCGCTCATTTTTGAAACTGCATCAATCAATGGGGTAAATACATCAGTATCATAATTAGAGGATTTTTTCTGAAGCACTGCGCACACTCTTTCAAAACCCATCCCGGTATCAACATGTTTTGCCGGAAGGTCACTTAATCTGCCTGTATCATCGCGGTTATACTGTATAAAAACGAGGTTCCATATTTCAATACATTCCGGTACGCCTGCATTAACATATTTGGGATTATCATAATCATCACCAATGTTAACATGAATTTCAGAACATGGCCCGCAGGGACCGGTTTCACCCATTTCCCAAAAATTATCTTTTTCATCAAACTTTAATATATGATCATGTTTTATATCTGTTTTGGTTTTCCAAAAGTTTAATGCTTCATCATCAGTACGGTATACTGTTGCCCACAATCTTTCTTTAGGCAGTTTCCATACCTCAGTTAACAGTTCCCATGCCCATTCAATTGCCTCAGCCTTATAATAATCACCAAATGACCAGTTGCCCAGCATTTCAAAAAAGGTATGATGGTAAGTATCGTGCCCAACTTCCTCAAGATCATTATGCTTGCCGCTTACACGGATAACTTTTTGTGTATCTGCCGCACGTTTATATTCTCTTGTACCGGTGCCGAGGAAAACATCTTTAAACTGGTTCATACCGGCATTTGTAAAAAGCAGTGTCGGGTCATCAAACGGTACTACCGGGCTGCTGTGGACAATCCTGTGCTGTTTATTCTTAAAAAAATCTAAAAATTGCTGCCTTATTTCACTTGAAGTCATAAAATCCCTGAAATCATATTATTAGAATACAAAGATAATAAAAAGGAGGATATTTTTAGATTCTCACTATGCAGGGGAAGAGGGGGTGGATTTCATAATGGGGGCTAATTTACTCTTAAAATATCAATTTTACCCTTTCCTTCTTTAAGTACAACTTGTTTACTCTCTTTGTAGGTGTACTCAGGGGCAAGATCAAATCCATTGGGCCATGTAAGTAAACCGGTGTCTATATAAAATTGCTTAAATTTTTCTTCATTTCTTAACTCTTCAAAATCACCCATATTGCCTTTTAATAGAATATTACAATCCAGAATTTTATTTTCACCATTTTCAAATTCAATAAAAATGCGAAAATTACCCATATATAATGCACGTTTTATGTGATAATATTTTTCTACTGCCATGGTTCAATCGTTCCTGGATGTTTCTTTTTCTTAGCGTTATTCCAACATGCAATTAGTTCTTCCTGATGCAGAACAAGCCACTTTTTTAATATTCTGAGTTTATCTTTTTCCAAATATCCTTCCCTAACTGTTCCATCAAATAACACAACTGCTAATTGTAAATTACGCTGATAAATATGAACATGAGGCGGATCATGATCCTGAAAGACCATTTTAATTGACATACCAAGAAAATTACTTATTTCAGGCATATACAATATTAACTTAACTAATAATTTTATTTGCAGCAATTCCAATATAAACCCATCCAAAATGGTAACAATTACCCGGATTCATGCAAAGACTCAAGGATGAGTTCAAAGAAACGCTAAGTTAAAAATATCTTTATCCGGGAGTAAACTCCCGGAAAGTTTCAAAATATAGAGGCTGTGTAAATAAAAAAGGTAACTAATGTATAAATCACCACAAAGTTTGATTGATTTTTTCTCATCATACCTGTATTTTGCATAAGATTATAAGGTAGATCACTCCAAATGGCTGTTAATTCGCCTTCAACCGACATCGAACTAATGCAAAGGGTAGCAGGTTATGATTCAAAAGCTCTTGAAGCATTGTATAACCGTTACGCCTCAATCCTTTTTACAGTTATAAAAAAAATTGTAACCGACGAAAAGATTGCAGAAGAAGTACTTTCTGATGTATTTGTAATTATATGGCGCAAAATCAATTATTTTGATTTTAATACCAGGAATGTTTATACATGGCTTGTTACTCTTACCAGGAATAAAGCTGTTGATGTTGTTAAGAGAATGCATTCCGGGGAAGGTGTTGATGAATATACAGAAGAATATGAAAACCAGTTTATCATCCCCCGTCTTTCACATGAAATTGATTCCCTTGATTTAAGAACTGCGTTAAATGTTAAAGATGGTGTTGAAAAGGCATTAAACAGTCTTACCGATGCACAACAGTATGTAATCTATCTTGCTTATTATGAAGGGCTTAATGAAAAAGAGATAGCCGCAAAATTAAATATTCCTGTTTCAACTGTTAAGTCAAAAATTAAAATTGCCTTAACAAATCTTAAAGAAAATCTGATAAAGGGTGATTCCTGAATGGAGAAGGAGAATAAAGAATATTACGATCAACTGCATGCTTATGCTTTAGGATGCCTGGATAAGGATGATATAATTAATCTGCGCAACTTTATTCATTCCGGCGAAAAGTATAACTGGCAGGAGCTTGGTGAGTACCAGAACCTTGCTGCGCTTCTCCCTTCAATTTTAAACATGGAAACCCCTGAACCGCAATTAAAAGATAAAGTAGCCCGAAAACTGTACCGCATACGGGATGAGATAAGGGCAAAACGCTCCAATGATTTAAGCGGCATAAGAATAACAGACCCGCATATTCCCGGTGAATTTCCAGACTTATCACAACATGAGAGGCTGAATTTTGAAACCGGTTTTTTGCCTGAAGCAGAACATATTGAGCCGGATGAACCAAAAGAAACTACATTAGAAAAAGGAAGTTCCCTTTCCAAAACACGGGAATTTGAAATTGTAACATCTGTAAGAAAAACATCGGAGTTTTTCAGGCCGTTGCAGGGACCACCAGTAAAAGAGCCGGTCATTAAAAAAGCTCCGGACCATGAAGAAATAGTTGGGCATGAGGAAACAACAGATCCTGTTATTAAATCCCCTGCCGAACATGGCGGTTGGAACAAAATAAAAGAGACTCATAAAGAAAATCCGGCTGATAATGATTTGAAATCAATTGAGAATAGCGATTTAAAGGAAGATAAGTCCCGCTGGGCTGGCAATCAGGAAGAGTTCCATCCTTCTTCACACCGCCGCGGCTACACCTATTCTGCCGAAAAACCAGCAGGGAATTCCAGGTTTGTTAATATACTGATTGTAATTTTTATAGCTGTAATTGGTGCAGGAATATATGCCTTTCTTAATATAACATCTGAGGTTGAAACATATAAAAGTGAATTAGACAACCTTAAAAGAGAAATGAAAAATATAACCGCCAATACAGCAGGCAACGATAATTTTACACAACTGCAGCGGATACTTAATCTTCAGGGTACCAATATTATTAATTTATCCGGTGTTCGTGATGATTCATTTGGAAAAGCTATTATTAATATGAATGAAGGAAAGGGTTTTCTGAACCTTTCAGCTTTAAAATCTCTGCGGGACGGCAGAGCTTACCAGCTTTGGATAAAGACATCGGCGAGAAATTTTATTTCTCTTGGACTGTTCCGCGAAATTAGTTCTGATAAATACTATACATTTGATCTTCCTGAAATTAATGAGGGAAGCAATGTTATTCTTCTGCTAACCGAAGAACCTGCAGCCGGCTCTGAACGGCCGGGGGATAATATTCACTTAAGCGGCACACTGTAATTTCCTCTTGATATAAAAATCAGTTTTCAAATTTAAGCACCATATCCTTATAAGATTACCTTACTTTTCACCAAAAAAAAATATATGTGCATTCCAAAATATTTTATGCTTACAGAGCACTCCAGGATTATTTGTGTGAAATTCTTTGCATTTATTTCAAAGTTACAGAATAAATTTTCTACCCCCTGTTAAATACCCAAAATCCATAATTAATTTAATAGAAAATAAGCAGTACTGAATTGAGAGTAAGTAATAATTACGTTAATTTTACATAGGGTAAATATATATACATTACTGAATCATAAGGATAAATAAATGAAAGAACGCATCTATAATTTCAGTGCCGGTCCGGCTATTCTGCCAGAAGAAGTTTTGAAAGAAGCACAAAAGGATTTGTTTTCACTTCCCGGTGTGGGAATGTCTATACTTGAAATCAGCCACCGATCAAAAGCTTTCGATAAAATTATAGCAGAAGCAAAAGCTGATCTAAAGACGCTAATGGGTTTAAGTGATAATTATGAAATTCTCTTCCTGCAGGGCGGAGCATCTCTTCAGTTCTCAATGGTTCCGCTTAACTTTATGACTGTTAATAAAAAAGCAGATTATATTGTTACCGGAAGCTGGAGTAAAAAAGCTGTTAAAGAAGCTAAACGGGTTGGTACTGTAAATATTGCTGCCTCAACCGAGCAGGAAACTTTTAAAAGAATTCCTAAACAGGATGAACTTAAACTTGATTCCGGTGCTGACTATGTTCATTTCACTTCCAATAATACAATATATGGAACTGAATGGCATACAGAGCCCCAGGTTGGAAATGTTCCGCTTGTGTGTGATGCATCTTCAGATATCCTTCATAAAAAAATTGATGTTAACAAATATGCTCTTATTTATGCAGGCGCTCAGAAAAATATCGGACCTTCGGGTGTTACTCTGCTCGTAATGAGAAAAGATCTTGCTGAAAGAAGTTCTGACCAGCTTCATACTATGCTTAATTACAAAACTCATATTGAAAATAATTCATTATATAATACCCCTTCCGTATTTGGAATATATATTATCGGACTTGTTGCCAAACATCTGCTTAAAATGGGCGGACTTGATGCTATGTACAAACATAATGTTGAAAAAGCAGGCCTTCTCTACAATGCAATTGATGGAAGCAGCGGATTCTATAAAGGCCACGCTGAAAAAGAAAGCCGTTCATTAATGAATGTTACATTCAGGCTTCCTTCCGAAGAGCTTGAAAAGAAATTTGTCAGCGAGTCTGCAGCTTATGATCTTGACGGCTTAAAGGGGCACCGCTCTGTAGGCGGAATCAGAGCCTCTATATATAATGCTTTCCCAAAAGCCGGTGTAGAGCAGCTTGTAAGCTTTATGAAAGACTTCCAGAAGAAAAACGGATAAACACAATTCAGGATTGTGGACTTTTGAATTATGAATTATTATTTATGCAGAGCCGCAGTTTTAACTGCGGCTTTGTTTTTCAACTAATGAGCAGACTGAAAGCACAAAATAGATTTAATAAAATTATCATCATAAATATTTAAGGGCATACCATGAAAAAACTATTTATTCCTTTTATTCTGCTTTTAATTATAGCCGGCTGCGGGGGTGAGGAACCGGAAAAGCTGGAAGTATATAATACTGAAGCTTTTGCATATGATATTGGTGACGGCACGTGGGAAGTTAACGCACACACACGTGTTAAAGGCTTTAAACAGAATGAGAATAACAACACTTTTACAGCTTCATTATCCTTTGAAGTTGACCTTGTTACCCCCGCCGGTAATATAGTTTCTTCACTAATAAATAAGACAGAGGATAAATCAAATAATGAAAGAATGATGGATGCCGACCTAGAAGCACAGTTTGAACTTGATTCCACTTATGTCCCGGGAAAATACAATGTTGTTTTCAGAGTAAGAGATATTTTGTCAGAACAGGCTGATTCTTCTTCAGCTTCATTTGAAATAGAGGGTGAAGAAGAAATGTAAATAACCTTTCTGTGCAAAAAAAATACTTTCATTTACCAGTTTATTTCTTTTCCGGGTTCAGCCTGGTAAACTTTTACATTTCTTTTTTCCCGGGAAGAAATTTTTAGTATTGTACTGCCTACCCAGTTTATGGCTTCAGGATCACCGTGAACAAGAACAACCGTTTCGGGTTTAAGTTTATTTACAATTTCCAGAAGCCCTTCCCTTTTGGTATGTGATGAAAACCTGAACTGCTCCACAGTACAGCGGACTTCCTCCTCACCAAACAATTCCGACAGTGTTACTTTCTCTCCTCTAACTGCATTAATAATTTTATATCCCGGAGTTGTTTCTTCCATATAACCAACGGTAAATATTGCAGAATTTTTTTCTTTAAGCCATTTGCGGGCAAGCCGGAAGGAGACAGTCCCCTCAATAAGCATACCGCTTGATGCAAGCACAAAGCTGGGATTTTTAAAAAATATTTCCGGTTTTTCAACTTCATACAAATTTTTTTGCGGAATTGATTTTATTTCAAACTCCTTATCAACTCTTCTAACAGCATACTTATTATAATCATATACCCTGCTTATTTTAGTTGCAAGGCCGCCGGTGTAAATATCAGTTACTGTTAAGCCGCCGTTAAGCATAAGCTGCCAGATAGCTGCAATTACTTCCTGCATCTTGCCCAGAGAAAAAACAGGAATTAATATTGATCCACCTGCTGTAAGAATTTTATTAGAAAGCTTTGCAAATCTTTTTGCTTCTTTATGCCAGTCAAGTATACCGGAAGAATCAGTTGCCCCATAAGTAGTTTCAAGTATAAGAATATCAACCTTCTCCTTTGGCAGTTCGGCGCCGGGAAGGAGTGACTGGTTATCAAGATTTATATCACCGGTATAAAATATTTTTTTCCCCCGGAATGTTATTAAAATGCCCGCAGAGCCAAGAATATGCCCGGCATCGAAAAAGACAGCCTTTACAGGGTCACTGCTTTTATGTTTATAGCCATTAATTAAAAACTCTTCTCCATACGATTTATATTCAATGGATTGGATAAGAAGATCGATCTCTTCGTGACTGTATACTCTGATGCTGTTATCTTCATCCTGATTATTTAACTGTTCTCTCATTATTGAGACAGAATCATGCAGAGTAAGCTCAGCAAGAGCCCGGGTTTGGGGAGTAGAAATTATCCTGATATATGGGTGGTGCTGCACAAGATAGGGTAATGCACTTAAATGATCCTGGTGAGCATGTGAAATTAAGACATAATCAACCGGCTGGTCTTTAATAAGCTCAAAATGGGGCAAAGCATCTGTTCCTTTTTTCTGAGGATGCATTCCGCAGTCAAGAATAATTCCGGTTCCGGCGATATTCAGATAAAAGCAGCTTGCGCCTATTTCACCTGCTCCGCCCAGAGGTATAAATTTGATCATCTTTTAATAGTATTTTCTATTAAAATAACTACTCACAGACTTTAAGCCAAATATTTAGAGTAAATTACTTTTATTGTTAAATACCTTTATATGGTGTAAATAATTTAAACGTTTTTTCGATAATAAGAATACGTGCCCGGTTTTAACAACGAAATTGATAATAAATATTTATGAAGTACCCTTGTTTTGGGTGCCTCATAAACCGTACAATGCATTAAAGTTAGATTATTATGATAAAAGATGGGGGAAAATCCCTAAGCGGGAAGCAATTCCGGATTCTTATAATAGATGATAAAAACGAAACATCACTTGCCGAACAGGAAATTTTAAAGGTCTTAAAGCACCCGGTTTTTAGTTATATCTATACAGAAAAAGAATGCCTTAAGAAGCTAAAAGATTTTAAGCCGGATGTAATTATTTCCGAAGTTACACTCCCTGAAATAACCACAAATATTTTATTGCAGGAAATATTAGCCAAAACTGATGTTCCGCTGATATTATTCACCTCTGCATGTAATGAAGCCGGCACAACAGAGCTGTTAAATGCAGGTGCCTGGGATTTTGTGTCCAAAGAGTTTCCTGCCCGTCTGTCCCATTCAGTTATTCATGCATTGGAGCAAAAAAAGTTAAAGGTGGATTTATCATTTGCGGAAAAGGATTTAATAGAATACGAAAAGCATACTAACCGTTACCGGCATTGGGAATCAAACGTTTCTGCAATCGTATATTCATTCGTAATGCAATCCGATGAAACTTACCATTTCACCTATTTAAGCTCAGCCTGTGAGAAACTTCTTGGTTACAAACCGGAGGATATTGTTAAGGATCCATCACTTATTCCACTTCTTATGCACCCGGAAGATTTTCCCAAAATGGAAGAGGCTATTAAACAGTCAGCCTTAACACTAAGCCAGTTTAACCATGAAGCCAGAATTATACTAAATAAAGAAACCCGCTGGTTTAGTTTTATGTCTGATCCCGAACTGCAGGAAAATGGTGATATCCTCTGGAGCGGAATTATTATGGATATTACTGAAAAGAAAAGAATTGAAGAAGCCCTTGTTGTTGAACATAATCTCATGCATATATTAATGGATAACTCACCCGATACAATTTATTTTAAAGATAGTGAGAGCAGGTTTATAAAAGTAAATAAGGGCTATTTAACAAAGTATGGAATTAATTCAGAAAAAGACATTTTAGGAAAAACCGATTTTGATCTTTTTAATCAGGAACATGCAGGTGATGCACGGAATGATGAAATAAAAATAATGTTAAGCGGTGAACCTCTTACCGATAAAATAGAAAAAGAAATTTGGGGCAATGACAAAATAGCCTGGGTTTCCAGTACAAAAACACCCTTAAGGGATAGTGATGGAACCATTATAGGAACTTTCGGTGTTTCAAGAGATATTACAGAACGCAGAAAGGCCGAAGATGCATTAGCAGCCGAACGTAATCTTATGCGCACGCTGATGGATGCAATACCCGATCATATTTATGTGAAAGATACTGATGGAAATTATTTACTAAACAACAAAGCTCACCTGGATTTTCTGGGCAGAAGCACTCAGGAAGAAGTTATAGGCAAATCTATTTTTGATTTCCTTAGTAAAGATCTGGCTGAACCATTTCATACCGAAGATAAAAAAGTTGCTGCAACAGGAGAATCATTAGAAAACCTGGAAATAAAAATAGCCTTACCCGGGAGGGAAAACAGGTGGTTTATTTCTACTAAAGTTCCTTTATTCAGCACCGAAGGAAATATTACGGGGGTTGTGGGTATTAGTCATGATATTACAAGCATTAAGGAGATCCAGGAAAAATTAATTACATCTGAGGAACGTCTTCGGTACCTGGTTTCATCAACTTCGGCTATTCTTTTCCGTCTCGGCATTTCAAACGGCAATCCGGCTCCTGTGTGGATAGGAGACAACGTAAAACCCTTGCTGGGTTATACTCCTGAAGAGGTTACCACACCCGGCTGGTGGGAAAAAGAGCTTCACCCGGATGACGTTGGTTATGTTAATTCAATCTTCCCGACTCTTTTCAAGGAAAATAAGCTTGATTTTGAATTCAGGTTTAGACATAAAGAAGGCCATTATATATGGCTTCACACAGAACTGGCACTTGTTCATGATGCAGACGGAAATCCGCTGGAAATATTTGGTTCGTGGGTAGATATAACAGAACGGATGATGGCACAAGAAGCCCTGCTTACAAGCGAGGCCCAGCTCTCTTATTCACTTAAGATTGCCCGTTTGGCACATTGGGAGTATGACGTATACTCAAATCAGTTGATCCTTAATGACCAGTTTTACTCTATCTTCCGGACCAATGCGGAAAAAGAGGGGGGGTACATTATGTCAATTGAGTATTATGCTGAGCGTTTTATTGCAGCAGATGATGCTAATGTTATTTCTAATGCATTGCAAATAGCTATTTCTGCCGGGGACACCAATTACAGTGAACAACTGGAATACCGTATAAAATATGCCGATGGTGAATCAGGCTATATGTCGGTAAGATTTTTTGTTTCAATGGATAGTAACGGTAAAACTAACAGAACTTTTGGAATTATACAGGATATAACTGAAAGGAAAGTAGCAGAAAATGCTTTGCGGATAAGTGAAGGACAATTATCAAATGCCCTTAAAATTGCGAATCTTGCATACTGGGAATGTGATACCATTACCGGAATATTTACTTTCAATGACCAGTTTTATTCCCTTTATAGAACTACTGCTGAAAAAGAAGGGGGATATATAATGTCAGCACAAAATTATGCTGAGCGTTTTGTATATCCCGATGACAGGGAAGTAGTTGGAAAAGAAATTCAGAAGTCAATTGAAACTGATGATCCAAATTTTTCAAGTTATGTAGAACACCGTGTAGTTTATGCAGATGGCCAGACAGGATATGTTGCAGTACGTTTTTACATTATTAAAGATAAAACAGGCAAAACAATCGGAACTTATGGTGCCAACCAGGATATTAGCCAGCAAAGAAAAGCAGAAGAGGCCCTGCGCGCAAGTGAGTATTTTCTTAAAAAGTCCCAGTCCGTTGCACATGTAGGTTCTTATAAATTTAGTCTTCAAACCGGGAACTGGGAAAGCTCTGAAACCCTTGATGATATATTTGGAATAGATGAAAAGTATCCCCGTAATATTGACGGCCAAAACAAGCTGCTTCATCCTGCATACCGTGATAAACTGAACCTATTGATTATAGACGTTTTAAGGAAAAAAAGAAGCCGTTTTGAAACTGAATATAAAATTATCCGCCCAAATGACGGGCAGGTAAGATGGGTATTAAGTAAGGCTGATGTTGAACTTGACAGGGAGGGAAAGCCGGTATCAATAATAAGTGCAATACAGGATATAACCGAGCGCGTACTTCATGAGCAGGAAAAACTTGAACTTGAAAAACAACTGCTTCAAAGAAATGAGGACCTGGAAAAGATGGTCTCTGATTTAAAAAAAATGCAGGGATCACTTGTTCAATCTGAAAAAATGGCATCCCTTGGCCAGCTTAGTGCAGGAATAGCACATGAAATAAATAATCCTCTTTCATATGTATCAAGTAATGTGAACCGCCTGAAGGAATATTTTGCTGATACAATTGTACTTCTTAAAAAATGGGAAAAGATTAAAGATGTATCCACCGGATGCGCTGATGCCGAAAAAATCCTTATGGAAATTGAAAAATATTCTGAAGAAATAGATATAAAGTTCATCCTGGAGGATTTTGAAAGGATGATGATAAGTATTCACGAAGGAACTCAGCGCATTAAAAAAATTGTAGAGGGTATGAGAGGATTTGCTCACATTACGGATAAATCTTTTTCCGAAGCAAATATTACCCGTGCTATAGATGATACCTTAACAATTGTATGGAATGAAATAAAATATAAGGCAACTATTGAAAAGGATTATGCTGATCTGCCGCCGGTTGTATGCAATATAGGTGAAATAAAACAGGTACTTGTTAACCTGCTTGTTAATGCTGCACATGCAATTGACGGAAATGGTGTAATAAAAATATCAACAGGAAGTGACAGCGATAATGTATTTATTAAAGTACAGGATTCCGGCTCAGGAATTTCCACAGATAAAATAAAACGCATTTTTGATCCTTTCTTTACAACAAAACCTGTTGGTGAGGGAACTGGCCTTGGCCTATGGATCAGCTCAACAATAATAGAAAAACATAATGGTACATTAACAGTTGAAAGTGAACCGGGAACAGGTAGTACTTTTACAATACAACTGCCGGTTAAACAGCAATATGAACATGAATGAGGAAAAGATGCAGACTGACAAAGCAATGGAAAAAATACAACCCGGTAAAACAAAAATTCCGGCATTAGTTATAATAGATGATGAAGAAGCAATATTAATGAGCCTTCGAAGCCTTTTCAGGCGGGAGGGTTATAAAATTTATTGTTTCTCTTCGCCGCATAAAGCACTGGAATTTCTGGAGAGGCACCATGCAGATGTAATAATTACAGACATGAGGATGCCGGAAATGAGCGGGGCTGATCTGCTGGAACAATCAGTTAAAATTTGTCCTAATGCCATAAATATAATAATAAGCGGTTACGAGGAAAAGTCGGTTATACTTAATGCAATATCCCGCGGCTTTGCACGCCACTATATTATGAAACCATGGGATGATGATCAGCTAAAATCCCTTGTAAGCGAGTCGATGAATCTTCAGCAGGAGCTTCGCCGTAAACATCTTGAGGAGATACTGCTTTCATTCAGGAATTTACCATCTTTACCGAAGATGCACCAAAGAATAAAAGATATTTTAAACCAAACTCCCATATCACAGAAAGAAATAGTGCAGGAAATAGAAAAAAGCCCAGCTTTAACAGCTAAACTTTTAAGGATGTCTAATTCTATTTATTATGGAGTAAGGAAACCTGTCTCAAATATATTTGATGCTTTAACGTTTGTTGGCATGGAAGAAGTTCTTAATATAGTTCTCGGACTTGAATCGTATGACTGCTTATGTTCACAAGTACCTCCTGATCTTTTAAAGTCATTAGAGGAAATGAGAATTAATGCTGTAAAGTGTGCTCAGACTGCAAGGGAAATTTCACAGGACTGGAAAGAAAATACAGATCCTCAGGAGGCCTATACAGCAGCATTGATGCTGGATATCGGGATGGTATTACGGTTATGCTATTGCCCCGAAAAATTCAGCAAATTTTATAATATATACAAGGAGAACGATAAACCGCTGTATATTATTGATAAAGAAATTTTTACAACTCCGCATGATGAAGTAGCAGAAGCCTTATTAACCTATTGGAATTTTTCATCCGGTGTAATTTCAGCAGTTGCTAATCATCACAGTTATGCAAGTAAGGATGCATTAACTACCATAATTCAAATTGCAAGCCTGCTTGTTCACGGGAAAGATTCACTGCCCCATGACCCTGTAATAAATGAATATGCAGATGAGTGGAGAGAAAAATTAAGCCATATACTAAATAATTAAACTATACTAACATGGAACCCTTTTTAGAAAATAAAAAAGTATTGTATGTGGATGATGAACCCGAGCTGTTAAATGCTTTTGTCTCGCTTATGAGGAAAGAAAATCTACAGATCAAAACATTAAATGACTCCGTGAAAATAGATGAGATACTTAATCCTGATGAACCATTTGCACTTGTTCTGTCAGATCAGAGAATGCCGGGCTATGATGGAGTGCATGTATTAGAGGCTGTAAGGAATAAATGGCCGGATACGTTACGTGTATTAATTACCGGCTATGCAGATTATAAAGATACTATCAGAGCTATTAATATTGGCGGAATAAATTCTTATATATCAAAGCCATGGGATGATGAGGCATTAAAACAACAGGTAAAAAACTGGATTTCACAGTATAATTTAAAGCAGCACAATAAATACCTGCTGCAGCTTCTTGATGATGAAAACCAGAAACTTAATGAACTGCTGGAAGGTACTGTAGCACAAACCGTTCGTATTCTTGGTGACATGGCAAACCATGTTTCACCCCAGGTGGCAGAGCTTGGAAACGGAGTAAAAACAATAGGATTAGCGTTCTTAAATATGATGACTCATATTTCCACACGGGAAAGATGGGATATAATGAGAGCATTAGATCTGTTTAACCTGGGTATTGCCCTTCTTCCTCCCTCAATTCAGGCAGCAATAGCAAAAGAGGGACTGTCTGTTATTAACCAGAACCCGGTGGCATTAAACCATCATCTTTTAGCTGCAGGTTTAATTAAAAATATACCCCGGTTTGATGGTGTAGCAAGTATAATTGAACTTCAGGCAAAAGACTTTGATGGAACGGGTGAGCCGTTTACAAATAATGCATCCGGCAGTAAAATCCCTTTCGGCGCAAGGCTGATGCATATTCTTGTTGATCTTGTAAAACCTTCTTCAACAAAACTCCGCGGAGCAGAGCTCCTTAAACATATGGAGCGGATGACAAGCAAGTATGATACACAGCTAATCAAACTGATACTTGGTAAACATCTTGAGACTAATTTTGTTGCTGAAGAAAGGCTTTTAAATATCAGCAGTCTTCAAACAGGCATGATACTGGTTCATGATGTACGTTCTGTAAGCGGCCAGCTTCTGCTTAAAGCAAATGTAACGTTAACCGAAACATTCATTAATATCCTTGTGCAATGGCATATGAGGGACCCGCTTTTGGAACCGGTAAGGGTAAGGTGTATGGGCTAACAGTTCTCCTAAACAGGTGCAGAATCCGGATTTTTTGTTATTACAAAATCGACCCCCATATGTATGGAATTATATTGTATAGCTGTTTTAAGAGGCTGTACCAGAAGTCAATTTGAGTGAATATATTTCCATTTTTTAGTCAGCATGATTATTAAAGGTTTTAATATCCTCTGAAGAGATTGTATAAAAAATAAAGACTGAGGAATAAATACTAATTTTATAGATTAACCCCATGTTTTAACATGGGGGGCCTAAAGAACCATAACAGGGGCTTTAGCCCTGAAATGAAGCTAGTTCAGGGCTAAAGCCCGTATAATATTATCTCATATCCCCCAGGCTGAAGGGTCTGTTGCACAACTCAGCCTTAACTTCACAAGGAGAAGATATCAAATTGCCACGACTTTTAAGTCGTGGGAGAAAACAATTAGCATGGAGGCTTTAGCCACAATTTGCCTTAATTGTGCGTGTCCCGACCCTTCGGGGGCTAAAGCCAAAAATATTTGGAATCCTAAACCACGACATAAATGTCGTGGCAATAAATAAACAGTCTCTTTCAAGGAGAAGACATTTAAATTATTAGTTGTGCAACAC
>JAWOJF010000130.1:0-5366 GCA_046481785.1 Ignavibacteriaceae bacterium | reverse complement strand
ATTTTTAGTCAAGAATTATAAGACAGTGTACAAAGGAGTCCCCCTTTCAAAAGGGGGAAATGTTCGCCGTAGGCGGACGAGGGGGATTAACACCGCTAAATGGCAGCTAACCTTAATTCAAGCCATACTATCATATACATAGCTGCTGTACTACGGGTAGAATCGGTTATGTATACATTAGCTGCCGCATTGGCGCAGCGAATCTCTCCCCCGCTATCGCGGGTACTCTCTTTGGCAAAGAGAGACTTTTTAAACAATCTCACATCCTCAAACTTTTTTTCATTTTAAACTTGACAAGTGCTCAAATGTGCACTATATTAGTAGTGAACAAAAGAGCACTACTATGAAAACTCAACTTACTGACAGACAGGAAGAAATCTTAAACTTTATTCAGCAGTTTACCGGGGAAATGGGTTACCCCCCAACGCTCCGCGAAATAGCAAAACATTTCGGGATTTCCTCCACATTTGGTGTAAAAAGACACCTGGATGCTCTTGTTAAAAAGGGATACCTGAATATTGAGGGAAATTCAAGCAGGGCAATTTCTTTAGTAAAACATGGTTCTTCCGATAATGAAAATAAGAGTTCTTTGTACAACATGAGTGAGGAGTTCAGCAGAATTCCTATAGTCGGAAGAGTTGCCGCCGGTTCTCCAATACTTGCAGAGCAAAATATTGAAGGTGCAATTTCTGTTGATGCAACATTTATTAAACATGCACGCAATAGTTTTGCTTTAAAGGTTAAGGGGGACAGTATGATAAATGCCGGAATTTTTGAGGGGGACCTTGTGATTGTGTCCAGCCAGAAGGAAGCAGTAAATGGTGATATAGTAGTCGCCATGCTTGGTGATGAGGTGACCGTCAAAACATTTCAAAACAGAAATAACAAAATTTTATTAATTCCTGAAAACGAAAACTACCAGCCGATTGAAATTCCTGAAGGTAAAGAACTGTCAATTCTCGGCAGGGTAGTCGGCGTAATCAGGTGGATAAGTTAAACGAGAGGCATTTATGAAAACAGAAATATTTTCGTTAGCAATATTAAAACGCAATAAAATAAAATTCCTTTACGGCTTAAATGAAGTTGTTATTGATCCTTACTACATAACCAGGGAGAGAAGCGGTAAAAAAGTTATTTACGGAAAAGTTTATAATACAAGCGAAGTAAAAAAGTTTGAATATGATAAGATTGCAAACATCAGGGTTTTGCAGAACAGATTTTCACCCGTTATTCCCATTATTCCTATGGCATCATAAATAGTTATATGATAGAAATGGAGTATGTTATGGTAACAATAGACAAAAGAAAAAGTATAGACCTGTTAGTTGAACAGTTCTGGAAACAGGGTTATTTAACATTAAGCAGAAAATTCGGAACATATCTGCCTGAACCTTCCAGGGTAGGCAAGTTTGATGTTGATATAGTTGCACGTCATAAAAAAAGTTATGCAATCGGTATAGCATTAACTGATGAAGATTTCAGAAATCCAAGGTTAATTGAAAAGATTAGTTATCTTGCAAGCAGGCACACTAAGTTCTCACAGAAGAGAGTGCTGCTTTTTGTAGGCGTTCCTGAATTAAGATATAAAACTGCAAAAGACCTTATTGATATGATTGAGCCTGCAGCAAAGAAAAATATTAAACTCTTCCCTATCGTAGACAGGACAGTCCAGCATGGAAGAAATACTGCAAGGAAAGACTTCTTTTTCTCCTAATAAATAACAGGAAGTTTCAATGGGGAAGGAAACTTTCTGTTAAATATTTATCGGCCATAATTAATTATATAATCTTAAACTTTATGGGTCAGGAATGTCTTCACCGAAATATTCTGATTTTCAAAACCCATTTGTACTGGAGTTTTTTATTCCATTTTACCGGCATTGTGTAAAGCCGGTAATAGGGTTATTTGTTCTTCCGGTTATCAGGTTTCTAATTATTCCGTTTTCCTTAATGTAATTTTTATCTGTGTTACCTGCAAGACAATATGGAACAGAAGGGAAATCAGGTGAGGTGGTTGCACCGGTTAAATAAACACAGCCGGCTCCATCAACAAATATTTTTCTTGTATCATCACGAACCGAACCACCTATGTATAAGTTGAATACACCAGTGCACTTCCGGTTTGATTTAATTTGGAGACAAATATATCTGATCCGCCGTTATGGGTTCTGTCACAGGCTCCTTCGGTTGTGGGATAGTTGGATGAATTTGCCTGTCCGGCAATATAAACGCAGCCAGTACTATCTACCGCAATTCCATGGCCATAATCCCAGCCGGAACCGCCGATAATTGTAGAATAGACAAGTGACGGGGATTGTGCATTTGAAGAAAGACTTATAATAATTACAACAAAAACAGCAAATAAGATTCTAAATTGAAACATTTATTCTCCCTGTTTTGTTCTTACTTGATTAGAATCATTTTTTTCTGAAGATTTATATCCCCGGAAACAAGTGAATAATAGTAAACACCCTGGCTTACCTGGTGGCCTTTGTTGTCAGTTGCGTTCCAAATAACAGAATGTTCACCTGCATGCCGGAAAGAATCAACTAACGTCTTTATTTCCTGCCCTAGTGAATTATATATTTTTAGTTTCACATCACTGCTTTCCGAAAGCCTGTAATTAATAGTTGTTGATGGATTAAAAGGATTGGGATAGTTCTGATTAATAAAAATTCTCTCCGGTGTATTTATACTGCCCGTGTTGATAAATGTTGTTGGGGTAAAAGAGTTAAAGGCACAAATGAACAAATCATTTCCGCCGTTAAATGTACTGTCATAACATCCGGATGTTACCGGAAAATCAGGAGAGGAAGTTGTTCCTATTATTACAGCATTTTCATCATCATTAAATATTAAAGACGGAAGCATATCATCTTCTTGTCCGCCAAGGTAAGTTGAATATTTTATTTCATCTAAGGTATTGTTTAGTATTGTAAAAAAAATATCTCTCTTCCCGTTATTTACAGCGCTAAGGGCATTTGGTGTAACAGGAAAATCGGGGCCATCTGTACTTCCGGCAAGATAAACATCTCCATTCTTATGGATAGCAATTTCACTATTGCTTTCTGCTGAAATCTCGGTTGAACCGATAAGCGATGAATAAACAATTTCTTTACCATCCCGGCTAAGTTTAGTAATTACAAAATCTCTTACCCCTTTTCTTATTTTTTGTATAGCATTTTCTGTAAGCGGATAATCATTTGATTCCGTAGTACCGAAAAGGATGATATTGTAATCTTTATCAAGCACTATCTTCGGGTATGATTCGTCCCCGGTTCCTCCAATAAATGTAGAGAAGATTATGCTGTCAGCAGCAGGTGATAGTTTGGTTATGAAAAAATCACCTTTATGTATTTTATCCCCGCCATTATAAGTATTATCATATGAATCATTTGTTACGGGGAATGTACTATCAGAAGTAGAACCTGTTAAATAAATATATCCGGAATCATCAATGGCGCCTACTAATCCCCATACCGGGCCAAGCTGTGATGCCGATAAAAGGGAATCGCCGGAAGCATTGAAACGCAAAACAGATGTATATGCATATTCAGGATTTAGAATTCCGTTATAAAATTTACTTGTAATTATGAACTCATCAGGTTTTGCTAATTGCGTTATAACAACAAGTTCATTTTTATTGTTTATGAATAAGTTTGATGCTCCTTCATTCCCGCTTGTACCAATAAATGATGAATATACAAGATTATTATTATCAAATTTTGAAATGAATGCATCGGCATGCCTGAAATCAGGACCATTAAAGGTTTTGTCAAATGCATTTTCTGTTACAGGAAAATTACTTGAACCAAGGTTGCCTGTAATATATAATTCATTTCCGCTTGCCACTATTTGTGATACAAATTCAGGCCCGTTGCTTCCGCCGAAGTAACTGGAATAAGAGAGGCGATTTCTTTCAACATTAAATTTTACTATAGCAATATCTTCCATTCCCCAGTGGTTACCGCCATTGTAAGCTCTGTTATAGGCATTTTCAGTAACCGGGAAATCACGTGAATCCGTATCAAGCGCAAGACAGATATTTCCTTCACTATCAATTGCCGGTTCATCAAGCCACCAGGTTGCATCATTTCCGCTGCCGCCAAGAAATGTTGAATAGACTAACCCGGGAGAATCATTATTTTTCCCGGCTTGTGAATAAATAATTGAATTCATAACTAAGATTAGAATAATAAAAACAGGGAAGTTTATGGTTTTCAAATTGAAGTCCTTATGTTATCTGATTAATATCATTTTTTTTTGACCAGTCATTTCATCAGTCTTTATAGAGTAAAAGTAAACACCTGAGCTAACTGTATTGTTTGAATCATCATTTCCATCCCATACAATTGAATACTCCCCGGTGTTTTGAAATGAATTAACCAATGTTTTAATCTCCTGCCCAAGTGAATCATATATTTTTAGTTTTACATTACTGCTTTGTGAAAGCCGGTAATTAATTGTTGTTGAGGGATTAAACGGATTGGGATAATTTTGTCCGAGATCGAAATCTTTAACAGGAGTTTGAGATTCTTCGATATGTGTCAATAAGGTATCCAGAATAACACGGAAGGCTTCCATTTCTCCGTTTGAGTTTTTAGCCTGACCTACAATAATATTACCATCAGGAGTAATACCGGTTGCATTCATTAAAATCCAGTTATCCAGGTTTAACTCATAATCTGCCTGCAATACTGTTTTGAGGCTTCTTATTCCATTGGTACTGTCCCAGATAAAAGCCTCACCACCAGCAGGACCTGAATAACTGCCTCCAATAATTGTACTTCCGAAAGGAGTCATATCGGTTGGATGTGTAGTATTTTTTCCGGGCAGATGACCGATGATCACCATTCCTTTGTCTTCAGTAAAGAAAAAAGCAGGATAGGCAGATGAAGACTGAGTGGTCCCTCCAATAACAGAACCATCGGGTGAAATGGACAGCAGCATACAATATCTCCCTCCGGTTAAAGAAGACATCCCTCTCATTCCACCGCTTTGTGTCCATATAAATCCATCTTCATCGTTCCATGCCGGCAAAGTATAACTTTGGCCTATAATAACTGAGCCATCGGCAGAAACATCAACAGCACGGCTGTTAGTGCGGTTTGGCAGAATGCCTAATCCTTCCGGGCCGTTTTCCTGTATCCAGCGGAAAGCCTCAGGGCCGCCGTCACCAACTATTACAGAGCCGTTAGCCGAGACACTAAAAGCCATAGAACGTACTGAGCCATCCAGATTTCCAACCGGTTTCATTCCGCCGGAATCTGTCCAGATAAAACCCTGGTAGGAGTCCCAGCCTGAGCCATCAGAATCTCCGTAACCGGCAATTACTTTACCGCCCTCAGACACACTATTAGCCCAGCT
>JAWOJF010000109.1:0-11809 GCA_046481785.1 Ignavibacteriaceae bacterium | reverse complement strand
CTTCATTTAAAAGGATTGGAATTTTTGTTGTTATAATTGCCACAATCATTATTATTATTAATGGTATTGACGCCAGCCTGGTAAATAAACCAATAAGAACTAATGTTCCGCAGATTACCTCAAAAGAAGGGACAAAATATCCAAAAAACTCAGGGGCAGGCAACCCTATTTTTATAAATCTTCCAACGCCCCTTTCACCGGGATATAAAAATTTCTGAATACCTTCGGATAAAAAAACAGTCCCTGTCATTAATCGTATTAACAAAGGGGCATAACTATTTATTGTCGAATTAATTTTCATATAACTTCCCTTGAAGAGAGATCAGATTAAAGCACTCCATGAATTGATTTGGTAAAATATAGCTTGTATTTCAGTATTTTCAAATATCCACGAGGTAAATATTAGAACTGACACATTTTGAAATCTATTATTTTTTAAATAGATCACATCTCATCTTAATGTGATGCATATGTTATATCAGTATATTTACAATTTATATTATCCATTGCTTTTTACATTGGATGTAAAGGATGTATTAAATATTTTCACGGTTCCTGGCAATTCAGTCAGTATATTTTAGCATTTCCTGTTTAATAGTCTGAGGGATTATTATACATATTACCGAAAATCCATTCACAAATTAGGAGAAACAGACATGTACCTTTGCAAAAAGATACTTTTATTTGGCATATTGCCTGCACTTATTTTTTTTACATCAGATTTGGCTAAAGGCCAGACCTCTAAACAATTCAAATATATTTCGCCTGTTCCCGGCTCAAATCTTAATCCCCCCGAATCTAATATTATTATACGGATGGGAGATGATTTTGATGCTTCAGCATTAAGTGATGCTTCCTTATTTAATGTAACAGGTTCAAAAAGCGGGAAACACAGCGGTAAGGTAGTTTTAACAGAAGATAATAAAACGGTCCTTTTTTATCCTGATAAAAGATTTGCCAATGGTGAGACGGTTACAGTTGAATTAAAAGGTGGGAGCAGAAATATTACCCCATTCAGCTATTCATTCGAAACCTCAAAAACAGATATGAATAAGATAGTCAGATCAGAATCCGGTAAATATTTTAGACACTTTGTATCGGAAGCGCCTAAAAATTTTTCTGTTGGAAAGACCTCCCTTCAAAAAACAAATGATTTCCACCGGGAATATCTGCCGGAAGATTTCCCTCAGTTTACAGTTGATTCAATCAATAATCCTGCCCCCGGTTATATATCATTTTCTCCGTTTAACTTCGGACTTTTTACACCTAACGCTGTACCAATATCTTATTATTTAATTATAACGGATAATTATGGTGTTCCTGTGTTTTACCGGAAAATACCGTGGGGTGCTCTCGATTTTAAGAAACAAAGAACCGGAGTACTATCATATTATGATGTAGCAACAGAACAGTATTACCTGTTGGATAGTCTTTACAATTTAACCGATAGCCTTTCCATGCAAAATGGTTATCCGACTGATCTGCATGAACTGGAAATACTTGATAACGGACATGCTTTAATGATGGCTTACGATTATCAGCAATACCCGATGGATACTGTTATATTTAATGGAGACTCTAATGCCGTTGTAACCGGATTAGTTATACAGGAGCTGGATGAAAATAAAAATGTAATTTTCCAATGGCGGAGCTGGGATCATTTTAAAGTAACTGATGCTACTTATAATATTAATCTTACTGATACTTTAATAGACTATGTTCATGGAAATGCTATTGAAATGGATTATGACGGAAATATTCTTATCTCAAGCAGGCACATGGATGAAGTAACCAAGATTGACAGACAAACAGGAAATATAATCTGGAGACTTGGCGGAAAGTTTTGCAGGAATAACCAGTTCGCTTTTCAAAATGATCCTATAGGTTTTTCTCATCAGCATGATATAAGGAGACTGCCTAACGGAAATATAATTCTTTTTGATAACGGCAATCTGCATGATCCCCAGTTCTCCCGGGTTGTGGAATATGAGATTGATGAGGTCAATAAGACGGCTACCCTGGTTTGGGAATACAGAAATGATCCTGAAACTTTTAACGGCTTTATGGGAAGCGGCAGAAGATTGGAAAATCAAAATACCTTTATCGGCTGGGGCGGAAATCTAGCACCGCCATCCATTAGTGAAGTTCAGCCTGATGGTACCGTTTCTTTTTATCTTACCCTTCCAGATACCCTTATTAATTACAGGGCTTTTAAGTTCCCCTGGAAAACAAGTTTGTTTAGTGCAGATACTGATACATTATCTTTCGGATTTGTCAGCAGAGGGGATTCACTCAGCTTATCATTAACCATTACAAATAACTCGGATAGTGATATTGAAATTAATGGCATATATAACAGGGATTCTGCCTTTACTGCTGAAGTAACTCTTCCTATAGTAATTGCACCCGGCGCAAATGAGAGTGTTATTATGAAGTTTAAACCTGTTGCTGAAGGAGATTACCTGGATGATTTATATTTAAGATGGGACAAGTCCGATGAGGGTGTTGCATTAGTTGTGCCGATGACCGGCAGTACAGATTCTATCCTGGCTGATGTTAATGGCGGCTTAGCAGATATTAATTATACATTAAACCAGAACTACCCCAATCCTTTCAATCCTTCAACAAAAATAAAATTCAGTATTCCGCAGGGTGGATTGGTAAAACTTGTAATATATAATATCCTTGGTGGTGAAGTTAAAACTTTACTCAATAATCAAATGGACCGGGGAGTTCATGAGATTGAATTTAACGGAGCGGATCTGCCAAGCGGTGTATACTTATACAAACTGACAGCAGGTGATTTTACAAGCACAAAAAAACTAATACTAATGAAATAACTGTTATGTGCCAGGATATGTGCCGAAAATCCACGGAGTAAATGTAGTGGCAATTAAAAATAACTAATACAAAAAAGTTTCTACAGGGAAAGATGACATCTTTTTACCTGTCCACCAGGGCGGAAAAAGATGTCATCTTTAGTATATGTCAACTCTCTTAAATTGCTATGGTTCACATTCCTAACGGTCAGGACTGTTGTCTTCAAGGTTCTGTTGTGCTACGGATACTGAATATTCTTCAAGGTCCATCATACAAACCGGGCATGAGCCTGCGTCATCTGAAATTATATTCCAATCCATTGGACATTGGTAAACACTGCCGTCCCCATTTGCATCAAGTGAAGCAACATCAACTGAATAATCTCTTATAAAGGTTGAATCCACATCTCTGCCTCTTGTCTGCATATCCATAGTTTCTTCTTCTCCTGATTTTCCACAGCCTGTAATGAGTACAGCGGTAATCAGAATGATAAACAGTTTGATTCCGGTTTTTGTTTTCATATTTCTGCCTTTCTATTATTGTTGTAATTACTTTTAACTATTGAACTTGCTTTAAAATTATTTTTCTCCGGTAAATCTTTTTCCGTCGGAAGAAAGATTGCTTAAATATTTTTCCGGGTTTTCACTAAAGTCTTTATCACATCCCGGGCAGCAGAACCCTATAGTTTTGCCTTCAAATAAGACAGTTTCAACTTTAGGATTTACTTTACCGCCAAGAACAGGGCAAACCTTATTCCATATTTCCATGGATGAGCTCTGCATATTTTCATGATTTAAGTGATCTTCTTTTTGTTCTGAGGGAACATCATTTTTATTTTGATTATTGTCCTGAGGTACGTTATGCTGTTCATGTCCCGTACCTGATAAACCCGACTTTAACTGACTTTCAGAATCAAGCAGGTAGGCTCCTGATGAAGCAACTTCTTCGCCTTCACTAATACCTGAAATGACCTGGTACTTTCCATTGAATTTTGTCCCAACTGTTACCTCGCGGGGTATAAAGGTTTTATCTTTAACCCGGATCCAGACAAGATTTCGCTTGCCGGTGAAAAGAACTGCTTCTTCGGGTATAACAAGCCCTTCACCAAAACCGGCAGTAAATACAGTTTCGCCGTACATGTTTGGTTTTAATTTATTCCCTTTATTGGGGAAAGATGAACGAATCTTTATCGTTCTTGTTTCGGGATTAACTACAGGATATATAAGATTCACCCTTCCTTCAAAGGTTTCACCCGGATACGAATTAAGTTTTAACTGAACCTTATCTCCATTCTTTATTACATGCAGATCATTCTCATAAACTTCTGCAATATTCCAAAGTTCAGATAAATCAGCAACATCATAAACAATGGTCCCTTCATTTACATACGTACCTTCCTGAATCTTCTTTTCTATTACTGTGCCATTAACAGGGGAGTAATATGTAAGATTATAATTTACCTTTTTTGTGTTTCTAAGTTCATGTATCTGTTTGTCAGTTAATCCGTATAATTTAAGTTTTTGTTCAGCGGCATTAAGTAATACATCCTCATTCCTGCTTACGCCTTCTGCTGAAACTAAGCTTGTATTTCTAAAACCATTTGCAATTATAAGATATTCATTCTGTGCTTGTACAAGATCAGGGCTGTATATATCAAACAGGGGTTCACCTTTACGGATATATTCGCCGGTTCTGTCTACATACAATTTTTCTATTCTGCCGTTAAATTTAGCGGTTACAAGCTTCCTGTTCTGCTCGGCAAAATCCAGGTAGCTGTATGCGGTAACAGTTTTGGAAATATTTTCCTTTTTAACTTTTACAACTGCTACATTAGCTAACACCTGTTTTCTGTTTGAAATAACTAACCCTTCATCCAGGTGTTCTTCCATTGCTTCATCACTGCTTTTAAGAACAAGGTCCATATGGCATATAGGGCAAACACCCGGTTTATTCGAAGTTACCTCGGGATGCATCGGGCAGTAATAAGTTTTATCTGCTGATGCAGCTCCATTTTCCTTTTCTTCTCCGCAGCTTATGCTTATTAAGGAAGCTGCCGCAACCAGAATTATCATTAAATATTTTATTGCTTTCATTTTCATATCCTTTAATTTCCTGTATTTCTTAATTAATCCCTGTGTCCTTTGTGCCGTAGTTTAAAAAAACTTTAGGCATTTAGGTCACCTGTACACTTAGATTATTATAATTCACTTCCTGCTATTGATTCAATTTCTGCTAATATCATTTCATGCTGCATCTGGGCTTCTGCCATTTCTTCTTCTTTCATCAGGAGCATCTGCATGGTATTAATTAAGTCATTAATTGATGTACGTGCATTTTGAAATTCCGATACCTGTGCTTCAAGTGCCTGCCTGTATAAAGGAATTACTTCGTCCGAATAAAGTTTTATCTTCTTCCTTTCACTCTCAAGTTTTTTAAGCAATCCCCTTAGTTCGGAAATCATTCTTCTCTGCATATCGTACTTTTCAGAGGAGAGACCGCTTATAGCAGCAGTTAACTCTTCTTCCCGGGCAGTAATTTTGCCTGATGACCATGGCATAAATGGAAGGGTAACTGAAGCCATAATGCTGTACATATATTCAGTATCTCCCATACCGTCAAGTGCATGAACAGGACTTTTCGATGTAAGTATCATCCCTTGCGGCATCCGCATTATCATTCCCTGCAGCATAAAGTCAGGGATCAGCTCTTTATTATTAGCAGTTATTTGCAGCCTGTTCATTTCGATCATCTCTTCCATCCTTTGTAGTTCCGGATTTGATGAACCAAGAACTTCAACTAATTCTTCAGCAGAATATGCAGTTGGATCTGTTTTCCAGGTATGAGATACTGCCAGTTCATCATTGTTCAGATCCCTGCCAAGTATAGCATTCATTTCATAAACAGATGCTGAGATATCATTTTCAAGAACTTCAAGCTGTGTTTTGTTTGCGGCAAGTTCAGCCTTTATCATCAGGATATCAGAATACTTTGCACTCCCTGTTACATATAGCTGTTCAGTTGATTGAAGCAGATTATTAAGCAGGGCTATTATTTCATCCCGTAGACCTATATGGTGTTCCATCATCCATATTTCAAAATATTTTGATTTAACACCGGCTCTAAGTTTTAGCCTGTATGTTTCGTATTCTTTTTCAGCAACCGATATACCTTTTCTTTCAGCATCCTTCATAGCACTTAATTTCCCCCCGGGCATAAACATCTGGGAAACCGAAATACTTTGAGATAAAGCCTTAGTAAAAGGATTTGCATCTTCCAGCGGTATCTGTGAAAATTCAATTCCCACAGTCGGCGGGGGAAGAAACCCTGCGCCTTCACTTTTATACTCCGCCGATTTTATTTTTTCCTGCATTGCCTTAAGCTGAGGATTATTCTGTAATGCTTCATTAACAAGAGAATCAACCGATTGGGCATTTACCGGAAGGATAAACAGCAATGACAGGAAAAAATAAAGGAGAATCCTGACTTTTACTTGCTGCATACCATGACAAGCTCCACCACAAGATGGAGATGGAATTTCTAAATCTGAATTCAAAAATCTAAAATCCAAAATCATATTAATCCTCCCTCATCCAGTCTGATATTTTAGAGACTTCAAGTTTACCTTTATCAAGTGCACGTTCTTTCATATATAGAAATAGAATAGGGGTAACTACAAGAACATGCACCGCCGAGGTTAAAAGTCCGCCTATCATTGGTGCGGTTAAAGGTTTCATTACATCACTACCGGTACCGGTAGCCCACATAATTGGTATAAGCCCAATCATACTTGTAAATACGGTCATTAGTTTTGGTCTTAAGCGGAGAACTGAGCCTTCAATAGTTGAATCATAAATATCCTGTTTTGTTATTTCTCCCCGTTCTCCTTTTTTATGGGAACGGATTCGCCTGTCAAGCGACTCATGCAGGTAAACAACCATAACAACACCGGTTTCAACTGCTATTCCATATAAGGCAATAAATCCTACCCAGACGGCTACAGAGAAATTATAACCGAGGATATAAATCATATACATACCGCCTATAAGTGCAAAAGGAACCGAAAGCATAACTACTGCTGCTTCCATATAATCTTTAAATGTGAAATAAAGCAGTACAAAAATTAACAGGAAAACAACAGGCATAATAACTGTAATTGTCTGCTGAGCTCTCATCTTGCTTTCATATTGACCACTCCACGAATAACTGTAACCCGGAGGCAGGTTAAGCTCCTCATCTATTATTTGTTTTGCATCATTCATAACACTTCCCATATCCCGCCCGCGTGTATTCATAAATACTATAGAGCGAAGCATACCATCTTCACTGCTGATCATAGGGGGGCCTGTTAAAATACTTATATCTGCAAAATAAGATAACGGCAGATAGACTTTTGAACCGCTTCCTGATGAGAGCAGGGAAGTAGTTCCATTACCAGAAACAGTTGGATTACCTCTGCTGTTACTTACCGGTAATGAAGAGCCTCCCCCCATTGAGCTCATAGAATTCATACCTGATGCGCCGGCTCTTATGCCTGAACTTGCAGATGCTCCAGTGCCTGAACTATACGAAGCAGTTGAAACCGGGACAATAAGATTTTCAAGGCTCTCAATATTATCTCTTATTTCTCTTTCATATCTCATGCGGATTGGAAAACGCATTCTTCCGTCCAGCACTATTCCAAGATTTTGTCCGCCTATTGCCATTTCAATAATATCCTGTACTTCTGCAATATTAACTCCATAACGTGCGGAGGCTTCACGTTTAATTGCTATATCAAGATAGTAGCCGTTCTGAACTCTTTCGGCAACAACATCTGCTGCACCATCAACTGTCTTTAGCAGTTCTTCAGCTTTAACAGCATAGTATTCAAGTGTATCAAGGTCGGCGCCGAATATTTTAAAGCCTATATCCGTTCGTACGCCGGTGGCAAGCATATTTATCCTGTTAATAATAGGCTGTGTCCATCCGTTTCTAACACCGGGTATCTGAAGCTTCTGATCCAATTCCTGTATAATATCATTCTTAGTTATTCCCGGGCGCCATTCTGATTTATCCTTAAGGATAATGATAGTTTCAATCATACTTAAAGGGGCATTATCGGTTGCAGTTTCAGCTCTGCCGGCTTTACCAAGAACGTGATGCACTTCCGGTACTGCTTTTATGATCTGATCCTGCACCTGCATTATCCTGTTTACTTCAGTAATAGAAGCATTAGGCAGAGTTACAGGCATATATAGGATTGAGCCTTCATCAAGAGGCGGCATAAATTCAGAACCTGTTGATATAATCATTGGAACTGTTATTAGTAATGCAATTATATTAATTGCTATAGTAGTTTTTCTGTATTTTAGAACCCAATGGATAACCGGTTCATATAGCCGGTTAAAAAAGCGGGTAACAGGATTTTCGTTTTCACTTCTGAATTTTCCGCGCATCAGCAGGGTCATCAGAACGGGGATTAAAGTAATAACAACTGCTGCGGCACCAATCATTACAAAAGTTTTTGTAAAAGCTAACGGTGTAAAAAGCTTCCCTTCCTGTCCGCTTAACATAAATACCGGCAGGAACGAGACTAGAATAACCAGTTCAGAAAAGAATATTGCCCTGCCCACCTGTTTGGCAGACTGTACTGAAAGCTGTTTATATTCTTCAGGGGTTAATTTGCCTTTATCCTTCATTGCCCTTGCAATATTACGGTAAGCATTTTCAACCATAACTATGGACGAATCTACTATTACTCCTATTGCAAGAATGATTCCGCCAAGACTCATTATATTAGATGTAATATCGAAAGTGTACATCAGTATAAATGCGAGAAGCACAGCAACGGGAATTTCTATAATAATCCTTACTATACTTCTCCAATGGAGGAGGAAGATTGCAACCATTAAGGAAACAACTATAGCCGCTTCCAACAGGGCTCTTTCGAGAGTTCCGATAGCCTGTTCAATCAAAGTGCTTCTGTCATAAGAGGGTATTATCTTTACTCCATCCGGAAGTCCGGGAGAAATTTCTTTAATCTTTTCCTTTACATTATCAATAACCTGCTGGGCATTTTCTCCCATCCGCATAACAATAATGCCGCCAACAACTTCACCGGTGCCGTCTTTTTCAAGAGAACCTCTCCTGATATCTCCGCCGAACTGTATTGTTGCCAGGCGGCCAAGTAAAACCGGGATCCCGTTTCTGCTTGTTACTACGGTGTTTTCAATATCCGCTTTCGTCTGGATATAGCCCTGGCCTCTTACAAAATATTCGGCATCACTTACTTCAATAATTTTTCCGCCCACTTCATTGTTGCTTCGCTGTATAGCGCTAATAACATCTGAAGTGGAAAGATCGTAAGCTCTTAATTTATCCGGATCAACATCAACCTGGTACTGTTTAACAAAACCGCCTACACTTGCTGCTTCGGCAACACCATCAACTGCTGAGAGTTTATAACGGATGTACCAGTCCTGTATAGCACGTAAAGTACCCAAATCATGCTGATCACTTTCTACAGTGTACCAGAATACATGTCCTACGCCTGTCCCTTCAGGACCAAGAGTAGGAGTTACGCCCGGGGGCAGTTGTGCCTGAACAGTACTAAGTCTTTCAAGCACACGTGTACGTGCAAAATAAAAATCAGTTTGATCCTCAAAAATCACAAAGATAAAAGACATGCCGAACATTGAATTTGCCCGGACAGCCTTTACATCAGGCAGGCCCTGCAGGGCGGAAACAAGAGGATACGTTACCTGGTCTTCTACAATCTGGGGTGATCTTCCCATATATTCTGTAAATACTATTACCTGGTTTTCAGACAAATCAGGTATTGCATCCACTGGAAGATTGGCAACGCTGTAAATTCCGTATGCTGTCAGGATCAGGTATGCAAGCAGAACAAGAAACCTGTTCTTTGCACTCCAGTCTATTATTTTCTCTATCATAAATTCTCCATTTATGAGCAATGGTCAGCTCATACATGTATATTAAAATTTTAAAATATTTAATGGCAGTTCCCAGAAAGATTTATGCAAAATCATCTTTATGTAAATCATTTATAAAGAATGAAAGCATTTACCAATCAGGATATGATTAATATATAGAGAATATCAGATAAGGAATGTGGAGTTGAAAAGATAAAGTACATTACTTTGAAGCGGGGGAGGCAAAGTATCTTCATCTGTATATGAAGCGATATTTGTAATATCAGAAATTTCTTCAGCCGGAATTATTGATAAAATTTTTACCGGGTTAAAATCCTGTGAGGTTGATTTATTTAAGAAGTTATCTTTAACAGAAGTATCTATCAGTTGAGTGGAACAGCAGGGAGATGAAAAACCATTCTTAAAATGAGCAGTATCTTTATTTTCATTTGCACCCATTCCGGAATCGCACATACCGCATTTTTCGGATGAGACATCTTCCATCATTTTGCACATGTGTAAAGACACCGGCAAAGATGTTGTGGAGAGGAAGAATACAAAAGTTAATATTAATATGTGTATCTTTTTCATTTACCCATTAAACTTAAACTATTGCTGAATAAAAAGCAATAATCTCGAATATTTTGACTCCATCCGTACCAAATACAGCAGGGATGCAAGTTTACATAAATACCATCTATCCGGAACTTAAGATGCCACAGGAACGCGGGTTATTTCATGTAAGTCTAATAAAATCATTCATTTAGCAAATTTAATTTATATATGAAGGTCTTACCTTTGTAGCTAATTTGCTTAAAATATGCTCGTTTACTACAAAAATGTTGCGTTTGCTTCATTTACATAAAAAAGAGCTGCCGAATTGCGAATATAGGGGTAAATGTAAATCTAAATATGGAGAATCAGGTTAATAATAAAGTGGAAGATTGTGAAGTTTACAAGCTGATTTATGAAAACACCGTTAATGCGGTGTTTTTAACAGATCCATCCGGAAAAATCTATGAAGCAAATGCTGCTGCAGAAGATATGCTTGGAATGAATATGGAAGAGATATGTTCTTCAGGCACAGATGCACTTATAGATATTTTAGATCCAAACTTTAAATTATTCCGCAGAGAAAGAGAGAAATACGGTAAGGCATCAGGTGAGCTAAAGTTTATCAGGAAAGATGGAAGCCGTCTGCCTGTTGAAGCCAGCAGCAACATTTTTAAACTTAAGAACGGCGAATCAAGAATTTGTTTTATTGCACATGATATAGTTGAAAGCAAGATAAACCAATTGCTGATGAAAGAAGCCTCCGAATTTAACAGAAGAATTATTAAATCGGCGCCTGTAGGAATTGCGACATATAACAGTATGGGGCAATGCATTTCAGTAAATGACTATTTTGCAGAAATTGTCGGAGCTTCGAAAGAGATATTATTAAGCCAGAATTTTACAGAGCTTATCTCGTGGCGTAAATACGGGCTTTACACTTTAGCAAAACTTGTACTTAATGAAGGTATTGAAGTAAATAAAGAAATCTTTATTATAACTACGTTTGGAAAAAATCTTTGGCTTAATTTAACCTTTACATCCTTTACGTCAGGCAGCGAACCTCATCTGCTTATGATGATTGAAAATATTACAGACAGGAAAAAAGCTGAAGACCTGCTGAAAAAAAGTGAAGAGAAGTTCCGTACTTCCGTGGAAAATATGCTTGATCCGTTTGCAATTTTTGAGGCGGTCCGGAATTCGGAGAATAAAATTGTTGATTTCAGCACAAGGTATATAAATCCTGCCGGTGTTAATCTAGCCGAAAAGATTTCTGCTGATACGCCGTTAAGGCATCTTCTTGAAATATTTACTCTGCAGGATTATTCTGTAATGTTTAAGGAACTTTGCGAAATTATTGAAACCGGAAAAGCATTAAACAGGGAATCAGTTTTGTATGATCCATTAGTGAGCAATACAATTAAGTGTGCACTTGATTTAAAAATTGTAAAACTGGGAGACGGCCTTGCTATAAGCTGCCGTGAAATTACTGAAACCAAAACTGTACTGGAAAAATTAAAAGAGAT
>JAWOJF010000099.1:0-12906 GCA_046481785.1 Ignavibacteriaceae bacterium | reverse complement strand
TAGTATTAAAATCAGCTTGTAATTCAAATACCTTTGTCCATGTTGCAGCATTATCAGTTGAAAGATAGACAGAGCTGCGGAAGACAATATAGATATTATTTTCTCTATCAATTTCTATGTGATTGTGCCCTTCTCCAATATTAGTCCAGTTTTTTCCTTTGTCCACTGATTTAAAAAGATTCCCATAAGTTGCTGCGTATATTGAACCATCTTTGCTAAATTCAATATCATAAACACCATATATTTCATCCCAGTTAAAACCAGATCCAATATTTTCCCATGTCTGACCATAGTTTGTTGTTTTTAACAGGATGCGATACCCGCCTGCATAAATTTCATTATTATCTTCTGAACTGAAGCAATAAATGGTTTGATCATCTTCTATCCCCTGATAACTAAGCTGCCAATTATTACCGCCGTTGCTTGAATGGTATATTGTCCCCGGGCATCCGGCAAAAAGATGACCATTGAAACTTCCAAGTGAAAAAACAAAATATTGTTTTTCAAATGTAATTTGTTCATTTACCTTTAATCCATCATTTTTTATAGTCCAGCTATTCCCTCCGTCAGATGATTTAAATATACCTGCAAAGTCTGTTGCCACATAAATGCTGTTTACTTCATCAATGGCAAGATCATATGTGTTTACGTAATGACTGCTATTACCAGTATCAGGAAGTACAGCGGCTGGTTCCCATACATTTCCTTCACTTATTTCAGGATCTTCGGAAGGATCAGTGGGTGAATCGCCGCAGGAATACCATATTAAAAGAAGGATAGGAATTAATAATTGAATTGCAAAATTTCTTTTAGTAATAATCATATAGACCCCCTAAATGATAATACAATCAATTTATACTAAATATAAGACAAAACTTAATTATAAACTACTTGATCCAAAAAAATTGATTTACTTAAATTTTTTATACTCTTCCAGCAGTTTATTCTTAGTTGTAAGCAGATCCTGCGAAATAACTTTAACCTCACCAAGCACGGGCATAAAGTTAGTATCACCGTTCCAGCGGGGTACTATATGAAAATGAATATGTTCATCTATTCCGGCGCCGCTTACTTTACCCAGATTACCGCCAATATTAAAACCTTCGGGTCTCATAATTGCAGACAACGCTTTTTGTGCAATCTGAAGCTTATGAAAAATCTCAATACTTTCTTCTTTTGTAATAGAGTTAAAATCATCAGTATGACGGTAAGGAACAACCATCAGGTGTCCATTATTGTAAGGATAAAGGTTTAGCACCGTATAGGTTAATTCACCCTTTTCAATCAGCAGGTTATCGGGGTTCTTTACATCATGTTTTGGGGCTTCACAAAAGATGCATGTATTTTCTGTCTTCTCTTTATTAAATGAATCAATATACTGGGAACGCCAGGGAGACCAAAGTTTTTCCATTATTTACCTCTAAAAAAAACGTAGCACAGATTATTAACCTGTGCTATCGTAAAGTAACATTGTAATCTATTTATTAAAGTTCTCACATACCGTCTTCCATTTTACCTGTTAATGCCCTTCTTCTCTCGCCTTCCTATATTCATCTACAATTTTATTTTCAACTTCTTTAGGAACCTCTTCATAAAAAGCAAATTTACGTTTATGAACACCCCTTCCCTGGGTTAGGCTTCTTAGTTGAGAAGAATATTTATAAAGCTCTGCTAGCGGTACGTGTGCTTTAATTATCTGAAAATGTCCATCCGTATCCATACCAAGTATTTTTCCTCTGCGGCTAGATATATCACCCATTACGTCTCCCATATATTCTTCAGGAACAGTAACTTCAACTTCATAAATAGGTTCAAGGAGGCATGGTTTACATTCCAGGAAGCCTTTCTTAAAACATTGTGAAGCTGCAAGTTTAAAGGACATTTCATCTGAGTCTACCGCATGATATGTACCATCAAATAATGTAACTTTAACATCAACAACCTGGTTGCCTGATAATGGTCCTTTTATCATTGATTCCTGTATTCCTTTTTCGACTGCCGGAATAAACCTGCCGGGAACAACACCGCCAACTATTGCATCTTCAAACTCAAATCCCTTACCGCGGGGCAGCGGCTGCATTTTAAAATGCACATGGCCATACTGTCCCCTGCCGCCGGATTGTTTTTTATGCTTGAATTCAACATCATCGGCTTTACCTTTTATTGTTTCCCTGTAGGGAATTTTAGGCTCAACAAGGTCTACTTCAACACCATATCTTTCTTTCAATCTTTTAACAGCAAGAGATAACTGTAATTCACCCTGGCCAGAAATAATAGTCTGAGATAATTCAGGATCAAACTTTACATTAAATGAGGGGTCTTCCTCATGCAGCGTATGAAGTCCTGATGCAATCTTATCTTCATCTCCTTTAGCTTTTGGAAGAATAGCGCCGCGTATAACAGGTTCAGGAAACTCAATTGGACTTATTATAACCGGGAAATTTTTAGAAGCGAGGGTGTTGTTCGTATGGGTATCCTTCAACTTTACCACTGCTCCAAGATCACCGGCTGATATTTTAGATGCATCTTTGCGGGTATGGCCATTAAGAATTGAAAGCTGGCTCAATCTCTCGCCCTTACCATTAGCCTCATTTATAAGATCCATTCCTGCCTGTACAGTACCGGAGTAAACCTTAAACAAAGACAATTCACCCACATGCTGTTCGGATATAGTTTTAAATATAAACATAACAGGTTCACCTTTGGCATCAGGTTTAACCAGTACTTTATCATTTTTATCTTTAAAGGCAGCCTCTTCCCCGCCCCTGTCAACCGGTGATGGGAAATATGTTGCTGCAAAATCGAGGAAGTTGTTTATCCCAACGGCTTTTGTTCCGGATATAGCAAAGACAGGGGAAAGGTTTCTTTTTATTAAAGCCAGTGTAACACCTGTATTAAAATCACCTTCTGATAATGTACCTTCCTCAAAATACTTATTCATTAATTCTTCAGTTGTTTCTGCAACTTTTTCTATCAGTTCTGTCCGGTATTTTTCTGCCTTTGCTTTTAAATCTGCGGGTATTTCAGCTTCTGTAACTTTTCTTGAACCCGGTGCCCCGTAAGTAAATGCCTTCATTTTTATTACATCAATAACAGTATCAAAAGCAGGACCTTCCAATGCCGGAAATGTAACAACAACCGCTCCGGATGTTAACCTGTCTTTTGCCTGCGCTAAAGTATCTTCAAAACGGGAATGTTCATTTTCAATCTTATTGATAATTATGGCTGAAGGGAGCCCAAATTCATTAACAAACCTTCCTGTTGTTTCGGAACCAACTTCAACTCCTTCGGCTGATTTTAACACCATTACCGCCGTATCACATACCTTCATAGAAGCTTTAACTTCACCGATAAAATCGGTATAACCGGGGGTATCAAGGATGTTTAATTTTGTATTGTTCCATTCGAGGTGCAGCAATGATGTTGAAATTGAGATTTGTTTTTCAATTTCGTTAGGGCTGTAGTCGGATACCGTGTTGCCTTCTGAGATCGTTCCTATTCTGTTGATCTCTCCGGCAGTATAGAGTAAGATTTCTGACAGGGAAGTTTTCCCGCTTCCCCCGTGACCAATAAATGCAATGTTCCTTATTGCTTCTGCTCCATATTCTTTCAAGGGACTTCCTCCTTAGACTCAAAGGTGAGATAGTTTGGATTAGTTAAAAAATTACACATAAAATATTTTGTAAATTAAATATGTGTCCATAATTAAAATTTATGATTGTATGGAGGCAGACACAGTAATGTGCCGTTTTGCCTTTACTTGCTATCTTTTTTGTAGGCATCCCAAAATGTGTTAACGCCGTTTACTAATGCAGAAAGATATTTTATTACTACATTAACCGGTTCTTCAATACCGTTCCTGATTTTTTCTTCTAAGGAAAGTATTCTATCAGCCCTGTCCCGGAAATCATTAACAATACTTTTTGTTACCTGCACCTGCCCCTTTGCCTGTTCTGAGATATTGTTTAACCTTTCACTAAGGTTTGTTACTGACGCTATAAGCGGTTTAAGCTGCAGCGAAAGATCTTTTATATCTGTCTCTACTTCCCCAACCGACCTTGTTATTCTGCGAAGATAAATTATCGCGGCTATACAAAGTGCTGATGCTGAAAGCAAAAGCAAGATATAAAAGATCGTTACTACATCCATAACTATGAATTTTTTGTTTCTTTATAGGCGTCTACACCAGCTTTAAGCGCTGTTTTTATTCTTTCACTTTCATTACCTATTACATGTTTTCCATCATTAACTGCATGGCTGGTTTTTGATTTTGCATCATTAAATACTTTCTCAGCGTCTTTCAATAATTCTTCAGATTTTACACGTGCATCATTTATAAGTTTTTCAGATTTCTTTTTCCCTTCGTTAATAACATTTTTTGCATGATCTTTGGCTTCAGCCATATATTTTTCAGCCTCATCCAGGTAATCATCGGCTTTTGATTTTATATCGGCTCTTAATTCCCTGCCGCTTTTAGGCGCATATAAAAGAGCAATAGCTGCACCAATTGCTCCACCAGCCAGTAAACCAATCAGTAAACCTTTACCAACATTGTTTTCATGTGACATATTTTCTCCTTTGTTAGATTATTACGTAGTGAGAATATAACAAGGTTACAATGCAAGTTCAAGAGTAAGTTCATCTTCAAGTTCAATTAACGGAGAAAATCACAAAGCAAAGTTATGCTTTAAAGCCCTGGTTCTCCTAAGGAACTTATACCACTGAACAACTATTTGCATTATTATAACTGAATTTACATGCTAAAAAAGCAATAATATAAGAGCAATTAGTGCACCAACTGCTCCGCCAACGATAAAAGCAATCCGCGTTTTTTTATTAACACCGGGCATATATCCTCCTGTGCTTTGCTCTTACTCCTACCTTCCGGCAGGCTTGAACTACATATTCTTAATAATTTGCTTAGCAAATTCCGAAGATTTTACTTCAGTTGCGCCCTTCATTTGCCTTGCAAAATCATAAGTTACAACCTTTGACTTAATTGCCTTTTTCATAGCGTTTTCAATCAGTCTGCCGGCTTTATTCCAGCCAATATATTCAAACATCATAACTCCTGAAAGTATAACTGAACCAGGATTAACTTTATCAAGCCCGGCATATTTTGGAGCAGTACCATGAGTAGCTTCAAATATAGCCGTGCTATAACTTATGTTTGCTCCCGGAGCAATTCCTAATCCGCCCACCTGAGCAGCAGCCGCATCGGAAAGATAATCACCATTTAAGTTGGGTGTTGCAACTACTTCATACTCTGAAGGTCTTAACAGTAACTGCTGAAACATACTGTCAGCAATTCTGTCTTTAATTAATATTTTTCCTTCGGGCATTTTGCCATTATAATTTTTGTATAACTCATCTTCTGTAACAATAACATCTCTGAATTCTTCCTTTGCTACCTCATAACCCCATTCTTTAAAGGCTCCTTCAGTAAACTTCATTATATTCCCTTTGTGGACAAGGGTTACACTCTTTTTATTATTTGCTATTGCATATTCAATTGCTTTTTTAACTAATCTTTTTGAACCGAACGGACTCATTGGTTTTATACCAATACCGGAATCTTTACGGATATTCTTGTCAAATTTTTTGTTGATATATTTTATCAGGTCTGAAACCTCGCTTGTACCTGATTTAAACTCGATGCCAGAATAAACATCTTCAGTATTTTCCCTGAATATTACAATATTCATATCCTGCGGCTTTTTAACAGGGCTTGGAACGCCGCTGTAATATTTTACCGGGCGTACACATGCATACAGATCAAGAAGCTGGCGGAGAGCAACGTTAAGGCTTCTTATGCCTCCTCCTACCGGTGTGGTTAACGGGCCTTTAATTGCAACAACGTATTCACGGATTGCATCAACAGTCTCGTCAGGCAGCCATTTATTTTTGCCATATACAGAAAGAGCTTTTTCACCGGCAAATATTTCCATCCATGCAATTTTCTTTTTCCCGCCATATGTCTTTTTAACTGCGGCATCAAAAACCATTTGGGAGGCCTTCCATATATCCGGACCTATACCATCTCCCTCAATAAAAGCAATAATGGGGTTATCAGGAACAACAAGTTTGCCGTTCTGAACTGAGATTTTTTCTCCATCCGCAGGAATTGTTATTTTTTTGAACTTTGCCATATGATATCTCCTTATTTATCCCCGCAAGCCGGGACTAATTGAAACTGTTTCAGGCTTGTCTGCCGTTAGGCAGAGTAACTTTACCGAAACGATGTTGATAAAAACTTACGCTTATAATACCTACTAACACTGCAAACCAAAGCGTAACAACTCTTACAATAAATGTTGAAGCAACAGCAACATCCTTGGGATAATTTTCCTGGATCAGGAATAAGGTTAAAGATCCTTCTGTTACCCCTAAGCCGCCCGGAAGCATTGATACGGCACCTATAACTGTTGCAAAAGCATAACTGAAAGATGCCCACAATAAATTAACATCCACATTAAAATTAATGAGAATTATGTAATATCCAAAACATTCAAAGAACCATGAAAACAAACTTAGCAATGTCATTTTAAGCAGCGGTGCCGGCTGAAGCATAAGGTATGAACTTTCATAAAGCGAATGCATGTGCGCAATATACTTATTCAGAAATTTCACCTTTTCAAAGTAGCTTAAGAAGGGTTCAGCAATTTTCCTGTTTGTTATTATGCCAATCAGAATAACAAAAAATATGCTGAAACCTATAGCAACTGCTCTGCCGTAATTGTAAACATATGCTCCTGCAATAACAATAAGCATTAGCGAAATAGAATCAGTTATTCTTTCAACAAATATTATTGGAGCTGTTTTACTTAGCGGAGTACCGTTGATTTGCTTCACCAGGTATGATTTTAATACTTCCCCGAATTTGCCCGGAGTTATACTCATAATTAAGCCCGACATAAAAATTGATAATGAATCAATCTTCTTTATTGGAACTTTCAGCAATGCAAGGTAATAGTCCCACTTTAAAAACCTTATATAATAATTAATTAAAGAAAGAATAAGCAGCAAAGGAAGAAGCAGCCAGTTGAAATGCAAAAAAGCTAAAGCAACTTCGTTAAAATCAGCATAGATAGTAAAGCCCAGGTAAAGAATTCCGGCAACGGCAAGTGAGATTAAAAGTTTTTTCTTAATTTTTTCCAGCACCTGAAGTAATCCTTAACAGTGTTTCGTACAGTTTAGAGAGAGGCAAGCCTACAACATTATAGTAGCTGCCATTAATCTTTTTAACAAAAACAGCACCAAAATCATCCTGAATACCATATGCTCCCGCTTTATCCATGGGGCTGCCTGAAGATACATAGTCTTTTATTTCCTCATCTGTAAGTTTCCTAAATGTAACAGCAGTTTTAACAGATGTTGTTATTGTCTTTTTATTCTCCGAATTATATACAGAAAAACCTGTATAAACGTAATGAGTTCTGCCGCTTAACATTTTAAGAATTTTTACTGCATCTTTTTGATTTTCTGGTTTGCCGATAGTATGATTATCCAAAACAACTATTGTATCAGCAGTAATAATTATCCCCTTCTTTACCTGTTCTTTTGCCTTATTTAATTTTTCTTCAGCAAGCCTTGTAACACTATGTACAGGATCTTCATTTCTTAATATTTTTTCATCTATTTCAGCAGAAATAACCTTAAACTTTAAATTGATCTGTTTTAACAATTTTTTTCTTCGTGGTGAGGAAGATGCAAGGTATATTGGTAGTGATGTGTGAATCATAGGACACTAAACTTGATTATTCTTAATTATATAACATCTGTCTCTTAAAATAAGGATTATACTGCTCCCCCGCTGTTCCGGAAATAAAATACACTTATTTTTTTAATTCTTAATTTTTAATTGACTAACCTCTGTTCCCGGGAAATAATGCCGGAGTATTTGCAGGTACCCTATTCCCTGGCGAGACTGCGAAATTGCGCCCCACTGGCATAAGCCAACTCCATGTCCGTAACCTTTGCCGGTAATTGTAATTGAATCAGAATCAGCATTAATATTAAACATTGTGCTTCTTAAAATACCTTTATTATCTCCGGTCCGTATTATACTTCTAATCTGGTTGCCATATATTTTAATATCTTTACTACCGCTTGAATCAGAAATCAGGTTTATTTCTATTTCATTAACTCTTCCCGATATAAACCTGCTGTTTATTCCAATAGATTCAATCCTAAAATCATCTGAATTAATTAATCCTGCTTTAGATAGCCTGCTAACAAATTCCTGCAGCGGGTATTTTTCTTCCCATTCAAATCGCGGAGTAATACTGCAATAAGGTTCATCGCCATCTTTTATCATTGAAAGGTATGGTTTATTTCCACCGGAAAAAACATTTCCCCCATCCTCAGTATATCCGCCGCATGAGGCATGATAAAAAATGCCTGCAGGCTTACCGCCATATTCCAGTATCATACCGGTTGTTGCAGCAATAGCTTTATTGGAAAGATCTTTCTCTCTTTCAACACCACCGTATACCTGGTCACGTACATCTATATATAAATCAAAGTCGGGTTTATTTTCATTCAATTTCATCATTGTATAAGTGCGTGCACAAATTGCAAATGCTTTCAGTGCTTCAAAATTTTCATCATTTTTTCCAAGAGGCATCTCCGCAGGCAAAACACCTTTAAGGTAATCTTCAAGCGGAACTACATTTATTATTTTATTACCGGCAGAAACAATAACAGAGCCGCGGTATTTTTTCCCGTTAAAGAAAAAAACAGTATTATCTTCAGCAGAGGAAAAATTAAAAACATCCGAGTAAAAGATATTTCCATTTATAGATAAACTAAGTTTGCCTGATTCATTTTGTATTTTAATTCCGTTACCATTATTTACAATAGCAACAGTTTTATTCTCAGCAGAAATTTTAAGCGGAGTGTCTACTGTAAAGGATAAGTTTATTGTGCTGTCATTTGTTAGTATGCGGACAGGCAGGGAAGCTGTATTAATTATTTCTTTTTCAACTGTTTCTTTTTCAAACCTTACTTCTTTTTTAATTACTTTTTCTTCTTCTTTATTTTCATCAACAAACTTTTTGGAAGAAGCGCATGAACCTAATAAGAGAAAGAAGAAAGGTAAAAGAAAGTAGAGGAACAATAGCTTTAAAGATATATGAGTAATAAACTTTTTAATTTCGAATTTTGATTTTATAATTTGGAATTGGGAGGGATTACAGGAAGATTGTTTCATTACTGGATTATCTGAACATAGCCTTTATGCTGCCCCAGGTTCTTTTAACATCGGAAATGCCGGAGCTTACTGAAACAGTTTTAGAATAATAGAATTGCCCATCTTTACCAACAGCTTTTACTCTGTATTTAAAAACCATATCATTTGTTTTATTTGAAGCATCGTCTTCAAAATAATATACTTTATCATTACCTTCGGGACGTTTGCTCCCTCTCTCGGTAAAATAATCAATTGCTGCAGGGCTTCTTTCTATTACATAATGACTAAGGTTTGATTCAGTAGTGCTTTTCCATTCAATTTTTATTTTATCGCCATATTCACTTTTGGCCATAATATAATCAATATCAGCATCTGAGCTTGCAAATATTGCTGTAATTGTAACTGATAGTAATAAAATAGTAATAAGCTTTATTTTCATGTCAAAAATATAACTTTCGGTTGCTATAATGTCAAGGATTTTCTTTTGCTTATGGGCAAATGTTCGCCATGTTCAGAATAATGTGATTTTTGCAATTTTTTTCCCATCTGTTTACAGAGGTCATTTTTAGTGAAATTGTAAATTTATGGAAATTATGATTTTATGGAATACATCTAACCCGATTTTACTCATTTGTTAAGGAAGGACTCTTTTGAAAGAAATTCCGAAATCATTGTATTATTCTTAAATTTGTTATTAATGACATACTGGAGAAAAAATTTATTCATAATGTGGGTCTGCCAGTTTCTGGCAATGGTTGGAATGAGTTCAATAGTGCCTTTCCTTCCTCTTTTTGTAAGGGAACTTGGTGTAACAGATCTGAAAGAAGCAGCAAACTGGAGTGGTTTTGTATTTGCGGGGCCATTTTTTGTTTCATTTTTTCTTGCTCCTGTCTGGGGAAGCCTTGGTGATAAGTACGGCAGAAAAATAATGACTCTCCGCGCTGTGTTCGGATTAGCTCTTGCACAGGTAATAATCGGTTTTTCGGGAAATGTTACTCATCTTTTTATTGGCAGAATGCTGCAGGGTGCTTTAAGCGGATTTCTTCCTGCGGCTATGGCTCTTGTGGCTGCTAATACCCCGGAAGAAAAGACCGGCTATGCACTTGGTCTCCTTCAGTCAGCTAATGCAGCAGGAACAGTTCTTGGCCCTTTGATAGGTGGCGTGGTCTCAGATCTGATTGGGTTTAGAAATGTATTCTTTTTTGTTGCGGGACTAATATTTTTATCCGGTTTACTTGTTCTTTTCTTTGTGAAAGAAGAAGCAAAGGTTGAAGGGAATGAAAAATACTCCTTTATGCAAAACTGGAAATACCTGCTGCAGAAAAAGTCTTTACTAATACCTTCTTTGATGATAACTCTTGCCGCCCTGGGTGTTTCTTTTGTTAGGCCCATATTTGTTTTTTATGTTGAAACACTTAAGATAAATACTAATATGCTGCCTACTATTACAGGAGCACTTTACAGTATTGTAGGTATCTTCTCTATCATTTCTGCAGCATGGTGGGGGCGAAGGGTTGAAAAAACGGGATTAAGAAAGAATCTCATTTATGCATCAGTTATTACAGCAATAACATATATGCTTCATTCAATTATCAGTGATCCGTTTATACTAATACCGGTAAGAATAATGCTGGGTTTTGGAATTGGAGCATTGATGCCGTTGTTATTCACTGCAATAAGTACAAATATAACGGTTGATAGAAGGGGCGGTGTGCTTGGTGTTGCCTCAAGCTTCCAGATAATTGGCAATATGGTTGGGCCTATTGCGGGCGGTTTAAGTGTTGGTTTATTTGGTTTAAGATTTTCTTTCCTTCTAACAGGTACCTTCTATCTTTTGCTGTGCATAATGAGTTTTCTTTACGTAAGAGATAAGCCTGAGCCTCAACAAATTTCCGAATTACTGAATTAAGGAAATAACCGGCTTCATAATTTACTTTTCCCATGATTGAAGTTCAATAATATTTCCTTCAGGATCGGTTACATAACACCATGTTACTTTTGCTCCTGTGTTTATTGTATGAGTAACAACTTCACCTATTACACTTCCTCCATGTTCTTCAACAGTACGCCGTGCTTTATTAACATCTTCCACTTCAAAAGCGATATGGCCATAGCCAGGTCTGTTTACAACGGTTTTTGAGCGTGATTCAAGCATATTATAATTAAAGATTTCCAGTGTGGGCCCGTTTTCATCATAACCCGGCAGCCTGAAATGCGCTCCTGTTAAATGGGCATCTTTAAGAGCAGTTGCAGCATCAAGAGACAAACCTTTGTAATCCCGTTCAGGTGACACAAAAGTACATCCGAATACTTTAGTATAGAAACCAGCCAGTTTCTTCCAGTTCTCTGCAATCAAATTGGTATGTACATATTTAGCTTTCATTGGCATCGTCCCCCATCCTTCTCCTTACTAAAAGAAAATATTTATTATTTGTATTGATACAATTTAATATGTTGTATTGAAAAACTACCATAAGGTAACCTTATATGTCTTCCCTGATGATTTTGATCACCGTTAAGTCTTCTTCCGGCAATCCATTGGCCATCTGCATATTTTCCTTCATCAATGCTAACTATGCCGGCAATAGGAAATTCATTGTTATTAGATTCAAATGTTACAATTAGTCCGGAGCCGGCAATAATATATTCATCATTGCTTGTTTGAATAACAAGACCTCCTCCACGGGGGTCCTCATCGGCGGGCTGAGATGCATACCTGTCATTTAATTCGAACGAAAAATTTAAAGTATAACTGCCTAATTTAATTTTTTCTTCCGGATTATCTTTATCAAGCAGAACACCTGCCATTGTTCCCTTCCCCTGGTGTTGGAATATTACCGGGGTTAACTGGGAGAGCACATTGTAACTTTGAGTCAGCCGGTGATTTTCAGGATCAAGTGACTCAATAGCAAATGGAGAAAAACCTATTGCATTATGATTACCAATTGCATAAAATGCGTTTGCAGCGCTTTGATGATTACCGGTTGCCTCGGGAATAAATAATGGGTTGCCCGATCTGTCATATTTTTTGCACCATTCAACAAAATTTGGGAAATATATATCAGGAGATAGAAAATCTATTGAAGGAGCTCCGGCTCTCCAGATATCCATAATATGAGGAAGAGGCCCGGCACTTGGATATTGCCCAGGCTTATAGCCTTCTCTTATTAAAGCCGCATTTACAAACATGGGTAAAGGATATTCAGCCTTACCTGCTGAGGTTATTTCCTCAACATATTTTGAATACTGCCATGCCATAAATACTTCATCAGTCTTTAAACTTTTTCCGAATATCTCTTCCCATGTTCCGGAAGTTTTATAACCATTACCTTTCCAGTAATCCAGAAATTCCGGAATTAAATTTTCTTTATGTTCTTTTAGATATCCCGTTAACTCAGCAGGCACATCAGACTTAAATGCCTCATTTGCTTTGCCGTAATAATCTCTTGCATCAGGAATCATCCCTATTTCATTTTCAACCTGAACCATAATAACAGTATTATCATCAGAATCTATTTCTTTTAAATGCTTCATAAGCATAACAAATGCTTTTTTATCGGCTTCAAGGTTATTAGAGCTGAAGGTAGTTAATATTTCCTTTCCCATACTGTTTATATCCAGTGCTCTTGGAAACTTTTCAATATCTTTTTTAACCCATTCCGGGGCATAACATGACATGCTGTTTTTCCATGAACCAAACCAGAGCAATACAAGTT
>JAWOJF010000245.1:0-5808 GCA_046481785.1 Ignavibacteriaceae bacterium | reverse complement strand
TATTGCAATAAAAACTGCATAATAAGCCGCTCTTTCAAAAAGCTCTACAATATTAGCCGTCCAGAATGCCGGTGGGAATTTCCAGTTTCCTTTGGTGTGATTCACATTTACCCCTGTTACTATTAGTGAATATTTATTTAAAAGAATCCACTAAACATACAAAAAAGCTTTAAGAATGTAGAGACGCCCCGGTGGGCGTCTATTGTGTGGCAACTGAAATTTTTAATAAACTTATCATAACAGGAGGTTATCGTAGAGATGCCCCGGCGTGGCGTCTGGGAAGGATAACTAAAAACCTCCGGAATAATATTGGCTTATATAAACATCTAAACAGGATAAAGAGATTTGCGTAATTTTGGTTGTGTCGTGCTCAGAGACGCCCGGCAGGGCGTCTCTACAGGTATTCTATAATACCATTTTAATTACAACAAACCCGCCGATAAGTAAAACAGTAAATGCAACAGCAAGCCAGTTAAAATACTTATCAATAAAAGTTTTTATCTGCGGACCAAACTTCCATATTAAAAAAGCAACAAGAAAAAATCTTGCACCGCGGCTAACTAACGATGCAACAATAAACATCGGGAGACTTATATTAAAAGCCCCGGATGAAATAGTTATGAGTTTATATGGTATCGGTGTAAAACCTGCTGTAAACACTATCCAGAAATTATATTCTTCATACATTCTCTGAACATTAAAAAATCCTTCAACAGTAAAGCCCGGAACATTGGTAAAGAAAAAATTAGCAATGCCTGTAAATTCATTTGAGGGGGTCCACCAGAGAAAATGCCCGATAGTATATCCTAACAGCGCTCCAAGCACTGAAGCAGCAGTACACGTTGCCGCATATTTATATGCCTTAGCCGTTACACCAAGAACCAGTGCAATTAATAGCGGGTCAGGAGGTATAGGGAAAAAAGATGATTCTGCAAAGGCAAGAACAAAAAGTGCTAAACCACCGTATGGAGTTTCTGCCCAGCTTAACACCCAGTCATAAAGTCTTCGTAAGAGTTTCATTCGGAATTTAGTTTGTTTATATAAAAAGATGACATCTCTTTAAAGAGATGTCATCTTTAACTACAACAAACATAGCAAAAATATTTAAAATAAAATTTATTTTACCTCTAATGTGACAATCGATTTGGAAGGTAAATTAATTGTGATTTCATCTCCGTTAACTTTGAAGTTGCTAAATCCTTCTACTTTAACATTATCAGGCTGTTCAAATGTATTATGATCCTGCATGTTAGCTGAAGTTAATACTTTGCCTGTAACCGGTTTTCCGGCTAATCCTTTTAATGTACAAGTTAAGCTCATTTCTTTTGATGGATTGGTATTTACAAGACTTATATTTACAGTTCCATCCTTGCTTTTAGATGCAGTTGCGCTAAGCGCGGGTATTATCTGCCCGTTTAATTCATAATCCTCCGAAGTAATATCAAGCGGCAGATTTAAGGCATCCTGATGTACTTTATAAAGATCAAAGACATGGTAAGTAGGGGTAAGCAGCATTTTTTCATCTTCAGTAAGGATTACAGCCTGTAAAACATTAACAACCTGAGCAATGTTCGACATCTTTACTCTATCAGCATGTTTATTAAAAATATTCAGATTAAGAGCAGCAACCATTGCATCTCTTAATGTATTCTGCTGATATAAAAAACCGGGATTTGTACCGGGTTCAACATCAAACCAGTTGCCCCATTCATCTACTATAAGCCCGACCTTTTTTTGCGGATCATATTTATCCATTACTTCAGAATGTTTGGTTACTAAAGTATCCATCCGCAGTGTTTTTGTTAAAGTAGTAATCCATTCATCTTCAGTAAAATTAGTTGCAGAGCCTTTTACGGTCCAGTTATTTGTTACAGTATAATAATGAAGAGAATATCCGCTCATATAACTCTGGAGCCATCCCTCGTGTCCGCTCCACTTTTTCATTACAATTTCAGTCCAGTTATAATCGCTTTCAAGCCCGCCGGAAGCAATTTTATACAATGAGTTATCACCATAATTTCTCATAAACCATGAGTAACGCGCCATTTCATTTGCATAAAATTCAGGATCCATAACACCGCCGCATCCCCATGTCTCATTGCCTACACACCAGTACTTAACTTTCCATGGTTTATCTCTCCCGTTTTTCTTACGCAGTTCCGTCATTGGATTTTCAGCATCAGATGTTAAGTATGTTACCCAGTCGGATAATTCATCTACTGAACCGCTGCCAATGTTACCGCAGATAACAGGTTCAGTTCCTATCTGTTCGCAAAGATCCATAAACTCATGAGTACCAAAACTGTTATCTTCAACAACTCCGCCCCAGTTAGTATTAACCATTTTAGGACGTTTATCACGGGGACCAATACCGTCCATCCAGTGATACTCATCAGCAAAACAGCCGCCGGGCCAGCGGAGATTTGCCACTTTTATATTTTTTAAAGCGGCAACAACATCATTACGTATCCCTCTTGTGTTAGGAATTTTACTGTCTTCTCCTACCCAGATGCCCCCGTATATACATCTGCCGAGGTGCTCACTAAAATGTCCGTATATGTGGCGGCTTATTGTATCTTTTGCGGCATCCGGATTGATAACAACTTTATTGGCCTGTGAGAAACTGACTCCGCTGAAAATAAACAGCAGGGTTACTGCAATTAAGCTGATCTTTAAGGCTGCAGGTGTAATTAAAGTTTTCATAATATTTTAAGTTTATTAATAAATAATGTTAAAGTAAGTGTAATAAATATAAGAATTGAATGAAAAGCAAAGTAGCCATTTCTTTGTTACTTAATAACCATTTTGCGTCCACTGGATTCTGGATTCGGGATAATGGATGTGGGTGCAATATCAAGAATCCTGCATTAATTTATATTCATCTTATAAAGTTTTTATGCAGCATCCGGACATTGATTTTGACGGCAGATGTGCTTTTTAACATATAATCATTTACATTAATAAGTGAAATTTGTCTAACCATCCGTGAGTTATAAAGATTGGGACCGGAAATAAATTTTATGAACTCGTTCATAAAGGAAAATTATTCCTTTTATGAAGAAAAGTTTTCGCATATACCTTCAATAAGTGATATAACTGAATTGACGGATATGCTGTTTCAGCTTCTTTTTCCATTAAGGCAGGGAATGACATTTAATGAATATGAAGAGTTCAGTCTCCTTGCATATCAGAAAACAATAAGTGTCATTTCATCAACGGGTGTTGATGCTGAAAAGGTTATGAAAGATTTTTTTGCTCATTTACCTGATCTGCATAAAAAGCTTTTTGATGATGCGGAATTTATATGCGAATCAGACCCCGCTGCGGTTAATGTTCAGGAGGTAATTTCTATTTACCCGGGATTTTTTGCAATAGCGGCATACAGGATAGCCAACAGGTTTGTAAAACTTGGTGTCCCAACTATACCACGTATGATCACTGAATATGCACACAGGCAGACAGGTATTGATATTCATCCGAAGGCGGAAATTGGTGATAGGTTTACTATCGATCATGGCACAGGTATAGTTGTTGGAGAGACCACAACCATTGGGCACAACGTAAAACTGTACCAGGGTGTTACTCTTGGTGCTTTAAGTGTTGAAAAATCGGAAGCAAGTACAAAGAGGCATCCTACAATTGAAGATAATGTTATTATTTATGCAGGCAGTACGGTGCTTGGCGGTAATACTGTTATAGGGCATGATAGTGTAATTGGCGGTAACGTATGGCTTACAGAAAGCGTTTTGCCTTACTCCATTGTGTACCATAAAAGCCAGGTGAAAATAAGAAACCAGAGAGATTATAAAGAACCAATAGATTTTCAGATTTAAAAATTCCGTTTGTTAAGAACTTTTACATTTTTATAAAATTAACATCTTGATTCAGAGATTTTATCCTTTAATTATTAATTAATAACAAAGAGAGCATATGAAAGCAACAAACATACTCGAGACAATCGGCGGAACGCCGCATTTACGCTTGAACCGTTTATTCAGGAATGATGTTGAAGTTTGGGTTAAACTTGAAAGAGCTAACCCCGGCGCAAGTATTAAAGACCGTATAGCTCTTTCTATGATTGAAGATGCTGAAAAAAACGGAACACTTAAACAAGGGAGTGTAATTATTGAACCCACATCCGGCAATACTGGTATTGGACTTGCAATGGTTGGGGCAGTTAAGGGATATAAGGTAATTCTTGTTATGCCCGAGTCAATGTCGCTTGAACGCCGCCGGCTTATGGCTATATACGGCGCTGAACTTGTTCTTACTCCCAGGGAAAAAGGAATGAAAGGAGCTATTGAAAAAGCCCGCGAGCTTATAAGCAATACCCCAAATTCCTGGATGCCTATGCAGTTTGATAATCCTTCAAATACTGAGATTCACAGGAAAACAACTGCTGAGGAAATATTAAAGGACTTTCCTGATGGACTAGATTATATCATTACCGGTGTTGGTACTGGGGGACATATTACCGGGTGCGCAGAAGTTTTAAAAAAGAAATGGAATAATTTAAAAGTATTTGCTGTTGAACCGGAACTTTCTCCCGTATTAAGCGGCGGAGAACCGGGGCCTCATCCGTTACAGGGAATCGGCGCAGGATTTATTCCCGGTATAATGAATATGAAAGTTATCGACGGCGTAATTAAAGTAAGTAAAGATGATTCTTTTGAATATACACGCCGTGCAGCAAAAGAAGAAGGCCTGCTTATCGGTATTTCTTCAGGTGCCGCCCTGGCAGCTGTTGCACAAAAAATAAAAGAAGTACCGGCTGGAACTAAAATACTTACTTTTAATTATGATACAGGCGAAAGATATTTATCAACCGAAGGGTTATTTTAATAAAAGAGCTTAAAGAGTTAAAGATGACATCTTTTTAAAAAGATGTCATCTTTTTTATTGATAAAAAATAAAGGAATTAACATGCAAAAATGTTTAAACTGCGGTGTTTCAGAAAATGATATACCATTAGTAAACCTCACATATTCAGGCGGGGCAAATTTTATATGTTCGCGCTGCCTGCCCCTGCTTATTCATCAGCCCCAGACACTTATAGGCAAACTTAAAGGGGCAGAAAATATTCCCCCTGCCGAACATGAAGATTAATATGTAAACGCCCCGCTGCAGGTACGAATGAGAGCAGGATATTATCCGCAAAAACCTGCATGTGCTCTGAGGTTATTCTTATTATAAATATTTTTATTTATCTTATTATTAAAAAGGTTTAACCCGTGAGATCGTGTGAGCATATAAACCAGATTAAACAAATAACTCCGGGATCAGAAGGCTGTGAGGAATGTATTAAAACCGGGGATACATGGGTTCATTTAAGACTTTGCCTAACATGCGGACATGTTGGCTGTTGTGATAATTCTAAAAATAAACATGCAACAAAACATTTTCATGCAACTCAGCACCCTGTTATTAAATCTTTTGAGCCGGGAGAAAAATGGGGTTATTGTTATGTTGATACATTATATTTTCAATCAATTGATTTTAAGGATACGGACCATATATGACTAAAGAAGAGAGATTTCCTCCTCTTCCGCTTGAAGAATGGAAAAAAACAAAAGATACTATTCATTTATATGCACAGATTATTGGAAAGATAAGACTTGCACTGTGTCCCCCTCTTAACCACTGGTGGCATGTTACGTTGTACGTATCTTCATCAGGTTTAACAACACGGTCTGTTCCGTACAAAAATGGAATTTTTGAAATTGTATTCGATATGATTAAACATGAACTTGTTATTAAAACAAGCAGGGGGGAAAGACAATCATTTATACTATATGATGGACTTTCAGT
>JAWOJF010000204.1:0-3242 GCA_046481785.1 Ignavibacteriaceae bacterium | reverse complement strand
CCCTTTGAAACTTGGCGGTAAAAGTTACCGCAAAGGCGCAGGGGAGCAAAGGTTAACAAATTATTTCAATTCGAATACAAAAATATCCCCATCCATATTGGATACGGCAAATAAATTATCCTTTATTTGTTCAACGGTATTAACCCTTGCGGTTCCGGTAAACAATACCGGCTCAGCATTATAAGCGCCGTCAATTATATAGATATTTCCATTTCCGGCGCCGAATAAGATACTCCCGTTCCATTCAATTGGTTCCGTAGGAGTAACATCAAAACCATACCCGGCATTTATTTCATTTACCTGTTTGCCGTCATAACCGGACACAATGTATATCTTATCGCGCATGCTTTTTATCAGGAGATTTTTTTTATCATTACTTAACCCGATGGATTCCCAGCAGTTGAAATTGTTTTTTCGCCACACAGTTCTGCCGAGAAGAAAATCAATTGCAGTTACATATTTATCAGGTGCTGCTATATAAATTTGTTTTCCATCAGATACAGGAGTACAGCCGGCAGGGGAGAAATATGAAAACCCGGAATTTGCCGAAGTACTTTTTTGATCAGGGTTTTGCCACTTCCAGTTTAACGATCCGCTTCTTGAATCAATGCAGTAAAGATTATTATCCCAGCTTCCGTAAATAATCCGGTTATTAATTAAAAGCGGTTCAGTGTTAATTAGTCCTTTTGCTGAATTATTCTCCCAAACCTGCTCAAGTGAGTACATGTCATAACAGAATATCTTTCCGGATGCAGTTCCTGCTATTGCCCCTTTGGTTTGATACCCATTATATGTTATATCCGTTTTTATTAACTGCGATGTTAAAGGTTCGCCAATACTTAAAACCTGTATTACACTTCCATTATTCGCATTAAATGAAAAAAGATCACCTTCAACTGTGGCAACTACAAGAATATCTTTATCTCTTACAGGTTTACTCAAAATAGTTTCACCTGTATCGTATTTCCATTTTAAATTTCCATTTAAATCATAACAATAAACAAAACCATTCTTTGTTACGGCAAAAATTTTATCTTCAGATGTAAGAAGCGAAGCATACATTTCACTATTTAATTCCTTCTGCCATTTTATGGTAATATTATCTGAGTAAACCTTATTCTGAGCCGAATCAACATGAGGAATCTGCAAAGTCTCGTTCTTTGGAATACCGCCCCAGAATACCGGAGAACCGCCGGCTGTCAGTTCATAAAAAAGTAATGAGTCAGTCCGGCTTTCAACAAAAGTATAACCCCAGTTTTCCCCGGTTTTGCGGGAGGCTCTTTTTTTAGCAGCAGGTGCTTTTGATGACATTGCAGAACGCCCTGCAGCGGCTGGAACTCCGTTATAGTTTAAAATAATGTTACAGAAGGACGGATTTGCATTAACATCTGTAAAGCCTGTAAAAACGGCTTTAATATTTTTACCTGCTAAAAGATTTGTAACCTGGTACCAGTTATCAATAGTATTATTCAAAGGATGATGAACATAGATGTAAATTTCCTGCAAAACATTGGTTGTATCAAAAATCTGCTGCAGCCAGGCAATATTTTGCGGGGATATATGTCCACCGCCGCCCTGCCAGCAAATACTGCTGTTAATGCCTATGTGTCTTGTTCCATTATGGTCAAAAATAAAATTTTCACTTCCCCATAAATAATTGAATTCCAAACAGCCGCTCTCACTCCATCTTGTATCATGGGGCCCGGGGATTACATAATAAGGAGTGTTTAATGCATCAAGTATTTCTTCGGCTTTTTGAAGTTCACTGCTGCTGCCTGTTTCGGTTATATTTCCGGTAACAACAACAAATTCAATATCATTTCTCGAATTAATATCTGCAACAATATTTTGCAGATCAGACTCAGCACCGGATGCCCCGGAATGAATATCTGTCAGCCAGGCAAATTTGAACTCCTGGGCAAAAATCATTGCGGGTAAAACATAAAACAGGCAAACAATTGAAAAAAATATTCTCATAATCCGAATTTCCATCATTTAACAGGTAAATTTATATAAAATTTAGATATGTTTTATATAGTTTTAAGGATTGAAAAATTTACATCATTATTATGGACAAAAAACTAATAACATATTACCTGGCTAAAGCCGGTTTGTATAAGCCTTTAAGAAAAATTTATAATTTTATCGGCAGGTTTAACAAACAAACCGAATTGGTATACAACAATAGTACAATCAGGTTTAGAACCCCTACTTTTTTTCTTGATGATTATGTAAAAGATTTTGCCGGGGAAAAGCATTTACTGGATGAATTTTTATCAAGATTAAATCCCGATGATGTATTCTGGGATATAGGCGCAAACATTGGTCTGTATTCACTGGTGATTTCAAAAAATGTAATCCTGCAGAATAAAATTTATGCATTTGAACCTGAAGAAGATACTTTTAATCTTTTACAGAGTAATATAAAACTAAATGATGCCCGCAATGTTTATGCTCATCAGCTTGCCCTGGGAAATGAAGTTGGTGAAAAAATTTTCTATTCGTCTGATACGCCGAATTTTGGAGCGCATAGTTTTGTACAGCGGACCGATTTTAAAGTTAAAAAACATGGTAAAAAAGTTAAAATATATACTGGTGATAAATTAATTGAAGAGAAAAAAGCAGAAACTCCTTCTGCTGTTAAAATTGATGTTGAAGGGGCTGAAATTCTTGTACTGAAAGGTATGACTGCTTTATTACAAAATTCTAAACTTAGAATAATTCTCTGCGAAGTGCATGATAATCTGCTTCCTCTGTTCGGCAGCTCGGGTGAGGCTGTGGTTAATATTATAAAAACAGCAGGTTTTAAGGTTAATCTTGGTAACTCAAGGAAAACTCAACATCAATACATATTTACAAGATAGGTTATAAGAATGCCGAAACTATTCCTAAAAAAAAATGAAGAACGCAGAATTCAATCGGGACACCTGTGGATTTTTAGTAATGAAATTGACAGGGTAGAAGGTTCTGTAGAAAATGGTGATGTTGTCACTGTTTATGATTCTAAAAATAATCTTATTGGTTCTGCTTTTTATAACCGGAATTCATTAATTGCAGGAAGATTACTTTCCAGAGAAGAAATTACCAATACGAAGGAATTCTTAAAAAACAGGATACTGCAGGCATATCAGTTAAGGAAAGATTTTTACCCGGGGGGGGAATCATTCCGGCTGGTATTTAGTGAGTCGGATCTTCTGCCCGGAATTATAGTAGATAAGTATAATAATACATTTGTCCTGCAG
>JAWOJF010000040.1:0-57643 GCA_046481785.1 Ignavibacteriaceae bacterium | reverse complement strand
TTCTGAATTGAATAATTATAAATTAAAAAATCACCGGATCTTGTGATATTTATATGGACACTTGCATTTAAATTATTTGCAACAGTGAATGAGTTGGGGGTATAGGCCGGAGGATTCGGCCAATATCCAAATTTAGAACCATTCCAGCTATATACTTTTGTCTCAACAGAATCTACTACATCATCTTCAGTATCCACCTTTTTAACTCTTTGTCCTAAAATTTCGTAAATCCCATTTCCATCAACATCTTGAATAACACAGGTATGTGGATCCATATAAATTTCGGAATACCCATTTTCATCAACTTCATTGATAATTGATGCTGTCGATCCATTCCAGGAGAAGATCCAAATTTGTTCTGTTAGACCAGAAAAGCCGCTGATCCAACCTGTAATTATTTCAAGACTTCCGTTGTTATTTAAGTCCCTAATACCAATAAATCTGCCTCTCGTACCATTATCAACGCCATTAGAGAACCATTTTATAATCCCATTTTTATAAACACCCACAAAACCTTGTCTTTCATTGAAAGGTTTGCTCGTATCCGTTGCGGTGAATAAAACATATCCATTTAACAAACTATCAGGATCTAAAATATCGTAATCAGTATAGTTGGAAATATTAGTATCAGATGGATCTACAGCAACGAAAGAACCATAAGAAGTTGACTCAAGTATAAAATTCCCACCAGTCATTTGAGCTAATAACGTGGAAATATTTTGCCTATATTGTTCAACGGGATCATTCTGTGTATAAAATTTATTGGCAGAGAGAATAAGAAAAACTATTAAGAATATTTTTGAATAATTCATGATTCCACCTTATTCTATATTAAATTTTTTCGAATTATTAATGATGGATTCTCCATAACTATCTGTTCTAATTCCTCTATATCTTCCCAGTGCATATCGTAGGGTTGTTTCATATCCGTTTCTCCAGTTATATTCATTATTATCAGAAGAGGAAACTTTTTCTTTTGTTAAATAACCTAAAAGAATATCTTGCCAGAATTTTAATGCGAATTCCACTTCGTTTAAACGTTCGGGATAGTTATCATTGTTTTCTGTATAGCCATATTCTTCAAGAGCTCTGTAATATGTAACTTGCAAAATGCCATATGATGCCGCCATACGAGTTTGAGCTATCCCAGTTTTCATAATGCCACCATTGTATTGTTCCTTAAGCCATTTGTTTGCTTCATCCCTCGCAAGATCAATTGCTTCATTTTCATTTTTTTTATTTGCAATTTGTTCAGTATAGGTTTTAGTGTAAGTTTCATTCCACTTATTTCTGGGCTTTGAATACCACAAGACCCTGCCCCTACTGTTTGTCTGAGGATATAAATCATCCCCGGAACCCACGGCAATATCTTTATTCAAGGTGGATGAGTGGGCATAAAAGAAATCCCAAATTGTTCCCTGATATCGCCAATAATCATGGGGTCTTACATTTGTATGAGTAGCTGGAATTGAAGGGCTCCCGATATCAGCGGCACTTTTCACTTTATATCTGTTATTTGTATATCGATAATCAGATTGTACTCCTGCTGCATCAGAGAATGGTTCATACCTGTATGCTGCTCTAAAGGTGCTTTCCTCTAGCATCTGGGCTTTTATTATTTGCGGCAAAATGCCTGATTTACCGGCATATTCAATAATTAAATTATCTAAATTTATATTACTACCATCCACATCTTTAATTGTAGTTGGTAGTTTTTTATACTTTGTACTGGTTATTTTCTCTGGTTTCATCACTTCAATAATAATTGAAGCCGCCAATTCAGGCGGCGCACCTGATGTTGTTAATTTCACCTTATAAGCCTTGTCTTCTTCCCAATATCTTCCAATTATTCTTATTAAACCCGGATCTAATGTTTCGGATTTGCCCCATATTGGTTTTTCCCTCTCCCAGTAAACACCCGGTTTATCGCCTCTTATAATGCCAACTGGATTTTCTCCCCATACATTAACCTCCGCCCAATGATCTTTTTCGGTTATCCAATCCCAATCCCCTTCCATTCCTGATTTTTGATGTGGAACACCCTGCTCATCAGGAATAATTTCCTCAATCTTTATTTTCATTTCCTCCATATTAAACTTAGCCTGGTAATACTTACTTTCGCCAAGAAGCACTTGCGGTGTATTTTCAATTCCAAGAACAACATCCCCCACCCAATAATCAAACGTATTAAAATCTCCTGCAAAACAGGTTTCTATTTGCGAACCCATATAATTTTTTGCAACTTTATATAAGTTCTTATTTGATTTAAAGGTTTTATTTTTATTGTCCTTTACATTTTTTGTGGCTATTATTTCACCATCATTTACTATTCCTATTTTTAACTTTACTGTTCCACTATCCCCTTCTATACTATCAGCAGCTATAAATTTAACCGGCTGCGGGATATCGAAAAAATAGCTGCCTGTTCCGGCCTCTGTTAAGATAGTTCCGTTTACACATCCATCCAGCATTCCGATTTCAAAGGTTGCTTCCGGTGGAAAATTACTTAATGATAAGTCTTCATTTCTCTTTTTAATTAAAATATTTGCAGTATCACCCGGAGCTAAAGTATCCGGAATAAACTGAACAACCGCCTCAATGGATGGATTTACTGAAAGTGTTAATAATGAAGAAGGAATCGATGCATCGCTTGTACCAATATGAATTTTTATTTGCTTTGCCAACTCCGGTATTTCCCCATCAGCTAAAAACAAAAAAGCTAACCAGCTAAGATCATAAGGGTGTATTTCGTTAAACTGATCTGCCTTTTCACCTGTATATATGTTTAGAAGAGTTCCGTATTCGGAACCCTGAATAATCCTGATATTGTAAGAAAAATCAGGACCCGGGGGTGGACATGATCCCATTTGTGAAGCCTGCAAAATTATACTTTCCCCCGGTCTTAGAGTACTTACACCAAATACCGGATAGGACTCGAGTGAACACTCACCCTCACCACCTCCACCACATGACAAATTAATATCAGTAGTACTTACAACATTGCTTAAGGTGGCTCTAATAGTTGCGGTTGAACTTCCAAGGGTATCATGGTGAATTCTAATAACATCGAGCCAACGGAAAAGTACATAGACGGTATCACCCATATAAGAATTTATATTATAAAAGGAAGCCGATTTATTTCCTGAAATAATTTCCAGCATAATAATTGAATCACGATACTGTTGATAAACTTCATATGGAGCAGATATTACAAGAAATGATTGGTCACCTAAACATAAGTAATCATCTAATGCAAGTATATCATAATCCGGTCCATTAGACGTAGTGATTTTTGGATTTAAAGTAACTGTTTCTTTAATTGAAACCTGTGCAAAAATATTGTCCTGGATAAAGAAAAATGAAATGAAACAAAGAAATGCTGTTAACCAAACAAATCTAATGTTTGTTTTTTTGAAATGAACTTTTCTCATAAACACCCCTTCTGTTTAATGAAGAAAATATGTGCGGGAAGACCAGGACGCCCGCGCGGACGTCCATGGAGGAATCGTTATACATGAACAGTTATATATTTTTTTGTACTTCCCTTACGGGAGATAGTTCGTTCAGTATAAAGGATGCAATTATTGTACCTCATCTAATACTTAATAATATCGCAGTTTTTATTATACTATAAAATTCAGTTACGTAATTTTTACCGGTTTCCCCGGTTAAAACAAGGAAAGTGTAAAATTTTGTTACACATTTTTAGCGATAGTTTGGAAATAGATTCAAAAACGCATTATTTAGGACTGAAAATATAAGATTAATCGCCGAAGTGAAGCATATGTTTACTCTGTGTATTTTTGCTGAAATTCTGTGTAACTTCTTTTAAATTTTCTTTATAAAAAATGAAAACATTACTACTGCTTTTTTTATTAGTAAACTTTCCCGGTTTTATTTTTTCACAAAATCATTTTCCTGACTGGGCAAAGGGTATAGTCTGGTACCAGATCTTTCCGGAGAGATTTGCAAATGGCGATGAATCAAATGATCCTGATGCAGCAAAAGTTTTTATAAACAGCAGCAAGGTACCTGCCGGATGGGATGTGAAGGAATGGACAGCCAACTGGTTTGAACCGTCAGACTGGGAGAAAGGACCCGACGGCAGAATTAAGGATATATACGACAGAAGATATGGCGGCGATATCCAGGGAATTATTAATAAACTGGATTATATAAAAGAATTAGGTGCAGGAGCCATTTATCTCAATCCTGTTTTTGAAGCTGTTTCACTCCATAAATATGACGGCTCAACTTATCATCATATAGATATAAACTTTGGTCCGGATCCGGGCGGTGATAATAAATTAATGGAATCTGAAACGCCTGATAAGCCTTCAACGTGGCAATGGACGGAAGCCGATAAACTTTTCCTTAAATTAATTGATGAGACCCATAAACGGGGGATGAAAATTATTATCGACGGAGTTTTTAATCACACAGGCACGCAATTCTGGGCTTTCCGGGATGTTGTTAAAAACGGGAGCGAATCAAAATACAAGGAATGGTACAGGATTAATTCCTTTGATGATCCTGCAACTGAAAAAGATGAGTTTGATTATAAGGGGTGGTGGGATATAAAGTCACTCCCTGAAATTAACCGCACAGAAAACGATCTTCACCCGGCACCGAAACAATATATATTTCACTCAACACAAAGATGGATGGACCCGAATAACGACGGCGATCCTGAGGATGGAATAGACGGCTGGCGCCTTGATGTGGCGCGGGAAGTGCCCCTTGATTTCTGGCATGACTGGAGCAGGCTTGTAAAGTCTATTAATAATAAAGCAATTATTATCGGCGAGTTATGGGAACTCTCCCCTGATTTTATTTCTAAAAACGGCGCATTTGATGCACTGATGAATTATAATTTTGCCTACGCTGTTGACAGCCTGTTTATACAAAAGAAGATTTCCGTTTCAAAGTTTATAGAAAAGCTGGAAGAGATAAATAAAACTTATCCTTACGAGAATATTGATATACTTCAAAATCTTATGGATAGTCATGATACTGAAAGATTATCCTCAAGAATATTGAATCCGGGCAGAGCTTTTGACAGGGATGCAAATGAGGGCAACCCTGATTATAATCCCGGCAAACCATCAAAAAAGGAATTCGCTATTCAAAAACTTATTTTAGCATTTATGATGACCTGCCGCGGAGCGCCGATGATTTATTACGGCGATGAAATTGGTATGTGGGGTGCAGATGATCCGCATGTAAGAAAACCTATGGTATGGGATGAATTGAAATACGATAACGAAGTTATAACTGCTTCTTCCGGGTTTAAAAAAGGATTTGGGACGTATAAAGTCGAACAGGATAAAGATCTTCTTGAGTTCTATAAAAAAATTATTTCAATAAGAAATAAGAGTAATGCATTAAGGGAGGGCTCTTTAAATTTCCTTTATAAAAATGATGATAAGAACAGCTTTGTTTTTGAAAGACTATTTGAAAACGAACACGTTATAGTATCATTTAATATTGGTAATGAACCAGAGGAAATTGATATTCCTGTTAATAAAAGTAAAATTGCTTATTCGGAACTTATTTCAGGAGAGACTGGGAGTGCTGCGGGGGTAAATAAATCTTTATTAAATATTAAAATGGAACCGGGAACAGTTAAAATTTTTAAGATTTATTAGTTGTATCCATCGACAAGAACTTCTGCACCATTGAATAAACACCATTATAAGCCATATTTAACCGCCTGTCAATTAAAATCACATCCTACATAAGAATTTCACTAATTTTCACCAACCTTTTAATAATCTACCAGTCTAAACGGATAGAAATTGGAAATCTAATGGCGCTTACTGATACTGATTTAATAACAAAAGCCCGGCAGGGCGATTCTTCTGCATTTGAAGAATTGGTTTTCCGTTATGATAAACGGGTTTTATCTATGGCGCTTAAATATGTTCAGAATAAAGATGATGCAAAAGATATTTACCAGGAGGTGTTTATCCGTGTTTATAAGGGCCTGCAGAATTTCCAGTTCAGGAGCGAGTTTTCTACATGGCTTTTCAGGATTACGACAAACGTATGCCTTACACACAGCGCCAGGGGGAAAAAAAGAATTAATGTTCCTATAAATGATGAGTACGATGAAGAAGAAATGAACGGCGGGGTAGTTCTTGAATCAGTATCTCATCAATCTTCTCCGGAAAAATATCTTTCAAGCTCTGAAATAACTGAACAGGTAAACAGGGCGGTTGAAACTTTATCACCAAAACAGAAAATGATTTTTGTAATGAAACATTACGAAGGTTATAAACTAAAGGAAATAGCAATGATGATGGATTGCCAGGAGGGAACGGTTAAAAAGTATTTGTTTGAAGCAAATCATAAAATGAGAAAATTACTTAAAAATATTTATTAGTTGATGCATATATAAATGAAATTTTTCTTTCTCCCCTTCTCCTTACTAAGGAGAAGGGGCAGGGGGATGAGGTCAAAATAACGGAGCACGAAATGGAACACCAGATATATAAAGAATGGATACCGCTTGCGGTTGATAATGAACTAAGCAAACATGAACAATTAGAGTTTGATAAACATATAAACGATTGTGTGGAATGCCAGATTGAGTTTGAAGAACAGAAAAGATTAAAATCTATCCTTCTTGAACATAAACCTGAAGACCCTGATGAGTTTACTCTTTTCCAGGTAAGGCAGGAACTAAGAGATGCAATAAGAGCTGAAAGAACAAAGTTATCTGCCTGGAAGAAGTTCCTCAGCAGTTTTACTTTCCTTTCTTCAATAAAATTCCAGGCTGCATTCGGCGGTGTTGCAGTACTGGCAGCGGGTTTCTTCCTTGGGTATATTTTCTTTAAAACAGACCCCGTTCAGATCATCAGCAATCCCGAAACATCAACAATGGTTGAAAATGCTTCGGATAATTTTTCTTTTGCACAAAATGATGTACGAATAAGTAATGTACGTTTTATTGATCAGGATGCAAAGGATGGCGAAATAGAATTTATTTTTGATGCAATTAAACCTGTTAGGATGAAGGGAAATATAAACGATGAGAGAATTAAGAATGTCCTTACTTATTCGATGCTTAATGTTGAGAATCCCGGGGTAAGATTAAATTCTATTAATGCTATAGGAACTGAGCAGAAAACAGAAGTTGATGCTGAAGTAAAAGCAGCATTAATCTCTGTAGCCAAGTTTGATGATAACCCGGGTGTAAGGCGTGAGGCAATTAAACTACTAAGTAAATTTAACGGCAATCCAGATGTAAAAAACACCCTTATGTATGTATTGATGAATGATAAAATGTCCGGCAACAGGATAGAAGCTATTAATAGTTTAATGCAGGCACAAAAAGACGGGACTAAATTCAGCGAGGATGAGCTCTCAGTCTTTAAAGAAAAAATGAAAGTTGATGAAAACCGGTATATAAGGTACCAGGCAAAAACAGTGCTAGAGGAGAGCAAGTAAGATGAATAAGTGCAGTGCTGTTGCAAAAATAGTTATGATATTTTTTCTGATTAACTCAGCGACAGTTTTTAGTCAGAATTATAAAACCAAGACCTTTAAGGTAAATAAAAACGGGCATCTTTTAGTTGATTTGTCTTATGGCGATATATCAATTAAAACATGGAATAAAAACGAAGTACTTGTTAGGTATGATGATGATTATGATGAGGACGAAGATGGGTTATTGGTAAAATTTGCAGGTAATCATGTAAGAATAAGATCAAATAATTCCAACTATTCGGATGTAGAGGTTACTGTACCGTCTTATTTTTATGTTGAGATGAGTACGCAGGCAGGAGACCTTACTGTTAAGGGCTCCTTTGTCGGAAGTCTTAAGGGTGTTACTTCAGGCGGTGATATTTCTATAGAAAAAGTAAGCGGATATACCGACCTGCACACATACGGCGGTGATGTAACAGCAGAGGAAATTAAGGGAGAAATGAAAATTTTAACCTACGGCGGTGATTTACATTTATCAAACATTGATGGGAATGGCACTGTTTCTACTTCAGGCGGAAATATAAGGATTAACAATGTCAGTAAATCAATTGCTATTAATACGGCCGGTGGGAATATTGTTGTTGATGAAATAAACGGCAAAGTAAAGCTGAACACAGGCGGCGGTAATATTAGTATTAAGAATGTTAATGGAGATGCAACTCTGAATACAGGCGGCGGTAATATTAAATCCTTACAGGTAAAAGGACGTATTGAGGCATCAACAGGGGCCGGGAGTGTTTATTTATATAAAGTTGACGGATCTGTAAAAGCAATATCCGGCTCAGGGGATATTCATATAGAACTTCAGAATATAAATTCTGAATCCCGGGCAAAAACCAATAACGGCAATATAAAATTATATATAGCTGAAAATGAAAAAATAACAGTTGAAGTAAGGATACGGGGATTCGGTAAACATTCCAGTTATGATGAAACGGATTTTATCCGTTATGATTTAACTCCGACGAGTAAAAGTGTGAATAAAAATAACGATAATATCAAGGCCACTTATTCTTTTAACGGCGGCGGCAGGAAAATTTTCCTTGATACAAGTTATGGTGAAATAGAAATAAAAAGGCTGGATAAATAACAGTTTCTCCTTCCAGGTTTTAGATTGTGACAATTTTTTACAAATCTTTACTGAAATATGACTCATCGAAAGAGAGATAATTTTAATTTAACAATAGACAAAAACGGGGATAGAATGATAGTTGCTCTAAAATATATAATAATAATTTTACCTCTCACATTTGTCCTCCGCGCCGGAAATAAGCCGTATACAACATCACTAAAAGTAACGGCTGTTAAGTCAACCGAAACAATAAGTATTGATGGAATCCTTTCTGAAAAGATATGGACTAACGCCACCATAATTGATGATTTCACACAAAGGGATCCTGTGTACGGAGAACTTCCAACTGAAAGAAGCGAAATACGGTTAGCATATGATGATAAATACCTTTATGTAGGCGCTATGTTTTTTGATTCCTGTCCGGATTCAATTGTCGCCAGGATGTCGCGCCGTGATGTTGGTGTTAGTTCTGACGGCTTTACAATTTTCCTTGACCCATACAATGATAAAAGAAGCGGTTATTATTTTGCCATATCTGCTGCAGGCACTTTGTTTGACGGCGTTTTATATAATGATGATTGGGATGATAATTCATGGGATGGAGTTTGGGAAGGTAAAACCAGCATAAATGAAAATGGCTGGATAGCTGAAATGCAGATACCATTTTCCCAACTGAAATTTCGGGAAACTGATCCCATGGTATGGGGCATTAACTTAAAAAGAGAAATAGCACGTAAAAATGAAACTGATTACCTGGTTCACTGGCCTAAAAATGAAAGCGGTTTTGTATCCCGTTTTGCTGAGCTGGTTGGCCTTGAAGATATACGCCCTTCCGGCCATATAGAGATTTTACCATATATAACCTCCCGGGCTGAATATACCCATCCTGACGCTGGTAATCCTTTTAATGATGGAACAGATTACATTCCGGGGGTTGGCGCTGATTTAAAAATGGGGATTGGTTCAAACTTAACTTTAAATGCTACAATAAATCCTGATTTTGGACAAGTTGAAATTGACCCTGCTGTAATTAACTTAAGTGATGTTGAAACATTTTTTTCTGAAAAGAGACCCTTCTTTATTGAGGGCTCAACATTATTTGAATTTGGATTTGGCGGTGCTACAAATTATTGGAATTTTAACTGGCCGGGACCCAACTTTTTTTACAGCCGCCGAATCGGAAGAAGGCCCCAGGGTGAAACTCCAGATAATGATTTTGAAGATTATCCCAATGGAACTCATATTCTTGGTGCTGCAAAAATTACCGGAAAAATTGGAGATAGCTGGAATATAGGGGCTATACAGGCATTAACCTCAAGTGAAAAAGCTGAGTATTTTGCCGATGACAAAAAATCAAAAATAGAAGTTGAACCCCTAAGTTATTATGGAATAATAAGAGGACAAAAAGAATTTAGTGAATCAAGGCATGGCCTTGGATTTATTTCAACTACTACAGTAAGAAGCTTTTCCGAAGATGCAATAAGGGAAGATATTAATAAGGGTGCCTATACAGGCGGAATTGATGGATGGACGTTTCTTGATTCTTCAAAAACATGGGTCTTAACAGGGTGGATGGGGCTGAGCCACGTTTACGGCACAAAAGAGAGAATGATTTCTCTCCAGGAAAATTCTCAGCATTATTTTCAGCGGCCTGATTCAAAAGTAAACCGGTTTGACAGCTCAGCAACATCTTTAACCGGTTATGCAGGCAGAATTCTTCTTAATAAACAAAAAGGAAATTTTTTCTCTAACACAGCTATTGGAATAATTACTCCTGAATATGATGTTAATGATGTGGGATTTCTTTCCAGGGCAGATGTTATAAATTTTCATATAGGTGCAGGGTACTACTGGAATGATCCTACTGATCTCTACCGTTATGTTGAATTAGGCGGCGCAGTATTCCGCAATTATGATTTTGACGGGAATACTACCTGGCAAGGTGTTTACCATTTTGCTTTTGTACGCCTTCCTAATTATTATTCTTTTGGATGGAACCTTGCTTACAATCCGGAGACTATAAACAACAGGCGCACAAGGGGCGGCCCTTTAACTCTGAACAAGCCCGGTTACCAGGTTAATTTTTATGCTAACAGTGATAATAGGAAAGATATAATATTTAATGCAGGATATTTTACTTATAGAAATCCAAATTATTCATACAACTGGGAACTTGAGGCTGGTGTTGAATTCAGACCTGCCTCTAATATTACTTTAAGTGTTAGTCCCTTCTTCTCAAAAGTGAATGAATTCGCACAGTGGGTAGATTCTTTTGATGATCCCCTGGCTGAGGCAACATACGGTAAACGGTATATCTTTGCAGAAATGGATCAGAATACTTTTGGTGCAGGTATAAGATTAAACTGGACATTTAATCCGAATTTAAGTCTGCAGCTTTATGTGCAGCCCCTTATATCTTCCGGCGAGTATCAGAATTACAAGGAACTACTGCGCCCCCGCTCATATGATTTTATGAGATATGGTGACAATGGTTCAACAATCATCGAAGATAAAGCAAATGATGAAATTACAATTGACCCGGATGGTGATGGCGCTGCCCAGCCGCTGCTGATTGATGATGATCCTGATTTTAATTATAAATCAATCCGCGGTAATGCAGTTTTAAGGTGGGAATACCTTCCAGGTTCTGTTCTTTATTTTGTATGGACACAAACTCGCGAAGATTCAGAAGATATTGGTCAATTCCAGTTTAATAATTCTGTAAGAAGAATATGGAATACACGTCCGGATAATATCTTCATGATAAAATTCACTTACTGGCTTAATATATAATTTCTTATTGGAGAGAGGAAGAGTAGGGATTTGCGCATTGCAGCCCTGCTCCCTTTTCACCTGTTCCGAATGTAATTTTTCATTTTTTCACTCCGAAAAAATCATTATCCCCGCAGAGCAGTAACATTCTCTGCGGGGATTTTTATCACCCGGCTTAATATCTTTAAATTTCTCTTTTCAGGCCGCCGTAACAAGACTTATCACACATACAAAGGAATGAAAAAGATGATATCTTTTTAAAATAGATGTCATCTTTATTATTTTTCTCAGAACAATTACTTACTTTTCCCCTTAAAAATATTATCCTAATAAGGGTTTACAATGAAGCAAATGTTTTTTCTTCTAACTTTCATAGTTACTTCCCAATCCTTTTCACAGGCACAAGAATTTAACCTTGAAGATATCTTTACAAACAGTGAGTTCTACCCGAAAAAAATTGACGCAGTGCAATGGTTTGATAACGGGGATAAATTCTCATACCTTGATTATGATGCATCCTCCGGGGGAATATCTATTTTTCAGTATGATGCCCGGTTGAAGGAAGAAAGTGTTTTATTATCTATTGATAATATTAGGGAAGCCCTCGGCAAGAATGATTTTCTGATTGACAATTACATTTGGTCACCCTTAAATAATTATATTCTTTTTACTGCAACACTTTCTTCACGTTCATTAAAAAACGGGGGAGATTTTTTTGTTTATGATGTTAAAGGGAAAGAAGTAATACTTAATGTTACTTCTGAACTGGAACAGGTAAATATTAAGTTCTCACCGGATGAAACAATGGTGGGATTTGTACGTGGTAATAATCTTTTTGCGGCGGATCTGAAAACAGGAAAAGAAGTCCAGCTTACTTTTGACGGAAATGAAGTTATACTTAACGGAGTGTTTGACTGGGTTTATGAGGAAGAGTTCAGCATAATTGAAGCATGGGAGTGGTCACCGGATAGTAAAGGAATAGCTTTCTGGCGGTTTGATCAGTCCGGTGTTCCTGTTTTCCCAATAGTTGAATATGATTCACTCTACAATTATGTAAATTATCAAAGATATCCTAAAGTCGGAACTAATATATCGGAAGTAAAAATTGGTGTAGTTGATGTCAGCAATACAAAAACGGTATGGATGGATATAGGAACTGAAAAGAATATTTATGTACCCAGGATCAAGTACACTTCAGACCCGGGCATACTTTCTATTCAAAGATTAAACAGGCTGCAGAATAAGCTGGAGCTTTTATTTGCTGATGTCAATACAGGCAGAACCAGTGTTATTATTACTGAGGAGGATGAGCACTGGGTTGATATTTATGATCACCTGACATTCCTTAAGAACAGTGAACTGTTTATATGGCCTTCTGAAAGGGACGGCTTCCTGCATATGTACCTTTACGACTATGCAGGTAATGTTATAAATCAAATTACCCGTGGAAATTTTGAAGCAGGTGATTTATTGGCAATTGATGAGGAACTGGAAATAGTTTATTATACTTCAAATGAAAGATCGGTTCTTAATAAAGATCTTTATTCTATAAACTTAAATGGCAGCAGCAAAAAGAGGATTACTGAAAGCCCCGGCACTCATGGGATAAACCTATCATTAAACAATAAATATTTTATTGATGAATTTTCTACGGCAAACAGTTTTACAGCTACTGAACTATTTAGTATACAGGGGGATTTAATTTATACCTTCTATAAACCGGATATGTCGTTTGTAAATGATTATAATTTCACTCCAATGGAATTTCTGGAATTTAATACCAGTGATAATGTTCAACTGAATTCTTTTATTATTAAGCCTCCTGATTTTGACAGCACAAAAAAATATCCTTTAGTTATTTTTAATTATAGTGGTCCTGGTTCGCAGGAGGCAGAAGATAAATGGAAAGGGCGGGCCTATTTTATATATCAGTATTTAGCACAGGCAGGCTTTGTTGTTTTTACTGTTGACAACCGCGGTACCGGCGGAAGAGGAAAAGAATTTGAACACCTTGTCTATAAAAATCTTGGGGAATGGGAGCTTAATGATATTATAGAGGGGATTAAATACCTGGATAAAGAAGGCTTTATTGATACCGGCAGAGTTGGTATATTCGGCTCAAGTTATGGCGGATATATGGCTGCACTTGCTCTTTTAAAAGCACCGGAACATTTTAAACTGGGAGCAGTAGTTTCGGCAGTTACTCACTGGAAATTTTATGATGCTATTTACACCGAACGTTATATGCAAAATGAGGAACTAAATCCCGAAGGTTATGAAAAAAGTGCCCCCTTAAATTTTGCCGGGAATTTATCAGGCAAATTATTAATTGTACACGGCACATCAGATGATAATGTTCATTTTCACAACTCAGTTGAACTGATTGAACGGCTTACCAGGTTAAGCAAAACATTTGATCTTATGATTTATCCCGGAAAGAAACATGGCGGCTTCGGTAAACATTATTATTATTTGTTAACAGACTACATAATAAATAATCTGTAGTAACTAATAACTATTCAATATTTCTGATACTATGCAGGAATAAGGAGAAGATTAAGATGAGTTTTCGTTGCTTTCTGCAATAGGAAATATGATCTGCACTATTGTACCTTTATTTAATTCGCTCTCAATAAAGAACTTACCCCCCATTTTCTCCACATAATTATATGCAAGTGTAAGGCCAAGCCCGGCACCTTCAAAATATTTGGTATACCCTTCTTCAGCCTGGATAAATGCTTCTACAAAATTTTTAATTTTATCTTTATACATTCCAATACCTGAATCGATGATAGAAACCACTGCCTGTTTATTAATGATTTCCGATTTAATAATTACACTGCCGTCGTTCGTATACTTAATGGCATTATCAACAAGTGCAAATACCACCTTCTCCATTTTAATCCAGTCAATTCTTATAGGAATTTCCTTATCATATAGTTCAAGTTTTATCTCAAGATTTTTATTCAGGGCTTCCATGTGTTTTTTATTATAAACAGACCTTAGGATTTTATTTATATCCAGTTCATAAAATTCAAATTCAAATTCGTTTGATTCTATATGGGAAACCTCCACAATATTTGAGAACAGGTTCAGGATCCTGTTTAATATATCTTTTAAGGAATGTGTAACCTCTGATAAAACATTATAATCCTTTAGCGCCAGTCCTTCTTCAATTATTTCAGAATATCCAATAAGTGCATTTAAAGGAGTACGTATTTCATGTGACATATTTTTAAGAATTGCACTCTTAAGCCTGTTAAAATGGTTCTCCTTTTCGAAAGCTTTCTTTAACTGCTCCTGAGATAAAAGCTGATCAGTAATATCACTTAGACTTACTATATAAATAATTTCATTTATAATACTGTTAATAACAAACGACACCTTAACAAGGTAGTCCCTGTCTCTGTCAGAATACCTGAATTCAATAAGATTCTGTTTATCATTATTTGACTTTTCTATCTCATTAAGAAGTATTGTCCTGAATTTTTTCTTTAGAACAGAATCAAGATCTTTGCTGCCTTTCTTTTTATCAACCGCAAATGTTCTGCAGAAATTTTCATTCGCATCCTCAAAATAATAGGCTCCGTTTTTATACTTTATAAGGAGAAGCAGGTCGGAAATATTATTAATTATTGACCTGAGCTGTGTTTCATTTTTTTTGATAATCTGAGTTTTGGTAATGTGTTCGGTTATGTTATTTCCGCTTAAAATAAAATTAATTGAACTATCATAGCTGTATATAGGCAGCAATTTTAGTTCATAATAATGGACAGCTTCTTTCTGAATTTCACTGACAATGACGGCGTTCCATTGCTTATGTTCTTTAACTGCCTGGACTAATGACTTTATTTCCTGTTCGTTAATATACTTTGAAAGAACATCATGAATAAAATTATTATAAATCAGCTCAATCCTTGTATCAAGTATTTTATCAAAAAAAGCCGTGGCATATGATATTCTTCCTTCAGCGTTTATAATCATAATAGGAATATTTCCATAATCAAGAGCATGATTAAGATTATTCAGTTTCAACTCAAGCTTAATTTTATCTTCCAGAACCTTGAACATTAAGACAAGATATTCTGCCCCTTTTACAAATATTCTTTCAACAGATACAGAAAAATTTTTGGTGATCTGCTTTGTATTTAAAACATCTACTTCGCACTCAATACCTGAATAATTACTTTGTGCAAAGTTCCTAAGTAAATACTCAATATCCGGTTCACTTTTAAGACTTGTAATTTTATCATCTTTAATACTGCCAAAAATATTTTTAAAAGACTGGTTTGAATACACAATTATCTCAGACATATCAACTATTACCAAAGGATTTGTATTTGGCAACTCTTCAAAAGAATCATAATTATGAATAGAGGTATGTAAGGATTTCTCACCAAGCTCCGAAAGATTAACATACTTAAGCATTGGCAGATTTTATCTTTCTTATTTTTAGTTTTGGCGACAGGTTATTATTTGATAAATGAGTATAAGAAAAAGTTTTACTTAATAATTTTTCCAGGAAAGTAATAAGGGATATAGTGATATAGTTAATTTCCGTATCAACATCTTCATAACCATCGGAAAGAAGGGTATTCAAATCAAACTCGCCGTCATTCAATTCATTATTTAAATTCAAATCCCAAACCCGCTCAAAAAGCCGGCTGATGTTTTTTAACTCACTTACTGATGAAGTTTTTTCATTGCTGTAACATTTTTTCTCAAGAATCAGCAAGGTATATTTTTCTATTTCATTGTAGGCTTTCTTTTGCAATAGTTCATAAACAAACGTGGAAGAATTGTTAAGCTCGTTTAGATCAACCACAATTCTAAATTCTATATCATTAACAATAAAGTTAATAGTTAACTTTTCATCCTTAAGCATTTTCAGCCCAAGAATCTGCCAGTTAAGCTGGGACATATAAGTCCATGCAGGAGAAAGACTAAATGAATCATGAGTATCAGCGGATGCTATACTGCGTGAAAACGCAAAATTCTTATTTCCTTTTTTTAATTGGGAATTTTTGTAATCCGATCCTGGGGTAATATTTAGAATTTTATCAAGCACAGCATTCCTTTCTATCTTATTATCGAAAAAAAAGGACGCTTTTTGAGTCTGATTAATCCAATTTTATCATCTTCATATCAGATATGTATTCTACAAGGCGGGGGTCTCTAAGGTTGATTAAATCGTTAATAAGGGCCTTTATCCGGTCAATTGACTGGTTAATAATAACCAAATCTTCGTTCAAACTGGTGTCCTTTTTTGACAACAGTTCCTCTTCAATATTTTTTAAGGAAAGTACCAGGCTGCTAAGCGGATTATTTACTTTATGCCCTATTGTACATGCCATTTCAATAACAGCATTAGAGTGTTCAATTTTCTTTAATTCATTCTGCAGATTAAAAACCCTGATACCGGAGCGTATCCTTGCAAGTAATTCCTGATTTTCAATTGGTTTAACTAAAAAGTCGTCGGCACCAATATCAAGGCCTGTTACCCTGTCATTAAGAGATGCCCTTGCGGTAAGTATAATGAAATAAATAAGTTTATACTTTTCTTCTTTTTTTAAAATACGGCAAAGCTCAAGGCCGTCCATAACCGGCATTGTCCAGTCAGCCAGAATAACTTTAGGCGAGAAATCCTTTAATGCTTCAAGTGCTTCGGAGCCATTTTTAGTGCATAGAACTTCATACTTATTTTTAGAAAGTAACTTTTCCAGAATAAAACGTGTATCTTTTTCATCTTCTACAACAAGTACTTTATCATTTTCCATATTTATTTATTAACTCATTTATTTTTTGCAGCAAAGTATTATAATCAATAATTGGTTTAATTATAAAATCATCTGCCAAACTCTCCTCAAAAAAAGTATTCCCTTTAATTGAAGGAGAAAAAGCAGTAATAATAAGAATGGGAATACTTAATTTATCATCAGCCTTAATCATTTTAGAAAGTATTGACCCGTCAATTTTTTTTCCCTGGAAATAAGTATTTTTCAGATTAATATCCATTATAATAATAGAGATATTATCTGTATTTATCCTGTTAATTACTTCATCGGCATTTTCAAGAATTATAGGTTCAAACCCTGATTTATTTAGAATTATACTATAAAAATTTTGTGAAAACGGGTCGTCTTCAACTACAATAATTTTCTTTTTCATCTTTTAGTTAAAAATTTAACAATAATACTTATCCTTCTATTAACCAAACTATAAGGATCTTGTTTATCCCTCAATCTCCTGTCGGCATAACCACGTATCTCAGCCATTTGTACTTCCGTTAATTTGCTTCCGGCCAATTCTTTTCTTGCAGCATTGGCTCTGTCGGCACTTAACTCAAAATTAGTGTAACCTAACCCGTTTCCCTGGTAAGGGCGTGAATCAGTATGCCCTTCAACTACAATTTTATTTGGCAGCTTTGATAAACTATTGCCAATTTTTTGAATTAGAAGTCCGGCCTTCTGCTTTAATAATGCAGTTCCAACTTCAAAAAAGATATCATCAGCACCTTCCATAAGTTCAATTCTTAACCCCTCATCAATAATCTCAATTTTTACCTGATCAATCAAGCCAGTAAAATCGGGATTTTGCGCCAGCTCCTGAACAATTTCTTTTCCCATCTGTTTTAGTTTTTCTTTTTCTGCCTCCAGCTTTTTCTCATGTTCAATACGTTCCTTTTCCCTTTTCACAATTTCTTCTATATCTAAATTAATCATTTCATTTGATTTTCCATCAAACATATTCATATTTTTTGATGAGAATCCAACAGGATCCTCAAAATAGCCTGAAACTGCTTGTTTAACTTCTTCGCTTTGCCCTAAAACCCACAAAACAATAAACAAAGCCATCATAGCAGTAACAAAGTCGGCATAAGCAACTTTCCACGCACCGCCATGGTGCCCATGATCGCCTTTTTTCTTTTTTATAATTATTGGTGGGCGTTCTTCATCCATCATTAGCTTTTTGCCCTTATAAATCCTTCAAGTTCAGCAAAAGTAGGTCTTTCATCTGAAAAAATTGTTCTGCGCGCAATTTCTACGGCAACAATTGGAGGGTTACCTTTAGCATAAGCAGTTATGCAGGTTTTAATGGTTTCAAGAAGCCTTACCCTTGCTTCAACATTATGTTCAATATTAGCTGCTAGGGGATTTACAAACCCATAAGCCATAAGTACACCAAGGAAGGTTCCAACAAGTGCGGCTGCCACATGTTTACCAACGGCAGCAGCTCCATCATCAATGGAACTCATTGTTACAATTATACCAAGTACCGCAGCAACTATTCCAAGGCCGGGAAGAGAATCCCCCATTTTAGATATTTGCCCTGCAACAGGTTTGGATTCCATATCAAAGGTTTCAATTTCTGCCTCCATCAAACTCTCCAGTTCATGGGGCGGGATTCCTCCGGAAAGCATAACTTTCATACTATCGCAAAAAAAGCTTCTTGTTGTTTCATTGGTAATAAATTTCTTACTTCTTGAAAGTATCTCGCTTTCTTCCGGTTTTTCAATATGCCTTTCAATTGCAAGCAAGCCATCCCTTTGTGCAACTAAGAAAAGATCGTTATATGATTTAAGCAATACTAAAAAATCTTCTTTAGAGTAATGTTCCTGTTTGATGGTTTTAGGTAACTCGCTCATAATTTTCTTTATCAGTTTCATTGGTGCTGCAATTAAAACACTGCCTATAGCAGAGCCTCCAATTACGATAAATTCTGCAAATTGCAGTAAAAGAATAGGGTTGCCCCCGGCAATCATAAACCCGCCAAGAATAGAAACAATTACTACAATAAAACCTACTATAACCAGCATTATTCCCCTACCAGGTTTTTATTACTATCTTTAATTTCTTTAACCAGTTTAAACAGCTCATCGCACTTGGTTTTAAGATTGAACCAGTTGATGTTGAATGAACTGAGACTATTCTCAAGATCAGCACTGATATCAGTTATACGCTGATATCCAATTGTTCCGCCTACTCCTCTTAACTCATGGAATACTGTCTTTAAAAGACTCACATTCCTTGTTTCAAAAGCATCTATTATTGCCTTTTCTTTAATAGCGAAACCATGCAGAAAAAATTTCAAAAGCTGGCTTTTAATTTCCTGGTTGTCTTTATCAGATAAAGAAGGTTTTCTTTCTTTAGCACTAATCAGAAAATCATTTCCCAAAATCTCTCTTATGTAACTAATAATTACTTCTTTCTGAAGAGGTTTTGTTATTACCCTGTCGGCTCCTGCTTCAAGAACTGCCATAACATTCTTTTTATCAGTGTTGGCGCTTATAACTATAACCGGTATAGCTTTCAGGTCATCAAGAAGTTTTATAACCTGCAGCATTTTAATACCGTCAAAATTAGGCATCATTATATCAAGAAATATTAAGCGCGGCTTATGTTCAATAGCCTTTTGAATTCCTTCAAGACCGTTTAAACAAGTAATTACATCAAGGTTATAATCCTCAAAAAAATTCTTTAAAGAATAACGGATTATATCCGAATCATCCACAACCAGTATTTTCAATTTTTCACTGTTTACCATCTGAACCGCCAATTTTATTAAGCTTTAAGGCCGACACATCATTTACTTTTATTTTACTTTGTGCTGAGGCATCAACAGTACTCTGCACTATTTTATCAAATATTTCACCCCGCAATATCTGAACATCAGGCGGGGCATCAATACCTATTTTTACCTGGCTGTCTGAAGAAGACAAAATCCTGATAGTAATATCAGGGCTTATTTTAATTTCTTCGTTTGCTCTTCTTGTTAATATCAACATTAATTTTACCCGCCTATTCTATAAAAAGATTAAAGTTAACGGGATAATTATCAGTGTCTATAACTCTCTGGAAACCTGATTTCTTCTCCTGATTAATATATACCGGGGCTTTAAGATTAGCAGTAACTTTTAAGGGATCGCTGTTAAGGGTAACAATTGCAAAAGCTTCATGCTCTTCCTCGCAAGGATATTTTTCATCTATTACCCTTGTACCAATCATTGGGAATGCAATGTCAGGCTTATCAACAGAATTAAGCCAATAAAAAAGATCATCCTCAGTTTTAATCAATAGAAAACTCCTGAGGTTTTCAAAACCTAATATACCGGAGGAGAAGTTAATAACTTTGTCCGGACTAAACTCTATCTCACCAAATTGAAAGGTTACTATTTTCATTTTCTCTACTTTTTAATTATTATAATGTCAACTCTTCTGTTTTTTGCCCTGTCTTCAACAGTTTCATTTGAAGCAATAGGTTTATATTCTGAATAACCTACAACAGAAAGCTTATCCTGCGAAAGCATTTCTACATCAATAAAATAGTATGCTGTATTTAAAGCTCTTGCCACAGATAGATGCCAGTTTGAAGGAAATTCTGATGAATGAATAGGAATATTATCGGTATGCCCTTCAATCCTTATATCATTGGGAACTTCCTTAATAATAGCGGCAAGTTTACTCAAAATTTCAAAAGACTTCTGTTCAAGCCTTGCACTGCCTGAAGTAAAAAGGATCTGATCAAGAATATGGATAACAATTCCTCTTTCATTTTCTTCAAGCTTAATAAAATTATCGTATCCATGGCTTTCAACAAGGTCAGATAATTTATCCTTCAGCCCGGGAACCTGGATTACCCCGGCAGCCCCTGTTTTAGAACTCAAATTTACTATTTCTCTATCATTACCAAAAGTGTTTCCGAAAGCGCTAAGTATTGCCTGATATTTTTTTGAATCTATGTTAGAAATAGTATAAAGAATTATAAACAACCCAAGCAAGAGAGTGATCAGGTCGGCATAAGTAATTAAATACCTGTCCTTCTCACTATCATCAGAATGCTGGTCTTCATCAAGATCTAGGAAGCGAGAATTCTTAGCTGTTCTTTTTGGGGGAGATGGCTTACTAATCTTGCTTTTAACACCGATGGTATCTCCCCACTCTGCAAGGCCAGTATCCCTTCCAAAGAAAGCTCCATCATTTTTTTCTCTTCCTGATGACATTTTTTAAGTTTATCTCCTATAGGAAACCAAATAATATTTGCGCTGAAAACACCCCATAAGGTAGCAATAAATGCTGTGGCTATATTATGAATTAAAGAGTTTGGATCACTTCCGGCATTTGCCAGAGTCATAATAAGCCCCATTACCGTTCCAATTATACCCATTGTTGGTGCATATCCGCCCATTTTAGCAAACATGCTTATATTAGTATAGTGTCGTTCCTGCATAGCCTTTATTTCCATCACTGCTATTGTTTGCAGGTTCTCAGCATCTGTACCGTCTAGAACATAACCTATCAACTTTCTTGGATAAAGATAATCAAGTCTGTAAAGTTCTTTCTCCAATGCTAAAAAACCTTGTCTACGTGTTATTATCGAAAAATCTACAAAATTATTTATCAGGTCTGTTAAGTTATACATGGGAGGGAAATATGCCATTCGCATTAAATAGAAAATCTGCACAAACTTTTCCAGGCCGAATCCAATTATTACGGCAGCAAAAGTACCTCCAAAAACAATAATAAGAGGGGGAACAAGGAACAAAGCCTTAAAAGTACCTCCCTCAAGAACAAAAGCTCCAAAAATAGCAAAGATGCCTAAAAATAATCCTAGTAAAGAACCCGGTACCTTTTTCATATGTAATCAAGTAGTGACTTAGGAAGAATTTTTGCGGAAACCTGATATGCCAACTGAAGCATATAGTCCTGGTTCTGTAATTCCATAATTGCTTTAGCTACATCAACTTCCTGTTCATTAGCCATTAAACCCTGAAGTACTGATTTTTGGTTAATTAACAATTCTTCTGTGGCCGCCAGTTGGTTTGTAATATTTCCCGCTTCAGAAATTTTATCCAGGATAGAATTATTAAAGTTCTTAATCATTTGCTCATCTTCATCGGATGGTTTAATACCATTATTCAAATCATTACGGACTCTTAAAAGAGTATTAAAAATATCTGTCTTTTGGTTCGAGGTAAAAGAAATTGAACTTGCCGCACTTGTTTCATTAACAAAGTTCATATCAATGCTAAAATCCAGATGATGAGCAGAATCCTGTATCTTTAAAAAAGAAGTATCTCTGCCATTTAATGCAGTAAACTCACCGGTAGCCGGATCAAAAGTAACTTCAACTGCCGCCGGTGCAGAAGCATAAATGGAAGTGCTTGTACTGTCCAGTACATCATAAGTTAAAGAATAAGTATTAGCAGCAGTTTTAGTATAATTCAATGTAAGATTATACTCTTCTTTAGAAGAATTATAAACAGTATTGTTAACTGTATAAACACTGCCAATAGCTGCCGAACTATCCAGGTTCCCCGATCCTGTTAACACTGTGCCAAATATTTCAGTACCTGTCATATTAATTTTTTGAAGAATATTAGAGGACATTTTAACATACTGCTTGCCTGAAACGTCACCTGCTTTGGTCTCAATACTTCCCTGGCCGGAGGTATATCCATACGGCATTACAGAATGATCTGTACCGCCAAAAATATATTTTCCATCAGACTGTGAATTTGCAGCATCAAGTATAGACTTTAATGCAAGATCAATCTGTTCGGCATATATTTTATAATTCGTTTCGTTTGCAGCGTTATTCAGTTCTGTCATTTTGGTTAAAATACCAGAAATTTCAGTTTGCATTGCTTCTAGAGCAAAAGTTGTTTCATTAACAATAGCCTGGCCGTTTGCTACATTTTTTGCATAATTATCATTCTGGCTCATCGTAGTACCCAGTCTAAGAATTTTAGCCGCTGAAACCGGGGAATCAGAGGGCTTATGAACCCTTGTTGAAGTGGCAATCTGAATGCTCAGTTTGTTTATTCTTTCTTTAGTTTTAGAAATATTATTTATAAAACTATTATTCATTAAAATATCTGATATTCTCATTTTTATACCATTTGTAATAAGGTTTCAAGCATTTCATCTGCAACTTTTATAAGTTTTGCAGAAGCTTCATAAGATTTTTGAAATTTGATTACATTAGCCATTTCTTCGTCAATAGAAACACCGGAGTAAGATGATTTTTGATTTTCAAGCTGCTGAACAACAAGTTGAGATGATTCCATAATCTGTGTTGCCTTAAGTACATCATTACCAATCTTACTTATAAGACTTGAATAATTATCACTTAAGGAAGTACCGTTAAGTATTTGCTTACTTATTAATGCACCAATATTTAAAGCAATTCCGCCGTTGCCGTTTGTTCCATCAGCAGAGACAGCAATTAGTTTAGGATCATCTATAATATCCTGTGAAACCTTGAGATTGCCGCTTTCATAATCTTCAAAAAACTTTATCCCGGTTAAAGCCGGAGAGTGAATAGAATACCCTTTGGTATGCTCGGCATTAACAGCCTCAACCATACTACTAATTATTGAATCAACTTTATTCCGGTATTCCGGAATGTATTTAGAATAGGTTTCAGTCAGTGCAAACATCTCACCGCCGCTAATGTTTACTTTGGCTCCGCCTACTGACTCAATTGAAAGTTTTCCACCATTTTCTTCCAGCGTAAACTCAACAAAATTTGACCTGTCGGCTGCAAATACTCCACCTATACTTACTGAAGCAGTATTATCCTTATCATAAGAGATAGTAAGATTTACAAGTTTGCTTAATTCATCAAGAATAGTGTCTCTTCTGTCCAAAAGATCACCGGCACTATTTCCAATTTTTTCTGATTCAAAAATCTGTTTATTAAGTGATTGTACCTGCCTAATATAATTATTAACAGAATCCACTTTAGATTTAGCATCTTTAAGAATATCACTGCGGATAATATCCAATCCCTCAACAACAGATCTTACCTTTATAGCAACCTGTTCAGCGGCATTTACAACATTTGACCTGAGAGGAATAGAGTTAGGTGTAACAGCAAGCTGATCCCAGGAATTGAAAAAATTACTCATTAGGTTAGACAAACCAAGTTCAGAAGGTTCAGTAAATAACTGCTCAACCTGGCCTAGAAGATCAGTTCTTTGCTTATTATCATGATAACCCTGATAGTTTGTTCTTATCTGAGCATCAGTAAGACTATTTCTAACCCTTTGTATACTATCAAGCTTTATACCTGCACCCCAAACAAATCCGCCGGTTATTTCCGGATTTTCTGTAGAGAATACCACCTGTTGTCTTGAATATTCAGGATTAGAGGCATTGGCAATATTATGTGCAGTAATATCAAGAGCACGCTGATATGTAGCCATACTCCTTCTTGATAAATCAAAAATCCTGCTTATACCCATTATACCCGCCTGTCAAAAATTACGTTTTTATCTTTTGCAGCCCTGGTAATCACTTCTCTTATGAGCTGTCTTGAGTGATCTATAAGATAACTGTTTTGAAAATTTAGCCTGCTGATTTCTTTAATGTACTCAGTTATCTTCTTTCTGACTGCAATTATCTTCTTTAAGTCCGGTTCGCTGGTTCTGGCAAAAACTCTAACCAGCTCAGAAAGCTTGTATTCTCTTAATTCCAGTTGCTCATCTGCATCAATCCGTTTAATTTCTTTTATTATGCTTTTTTGAAGCTGGTTTATCTCAAGAAAAAGCTGTTCTTCATTGCTAACGGATACATCCAGATTTTCACTATTATTGTTAACCAGTGATTCCTGCTGTAATTTTATAATCTCCAGAAATACCCTGAGGTTTTCTGCCTGACCTTTTAACATTAAAAATAATTTTTCATGCTTCATTATCTGCCTCTTTTAAATGGTTCATATAGCTCATAACACGAGTTATATATTTTTTCGTTTCATCGAAAGGTGGAACTCCATTGTATTTATTAACATTCCCTGGTCCGGCATTGTAGCCTGCCAAAGCAAGCTTTAAGTCTCCATTATATTGTCGAAGCATTTGGGACAAATATTTAGTGCCACCCATTATGTTTTCACGCGGATTCCAAACATTATTTACCCCCATATCGGAAGCAGTGGAATCAATAAGCTGCATTAAGCCTTTAGCCTTAGCTTTAGACACCGCTTTCTCATTTGCGGCCGATTCGGTAAGTATTACCGATTTTATTAAATTTTTATTTACACCAAATTTTTCCGAAGCTTCATCAATATACTTTTCATACTGCCGGAGCCTGTTTAATGATTTTTCACCCGGCTGGAGCGAACGAAGCCCGGTATCGTAGTTCTTTATAGGAACATCTTCAAAACTATTCAGTTTGATAGCAGGTATATCACTGGGTAAAGGTTTACCTGTAATCTTCCTGAAAAGCATATCTGCTATTCCAAGCCCTTTACCTTCAGAGAATTTAGAGGCAATTTCCTGCTGAAAGATCATATCAAAATAATCTCCGCCAAAACCGCCATCTTCCGAACCGCCTCCAAACAAACCGCCTTCTTTGCCCTGGGCCATGCTTTTAAGCATCATAGAGGTTAACAGCGATTCAAAGTCCCGGGCTGCTTTAGCTATACGGGCTTCACTGCCCTTTTCATTCTCCGTATTATTTTTTATTTCGGGAGTATGACTAAAATGATTATTTCCGTTTGTTACGCGTAGTTCCATACATTACCATACTTTTACTAAATAATTATCAATTCAGCGATTAATGCTCCGGCTTCCTTAAGTGCCTGGAATATTGCAATAATATCTTTTGGTGTAACCTTAAGCGAGTTTAATGCTGCTGCTACTTCCTGCACATTTGATGCTCCCTGAATGGCTACAACATTGGTTGAATCCTGAGATGCAAAAGGAATAATATTATTAAATATTTCAGTAGTACCGTTTGAAAAAGCTCCGGGCTGCGAAATTATAGGATAAGATCTTACTGTTATATTAAGGCCGCCGTGTGAAATACTTACAGGAAGAATTTTAACATTGCTTCCGGCTACCACTGTTCCGGTTTTTTCGTTTAATACTACCTTTGCAATAAAATCCGTTTCTACCGGAAGATTTTCAACCTCAGATAAAAATGAAATAATATTTGATTGCCTGTCAGCAGGAACATTAATAGTAATTTCAGCAGGATCTGCTGCAGATGAGGTATTTTCACCAAACTTGGAATTAATAGCTGTTACAATATTGGTGGCAGTTGTAAGATCGGGCTCCCTTAAATATAATACTACTTCTTCAGAGGGTATATCATCATTTTCCAATTCCAGTTTTAAAATACCGCCGCGGGGAACTCTGCCGGCAAGCGAGTGATTTCTTGACAACCGGTTGCCCGTTGGTGTTGTAATATTATATCCGCCAACAGAGATAGGTCCCTGAGCAAAGCCGTATACTGCCCCCTGCATGCTGGAAAGAGGCGTCATTAAAAGTGTTCCCCCCTGGAGACCTGTTGCATCACCAATTGATGAAACAGTTACATCGAAATTAGAACCAGGTTTCAGATAGGAATTTATTGTTGCAGTAACCATTACAGCAGCAACATTCTTAGTCTTTAAATCGTTCTCGGGAACAGTAATTCCAAACCTCATCATCATACTGGCAATTGATTGTATAGTAAACGAAGACCGGTGAGAATCACCTGTTCCCGAGAGGCCAACAACAAGTCCGTATCCAATTATCTGTTCTGCGGTGTTGCCGGTTATATAGGCAATATCCTTAACCCGCTGAGCAAAAAGATTAAAAGTTGAAATGACAATTAATAATCCTATAAATATCTGTTTCATTTTATTACCTTATTTCGGCTTTCTTTAACCACAATAAGGAGAAAGCACACACCTTGTTTACTCAGCAGAGAAAACTTTGAGGTGTGTTTATTATGATGAGAAAGTATGATTAAATTTTGCTGCATATATTTCTTAAAAAAGCCAATGGAAAAATTTTGTTAACCAACCGGGACTTTGTGCATTATCTATTAAGCCGCTTCCTTCAATAACAATTTCAGCTTCCGAAATATTATATGAATAAACCGAGTTATCAGACATAATATCGGATGTCCTTATTATTCCTCTTATAGCAATAGTCTGCTCTTCACCATTTATTGAAATTTTCTTTTTCCCTCTCAGGAGCATATTTCCATTTTGAAAAACAGAATCAATTGTAGCGCTGATTTTTGTTCTTATCATTCCCGAGGCTTTGGTTGAACCTGAACCATTAAAATCATTATTTGTTCCCATGTTCATATCAATATCGGGCAATGCTGTTTTATCTAATTTCCCTGAAACATTAAGCCCAAGGTCACTTCTTTTACCGGCAGAAGTTTCGGCATTATTAGATGCCTGGGAAGATTCTACTACTATTATTGTAACAGCATCTCCTATTCTGTTTGCTTTTAAATCAGAAAAAAGTGAGCTGTACGAATTCTGCCTCATATCCTGAGCTAAGATACAAGTACTTATAAATACCATCATTAAAACTATTTTCTTTGTCATTGTGTTTACTTTTTTATTCTTAATTTTGAAATTTTTTATTCTATTACTGACACATTAAGTGAGTCAATTACTCTTGCTTTGTAAAGTATTTTATCTCTCGATATAATCCTGATAATTTCATTTTCACATCCATCTTGTCTTGAAACTGCATCAAATGACAGTAAAATAGTGCCGGATATAACATTTGCTTTTACTTTACTTCCGGCAGTTATAACAGGCGCTTTTGCAATCATTTCTTTAAGAAGAATTTCACCGGGAAAGAGCCTCTTTTTAGATATAGTATTTGTCAGGTATTCTGTTGAAAAAACAGGGCTGCCATTTATATTGTTTACTTCAAGTTTTTTAAAAACAAAGTATTCAGGCCTCAGCTCCTGGTTCCGCTCTACAGTAATATCCGCAAAAAGGGCTTTCTTATAAAGCTTTAAACGGAATGAAAGAAAGGTTTTAACCTTCTCGCCGTTGTTTAATTCAATTTCTGCAGGAAGAGAAACAATACTTTTGTTCTTCTCAAACTGATTTGATAAAAACCTGATATTCTTTATATCAGCCGGAGTACTTATCATTTCAACTTCAAAACTATCATATCCGCTTAAAGCATTTTTAAAAAAACTATCAACCTGTTCGGAAATATTACTACCCGAAGTAAAAAACAGATACAATATGACTAAAGAGTTAAGCAACATTATGCCTGCTTTAAGTTATTGGCCATTGTCATCATTTCTTCTACCGTTTTAACAGTTTTGGAATTTATTTCATAAGCTCTCTGTGCAGTTATCATTGAGATCATTTCCTCAACAATATCAACATTTGAAGATTCAAGATAACCCTGATGAATTTCGCCAAAGCCGCTGCTTCCGGGTGTACCAATTAAGGGCTGGCCGGAAGATTCTGTTTCGGCATAGAGATTGTCTCCCAGGGCTTTAAGTCCTGCCGGGTTCATAAATTTCACTAGTTCAATATTACCCAGTACCATCCGGCCTCCGCCGGCTTGTTCTGATTCAACTACCCCGTCTCTGCTGATAATAACGCTTAACGTATCATCGTCAAGTGTAACTTCAGGATCGAGTGTATGGCCGTTAGTAGTTACCACCCTGCCATCTGCATTAATTTTAAAAGAACCATCGCGTGTATAAACATAATTTCCATCAGGCTTTCTTATCTGAAAAAAACCATCTCCCTGGATTGCTACATCCAGTTGATTATTTGTGGCTGTTATGTCTCCCTGTAAAAATATTTTCTGAGCAGTTGAAGGTTTTACGCCATTTCCAACCTGTATTTTAATATTTGTATCTTCAACCCCCGGAAGATTTGAAGTAACCGGGTTAACCAGTTCTTCCTGATACATAAGATCCTGGAATTCAGCTTTGTTCTTTTTAAATCCGGTAGTGTTAACGTTGGCAATATTGTTTGCTATTACCTCAATATTAACTTGCTGTGCGTATAAACCCGATGCTGCTGTTCTTAATGCTCTTGTTGACATTTATTCTCCTTTATAATTTACCAATCTGATTTGCCTGACTCAGTGACTGATCCAGATACTTCATCATCTTGGCGGCAGATTCATACTCATTATTCAATCTTATCATTGATTCCATTTCAACAACAGGATTTACATTTGACCCTTCAATATATCCCTGGTGAACTTTATAGTTTTCATCATTCAACACTGATACATTTACTTCATTAGCGGCAAAGTTAAGGCCAGATAGTCTTGCTGTGTTTTGTTCATCCTCTATTCTTACTACAAGAAGAGAATCAACTACAGTTTCACCTACTTTTATCTCGCCATTACTCTTAATTTTTATATCCTGTTGATCCTGTGTGGTAAATTCAAAGATATTTATCTCTCCCCCATGACCAAGAACCTTAAAACCCTGTTCATTGATCAGAAATCCTTCATTGGATATTTTAAATTTTCCGTTCCGTGTATATTGTGTGCCATCTTCGGTTTTTAAAGTAAAATAACCATCGCCTTCAATTGCAGCATCAAGCGGACTATTAGTTGCCACAAGCTCTCCCTGCCGAAAGTCAGTATATTGTTTTACATTTACCTGGCCATTCGTCATAAGTACTTCAGAAAACGGGAGCTGTCTTTTATAGCCGGTAGTATTAATGTTTGCAATATTGCTTGCAACTGTATCAATATTTTTTGACTTAACTTCCAGCGTACGTGAGCTGAGGTATATTCCTTTTATCATAATATCACCTGCTTAAAATTTTTGAAAGTTGAAACGCTTTAACTTTTGCGGCAAGTATTAATTCACCTTTACCTACTCTCAGTTCTTTTGCTTTTCCTGTGATGTCAGACATTTCAAGAATGTTATTTGAATCTGACAATCTTCTTCTTAATTCTTCAAGCTTTTTATTCTCTCTGCGCACCGGCTTTTCTGTACGAATAAGATTGACAGCTTTCCTTAAACGCCCCTTTGACCCGCTGACAGAGCCTATTATATATCTCCTGCCGAAAATCATTGAGACTATAAAAACGGAAGAAGCTAAAAATATTGCAACATTCGAGTGCTTAGATTCGTACAGAATATGCATGATGTTTTCAAAAAAACCTTTTTCATGTTTTTGTTCTGCTCTTGCAGGAGTTTTTACTTCCTTCGCGGGTGTTACATAACTTAAACTTGATATTACACTGCTCATCTGAGCCGCTTCAATCTGACTTCTTACTATCTCACTAATATTAACCGAATCAACCAGCGGTGAATTTTCCGTAACAACAAACATGGTGTCGGGGTTAACAAGAGATGAAGCCAGGATAGACTGATCGCCATAACAGAGCGTGGACAACAAAAATAGAGTAATAACTATTTTTTTCATGATCTTATTTTTCTTTTTAACGGAAATTTTATTTCAATTCTTGAGCCGGATTCGATACTTGAGCTTATATCTATCTGGCCTTCATGTTTGTTTACAAGCTGTGTAATTATTTTGTAGTTAGGATCTTCGGAATTTGAATTTTTATTAAGTGCCGTTACAACTTCAGTTGTTATAAAAATTAATTTGATAACATCTTTCACTTGCTGAGTCTGTATTAGAACACCACCCGGCCTTGTAAAATCGGCAGTTATCATACTAAAAATGTTCACCATCATCTGGTTAATTAAATCCGAATGAGTTAGTACAGAGGGCAGTCCCTCTTCCAGGTCCAGGATACATTCAATCTGTTTCTTCTCGAGTGAGGAGGAAATAATTGAATAATAGTTTTCTATAATCTTATTAAGATCACATGGCAAAATCTTCATTACAGCATAACCGTTTCTATCGGCAAACTTTCTTAATCTATCAGCGCTTGATTCAATTTTTCTTACCTGGTTTTTAATTGAAGAAATAATTTCTTTATTTCCGTTATTTGTGTGCAGCAAATCTACACTACTAAAGATCACCTGGAGAGGATCAAGAATTTCTTCAAGAACACCCCCGGCAAGTTCACCAACAGCAAATAAACGGTAATCATTTGAAAGTTTTGACTGGTAAGCCTGAAGTGAATTATAGGCTAATTTTGTTTCTTCATTTTTTTGGAACAGGCTGATCCTCTGGAATGCGTAACTGACAATTAGCTGGATGTAATTAATTGCATTACTGTCTTTTTCAATTACCGTATTATATATTATTGAAAAAATACCCTTTGGAATAATACCTTCAAACAATGGTATAATTAAACATTGTCCCTGGGTATCCTGTAAGGAATATATATTATAAACGGGAATTGAACGGGGAGACTTGCTGTTAAAAGCCCAGTCAAGTATTCCTTCTTTATAAGCGTTATTAATAAACCTGTTTGATTCGCCGGTGGCAGAATTATCCGGAGAAACAAGCTCAGTATTATTTGTATCAAACAGGAAAAAATCTGCCTCAACAAAACCGATATGATTTCTAATTGCATTATAAACAAGATGATTAATCTTTTGTATGCTTTCAGCAGTGTTTAAAAGTGAAACAAATGAAAGTATGTCTTCAAATATTTCTTTAGTATTGTTATCAAGTGCTGAATCTGCTGCTGACTGATCAGGCGTACCAACTGTACTTCCGCCAAATCCCCTGTTTATAGTAGGAAGAGATTTGTGGAAAGAAACATATTTTGCTGTATTTCCTTTAATTACTCTCAATTCATAAACCTTATTGATTCGGCCTGTTGTGCGAAAACTTCTCTGTAACCTTCAACGAAAGCATCAAACTCTTCGTCGCTGTTAAATCTCAGAGCCTCTTTGGCTTCATTACTTACAGTTAAATTTCTATCCCATGAAAAATTTCCGGTCATAAGTTTATTAGTCATATAATCTGCAATATGTACAAGAGATGAAAGTAAAAGATTATTTTTAGATTCACCGGGTACATGATGATGGAGAATTGCGTCACAAAGGGTTAACGGGAAATTCCATCTTTCTATAAGAAAATTCCCTATCTGCTCATGGGTCATACCAATTACAGACGTTTCAGCCTCTGCAAGATCAACTCCCTGATCAAGAAGATCGGAAATTGTAATAAAATTAGTATGGAAATACCTGTGCATAATGGAGACTCCCATGTCATGCAGAAACCCGGCAATAAAAGCTTCACCGCTGAAGGGGAACTTGAACTCTTCGGCCAGTTTCCTTGTAGCAGTACCTGTTAAAAATGAGTGCAGCCAGAATTGCTTATGATCAAGGTATTTGTCTGTCTTATTCCTGAAGGATTCAACCATAGATAAAACGGATACTATATTTCGCAGCTCTCCGAAACCAAGCACCAGTATTGCAAAATCTATTGAAGTTACTTTTCTCTGTAATCCAAACAAAGGAGAGTTGGCAATAGAAAGTATTTTTGTAACAAGACTCTGGTCCTTGCTAATAACCTTGGTTAATTCAATAGTACTGATTGACGGGTTCTCGAGCATTTTTAATACTTCCGACATAACTTTGGGTATAGGCGGAAGGTTATAAATGTTTAACAAAACCATCTCTGTTTTTTCACGTTTCTGCTTTTGATCTAATATAATTGTGGCCATAGAATAAGACTTTTATTTAAGTTAAAAATGAATCTGTTTGATTTTTGAATAATTGTTGATAAGTATCTATAAACTGATGGAGATATTTTTCATCACCCAGGTTAAGAATATCAATTATGTTTTCGTCCAACTGGTAATCAGCATCCCAGAGTAAATGACTATCATGAAATTTCTGTGTCATATAGTCGGCAAGATGAACAATAGCAGCTAATGCGTTATTATCCTCGGCAGCCGAAGGCTTATGATGATAAAAAACAGCATCGCCAAGACTTTTAGGAAGGTTCCATCTTTCAAGCAAATATCTTCCCACTTCCGGATGTGTTAAGTCAAGAACTTTTTCTTCAGCACTAAGAAAATCTGATTGTCTTTCCCTTACCATCCGGTTAATTCTGCTGAATTCATGATTAAAATATCTTTGTATAACTGAAATACCGAGATCGTGAAGAAGCCCGCCTGTAAAGGCCTCCCCTGATTTCACAAATCCTAAATCGTCAGCTATTCTTTTTGCGGCAACTGCTGTTAATACCGAGTGCTGCCAGTATTTTTTTCTGTTCCAATTCCTGTCGTCCTTGTTTTTGAAAGCTTCAATCATTGATAAAGCAATAACAATATTTTTTATATGATCAAACCCGAGGATAACAATGGCAAACTCAATTGTGGAAACTCTTCTTGGTAAGCCATATAATGGAGAGTTGGCAACTGTAAGAATTTTGGCTACAAGTCCCTGGTCCCTGCTTATTACTCTGCCTAATTCATTAGCGCTTGTTTTGGGGCTGCCTAGCAGTTTAGTTACTTCCATCATTATAACAGGAATAGAAGGTAGATTTTTAATACTAAGAAGAGATTCCCTATAATGATTACTCACTGTTACGACAGTTTCGGTATTACTATTCATGAAGACACATTAATTTATTTTTTAACTGAGCCATTATTTTTGTATGAACCTGTGAAACTCTGGAAACTGTGATGCTCAGGACATCGGCTATTTCTTTATAACTCAGCTCTTCATAATAGTAAAGAGTAATTATCATTCGTTCGCGTTCACCAAGTTCTTTTATTGTTTTTACAAGCAGTTCTTTTGCTTCATTTTTTTCGGTTACTTCGGTAGGAGTTTCAGAATCATTAGGGATGGTTTCATACAGCATGTATCCTTCATCGTCATCAAACGAATGATTAAGAGATACATTTGAATATACAATATCTTCCGGGTTATTAGAAAGCGAACGGGGTTTTATCTGTATCTTTCTTAACTCATCAATTATTTTTCCCCTTATCCTTTGTATAGCATATGTTTCAAACTTTGTCCCGTAATCCGGATCAAAACGGTCTATAGCTTCACTAAGACCTTCAATTCCAAACTGGAAGTAATCTCTGTCATCGAGAATATCAAAATTCAGGAATTTGTTATGGTGAATTACATAATGAACAAGTTTCAAATAATTCAACATTATTTTCTTTTTCAAATCTTCATCTGGTGAAGTTTTATACTGCGACCATAATACTGAAATATTCATACTTTAGCTTTCCTGTCTAATTGTTGTGGTGTATCCGTGCTTTTTTCTACGGAAGTTTTACTTATTGACTTCATAAACAAAATAGTTATAAGACCCAGCATAAAGGTCAGCAGAAAGAAAACAAGAAATGCTCTCAGCAAAATCTCTTCTATTGCTATATCCATTCGGCTGAAAAACATAATTGAAAGGGTAAAGATTAAAAGACCTATTTGAAATATTATTTTGTTCATAAAAACTCCTGACTATGAAAAGACAAATAGCATACCAATTCCGGTATGCTATTTTAGCCCTAATTCAGGTTAAATTTAAGGAAAGTTTCAGGCTGGTTGGTGAATATTAGCCAAATGGGTGATTTCAGATATTCTCTTTGCGGCCGCTTTAATTTCGGTTAAAACAGGTGAATTTTCATAATTTTCGGCAGCTAATTTCTGTGAATAAACTGAATCATAAGCTTCATTGCTAAGGCTTATACAGGATAAAAGTTCCAGGTTCTCTTTCAGGAAATGACGGGAAGCAGAATTAAGGTTGTTGAAGGCAATTCCCCCTTCATCTATACTCCTGCTTTTATTAATAATAACATACTTGCTGCATTGAAGTTTTTCATGTTTCATCAGCTTAGTTAATGCATAGGCATCCATAACCGCTGTTGGATCGGTGGTTGCTACCATTATTGCATAATCAGTATATGAAAGCGTATTAATTAAGGATTTTCCCACACCTGCAGGAAAATCCAATATAATAAAGTCATAACCGGAGCTTTTCAGCTGGTTAAGAAATCTGTTCATCTGTGCATCATCTATATCTGTAAAATCCGATCTCCCTGAATCACCAAAAATTAAGTGAAAGTTTTCGTTGTACTGAAAAATAACTTCATTTAACAATGCCCTGCTGGAAAAGAAATCAAATAAGGTCTTTGCAGGATTAATATCAAGAAGCAGATGCGCATTTGCCAGATTAAAGTCAAAATCTACATATAATACTTTTTTCCCCATTCCCGCTAATACATGAGAAATATTAAGGGATAAAAAAGTTTTTCCTGTACCCCCCTTGCCGGAGATAAAAGAAAGAATAGCAGAGTCGGATAAATCCTTCTCCTTTTTATTAAAAAGGCTTTTTAGTTCAATCAGCCTTTCAGCTTGGCCTAACATTTAGATAATTTCCTGTATAAATGATATTAGCAATAAACTCTGGGTCAGCAGAAATAATGTCATCCGGTATTGTCTGCCCGTTTGAAAGATATGCAACCGGTTTTTTATAATCTGAAGTAAGGTTAATTATATTACCAAATGTTACAGCTTCATCAATTTTAGTAAAAATGAAAGATGAATAATTAAACAGGCTGAATTTATCGGCAGCGTCTGCCATGCTTCGGGTAGTGCTTGTGGTGCTTAAGACCAAAAATGTTTCATTCGATTTAAGAACATCAAGAAATTCTTTCGTCTTTTTAAGCTGGTCAGTATTTTTAGGGCTTCGGCCGGCGGTGTCAACAAAAATTATATCTTTTTTCCTGAAAGTGTGTAAATGTTTTTCAACTTCATCCGGATCATAAGCAACCAGAAGATCAGTTTTTGTAATCTCTGAGAATATTTTTAACTGGTCAATAGCGCCAAGACGATATGTGTCAATGGAAATCAGCCCTACATCAAGGTTGTGCAGAATTTTTGCAATAACTGCAAGTTTTGCTATACAGGTAGTTTTCCCAACACCGGTGGGCCCTACAAAACTGATTATTCTGGGGTGGCCCGACTTCTTTAATTCAATATTTGATGTAGGAATCATTGAAGAAAGAGCCGAAAGTACATAATTATCAATATTGGATGAGTGCAGAAATTTTTTATACTTCGTTAATTCTGCAACTACAGATGCAATAACATCTTTTTGTACATCTTTGTGAGAAAGGGTTTCTACCAAATCCCTCAGATGACCATCCATTGTTTCAATTTTTTGTTCAGGTATTTTTATTTTTTCCCTGGGGGTTACATTTCGCGGTGCAGCCTGGTTGTTGAACCTCATAGATATCTCCTTCAGTTCACGGGAAAAATTGGGTACAGACTTTTCATTCTGGATTACCTCCAGCCCCTCAGCCTCTTCTTCAAATTTTTCATCTTCCATACCGGCTGTAATTTCGAACATTCTTCTTAACCCGAAGCCGCCGTCACTTTCAACGATGCGGGTTCCAAGTATTACAGCTTCGCTTCCAAGAGCATCTTTCATATTTAATGTTGCTTCTTTAAGTGTTGGAGCGATAAATTTTTTAACTTGCATTTTCAACCTCTATTCTGTCTATAAATTCTAGTTCTACATTTGAAGGAAGTTCGGAATAGGATAAAATGGATGTATCCTGAAAGCTTGAATTAATAAGGCGGTAAAAATACGGCCTTATTGTAGCCGATGTAATTATAACGGGTGGGTATCCAAGCATACGGAACTGTTCAATGCATTTTTTAAGTTTTGTGTGAATTATCTGAAGAGTGGCCGGGTTTAACCCAAGTGTCTGCGCGGCTTCTTTCTGATTTTGAAGAGCACGGGTAATAGAACCTTCCAGGGTATCTCCAAGAGCCACTGTTCTTATTATACCATGGTTATCTTTATACATATTGGCAATTGTTTCACCAAGTGAATGTCTTACGTATTCAGTAAGCACATCAATACTTTTAGTTACTTTTGAATAATCGATAAGAGCTTCAAGTATCTGTACCAGATCCTTAATTGGCACAAGCTCTTTTAAAAGATTCTGAAGTACCTTCTGAATTGTGCCAAGAGAAAGCACGTCAGGATTAATTTCATCAATAACAGCAGGGTACTCTTTCTTCAGATTTTCCAGCAGTTGTTTAACAGCCTGACGTGATAAAATTTTATCAAAATTCTTTTTAAGTGTTTCCTGCAAGTGTGTGGAAAGAACAGAAATACTGTCAACCACGGTATAGTCCAGTAATTCAGCTTTATCTTTTTCATTTTGTGAAATCCAGAAACTTGGAAGATTGAATGCCGGATCCTGAGCTGCTATTCCGCTTAATGGTTCTTTAACCTGTCCGGGATTCATAGCAAGGAACCTGTCGGTATGGATTTCATAAGAAGCAACAACATTTCCTTTTAGTTTTATAATGTATTCATTAGGATTTAACTGTAAATTGTCACGAACCCTTACCGGCGGCACCAGCAAACCATACTCCAGAGCAATAAACTTTCTGGTAGAGGATATTTTCTGGAAAAGATTTCCCCCCTGTTTTTCATCAACAAGACTTATAAGGCCGTAGCCAATTTCAATTTCTATAGGATCAACCTGGAGATATTGCTCAACTTTTTCTTCTGACGGTTCTGAAATTGACTCTACATCCTGTGGTATTAAGCTATCCGCCGTTTTTTTCTTTTTCCTGAAATAAGCGCCTGCACCAAGAGCAACACTTAAAATAATGAAAGGTATCGAGGGCATTCCCGGAACAAGTGCAAAAAGGAAAATAGCCCCTGAAACCGTTCCAAGTACTCTTGGATTAGAAAGAAGCTGTGTTTTCATCTGTTCATCAAGGGGCGAACCGGCAGCACTTCTTGTAACCACTAAACCGGCTGCTGTAGCAATAATAAGCGCAGGTATCTGCGAAACAAGCCCATCACCTATTGTAAGAATAGTGTAGTTCTGAAGCGCATCGGAAAAACTCATTCCTTTTTCGGCAATACCGATAATAAAACCACCAATAATATTTATACCATTAATCAGAAGCCCGGCAATTGCGTCACCTTTAACAAACTTGCTTGCACCGTCCATTGCTCCATAAAATTCAGCTTCCCTGCTAATCTTCTCTCTTCGCCCTTTAGCTTCAGGTTCAGTTATAAGTCCTGTATTAAGATCAGCATCAATAGCCATCTGTTTACCCGGCATAGCATCCAGCGTAAAACGAGCTGCAACTTCAGATATTCTTCCCGAACCTTTAATAATTACTATAAACTGTATAATCACAAGTATAATAAAAATTATAAATCCAACAACAAAGTTGCCGCCGACTACAAACTCGCCAAAGGTGGCTATTACTTCACCGGCATAACCATCCAGTAAAATTAATCTTGTAGAGCTTATATTAAGTGAGAGACGAAATAGTGTTAAAACGAGCAAAATACCCGGAAAAATAGAAATATCCAGGGGTGATTGAATATAGAGAGATACAATAAGAATTAGTATAGCAGCGGTAATATTAAGAGCCAGGAAAAAATCAAGCATTCCTGCGGGCAGAGGAATAAGCATTAACCCCAGCATGAAAATCAATCCAAAAGCGAGGATTATATCAGTATTTTTAAAGATTTTATTCAATTATACTATTTGTTTTCTTTTTTTAGCCTTCTTTAGCTGGTAAATGTAAGCCAATATCTGTGCCACGGCCTTAAATAAAGAAGCAGGTATTTCATCTCCAACCTCGCAATTTTTATAAAGTGCCCGTGCCAATTCCCTGTCTTCATGCATATAAATATTGTTTTTCGTTGCTATATCTTTAATACGGAGTGCAAGTTCATCCATACCTTTTGCCAGTACCTTAGGAGCACCATTCTTACTTATATCATACTTTAAGGCAATTGCATAGTGGGTAGGGTTGGTAATTACCACGTCCGCCTGTGGAATATTCTGCATCATGCGTTTATTAGCCATAGTAAACTGCACTCTTCGTATCCTGGATTTAACCTGCGGATCCCCCTCACTTTGTTTATTCTCCTCTTTAACCTCCTGCTTGCTCATCATCATATCTTTTTTGAACTTATATCTTTGATAAATAAAATCAGCAGCCGCAATAGCTGCATAAACAAGCGAGATTTGCCATAAAAGGGTATATGCCGAATCCAGCATAAAATTAACAATTTCATCCACTGTTAAATTTGAAAGATTAGTAGAACTTACTATTAGGTCATCCAGTATATTGTAGGTGAATAAACCAATAATAAACAGTTTAACAATAGATTTGAGAATTTCAGTTATGGATTTAGAGGAAAAAAAGATACGTTTAATGCCGCTTATTGGGTTGAACTTTTTCATTTTAGGCTTTAAGGCTTTAGAGCTTATATGAAAACCAACCTGGCCAATATTTACAATTAAGCCAACTATAATCAACCCAATTAAAACAGGCCCCAGCATAGTAACGTAGTATATGTAGCCGTTAAATGAAAACTGGAACAGGTTATCTTGAGATATTTCAAGTATGTCCAGGGAACCGAAAATTTTTTTTGCAAGAAATGACATCTTTTCACCCAAATAACTTTGAGCAATAAAAAGAAGAAGCAGCCCGGAAGTAAAAATTGCAAAGGAGTTTAACTCCATGCTTTTTGCTACCTGTCCTTTTTCCCTCGACTCATGAAGCTTTTTCGACGAGGGCTGTTCAGTTTTTTCCTGTCCTTCATTCTCAGCAGCCATTATGTACCCATCGCTTTTACAAGTTGATATAAGTTGTCTTCATAGCTCTTAAGAAGATTTTTTATAACAAAAATATAAATAGGAATAATTGCTATAAGCATTGAAAGTCCTAATGCAATTTTTACCGGCTGTGTAACAAAGAAAACCTGCATCTGCGGAATAACTCTTGCAATAATTCCTTCTGAAAGGTGTACGAGGAAGAAAGAAACCAGGAAAGGGGAAGCAATTTTTACTGCAATTATAAAAACGCCGGCACCATATTTAATTAGCAGGTAAATTACAGGCTCTGTTACAGTAAACTTACCCAGCGGAACTAAATCAAAAGAGGAAACAAGTGCCTGGATGAAATAGTGGTGTCCGTTAATAATAAAAAAGAGTAAAATGGATGCTGTATATATTAATTCTCCTATTACATTATTATTCACCTGTTCCATAGGATTCATTACCTGAGCCATAGATAATCCCATATCAAAGCCAATTAATGTTCCTGCATAACTTATTCCCCAAAAAATAATGTGAATGGAAAATCCGATTATAATACCGGTAATTATCTCTTTGATTGAATTAATAAACAGGAACCATAAGCTAATATTCCCTGTAATTTCAGGCATATTTGAACTTAAAAAGACTATATAAGAAATAATGAAAACCAGCCCTACAAGTGAAATAACAGGAATAGATTTATGTCCGAATACCGGGGAGGTATATAAAGCGGCAAATACCCGCATGAATATCAATAATATGGTTACAAAATCGGCAACAAGAATATCGGTCATTTTACAACTGTACTGAACATGTTAAACAGTTTTAGTGTTACTGAAACCATTTTATCCATCATCCATGGTAGCATAAAAATAATAACAAGGGCAGTAATCAATATTTTAGGAACAAATGTTAATGTCATTTCCTGTATTGATGTTGCAGCCTGAAAAATAGAAATGATTATTCCAACAACCAGTGATGTGCCAAGTACCGGGAGTAGAATAATAAAAGATGTATAAAACGCTTCTTTAATTACTTCAATAATTAACTCTTCTGTCATTATGAAAAACTCCGTACTACTGATCCGATTATTAAATTCCAGCCGTCAACAAGAATAAAAAGAAGTATTTTAAAAGGTAATGACACAAGCATAGGCGGAAGCATCATCATACCCATTGACATTAGTATACTTGATATAATCATATCTACCATAAGAAATGGGATGAAAAGGAAAAAGCCTATAACAAAGCCTGCTCTAAGCTCGCTTAAAGCAAATGCCGGTACAACTACATAAGTAGGTAATTCTTCCCTGTTATTAGGTCTTTCCACAGAAGCCAAACCTAAAAATAATTCAAGGTCTTCATCGCGGACATTTCTGAACATAAACTCTCTTATTGGTTCAATACCTTTGTTATAGGCAGAATCAACCGAAATTTTGCCGTCCATTAAAGGTTTCAGAGCCTCGGTATTTACTTTGTTCCAGGTGGGGGCCATTATAAAAAACGTTATAAACAAGGCAATACCCGCTAAAAGCTGCCCGGGCGGCATTTGTTGGGTTCCAAGTGCATTTTTAAGAAAATGAAAAACAATAATAATCCGCAGGTATGATGTAGTCATTATCATTATTGACGGAGCTAAAGATAATACAGTCATCATCAGTAATAACTGCAATGTAACTGAAACGTCTTCAGCGCTGTCAGCGGTTCCTACATCTATTCCAATCTTGGGGAAAGGAAGGGTTTGTGCAGAAGTGTTTTCAATTGAAATAAATACCAGAAGAAGAGCTAAAATAATCGTATATCGTTTCATTTAATGCCAATGTTCTTTTTCAAAATATTAAAAAAAGATCCACCTGAATTTATAACACCGGAATTCCAGGTCTCTGCTGTATTATCTGTTTTAGAGTCTTCAATATCACTCTCTAACTCTTTCAACAGATTTATTGAGTGTTCGCTTACACCCAGTACCAAAAGTTTGTCTTGAACTTTTATAACTGAAATGAATCTTTTTGGCATTATCATTTTTGTACTTATAACTTTAATATCAAGCGGGGAAAACTCCTTTCCTTTAAGATTATAGCCATATTTTTTAACAAAAATTAAAACTCCATAAAGAAGAGCAACAATTATTATCAAAGGTACAAAAGCACCAAGGATATCAAAAAAACCCATTAATATAGTCCTTTCAATGAACGTGTTGAGGCCTCATAAAGGTTTGTTATCCTTATTCCAAAATGTTTATCAATAACAACTACTTCACCTTCGGCAATTTTTTTATTGTTTACAAAAATATCAACAGGTTCACTTGCAAGCTTATCAAGTTCAATTACATATCCGCGTTCAAGCTCAAGGATGTCTTTAATCTGCATCTGTGTTCTGCCAAGCTCTATATAAACATTAAGCTGAAGATCCTTTAACAGGCTGATTTTATCGTCGGAGTCATTATTCTTTATAAAGGATTCATCAAGCTCCTCAAAACCGGCAAGTTCGGTTTTTACTTTTTTGGGTTCTCCTGAGTCTGGAGTACTGGAATAAATAGGAGTTTCGTTCTCTTCCATTTGTATACCTTATTCGTCTTTATTATTTGCTAATATTCTTTTATTGATTTTAATTGCTTTGTTTTTATTTACAACACCAATTTTACCATAAAACATTTTTTTATTTCCAACTTTTACCAAATGATCATCTGATATTTTATTGCTTAACTTAAGAATGTCACCTTTTGTAAGATTTAGTAATTCATCCACGGTTATCTTTGTTGACCCAAACTCAACTGTAACAGGCAAAAATGTTTTATCTAAATGAGATTTTATCAGATCTCTTGCCGTTATTCCATTGTATTTGGTAGGACGAATTGTTGAAAGCTTTTGAGAAGATAACTTTGAAAGTACAGTGTCAAAAGCAAATGTGGCAAAACAAACGTTCATAAGAAATGACTGCTCTCCAACAAGAATTTCAAAGGAAATAAGCAGTACTGATTCGTTCTGTGATGTTATCTGTGCAAAATCAATGTCCGATTCAAATCTTTCTATTCTGAAATCATAGTTATCAACAACCTGCCAGACCTTCTTAAGATCGTACATTATCTTTTCAATTATCGGAAAAAGCACTTTTTGCTCAATAGGTGTTATTATCTTAACCTGTTTGGAGCCAAGGCCGTTTCCGCCCAGCATTCTGTCTACAAGGCTTAATGCAAGATCAAGGTTTAGCTCAAGAATACCTTTTATATCGGTATCTTTTAATTCAAAAGTGTACAAACATCCGGGGTTTGAAACAGAGAGTACATATTCAGAATAGTATATCTGGTCAATGGAAGTTACGTTTATGCTTACAATAGATTGAAGTTTTGTTACAAGAAAAGAGCTGAAACTTTCGGCAAAATTATCATGAATATTGCGTAAGGTTCTAAGCTGATTTTTTGATATTCTGTTTGGAAGCCTGAAGTCATATAAGGAAGCTTCCTCCTGAATAGTAGGCCCCGCAGGCTGCTCGTCACCACTTTTTACTTTATTAAGTAATTGGTCTATCTCTTGCTGGGATAAAACTTCTGCCATTATAAACCTTTATTGAAGAATATATTTACTAATGTAAACTGTATTTAATTTACTTCCCGGAATAAGTGATTTTACCCTTGTAATAATTTCACTTTTAATGGAATCTTTAAAAGAAGTATTGCTTAACTGCATTAATGATTTACTTGATAGAGTAGTAACAATTGCGTCTTTAAGAAGTACTTCTTTTGATTTATAGTCCTGTATAGCAGTTTCTTCCTGAAGGTCAAAACCTACAGATGTAAGAAGCAGTCTTTTACCTTCGGTATCGGCTGGATTTACAACTATATCCTCAATCAGGAAAATATGTTTACCCAGTTCCTTTGAAGAACCGGCATCGGTTGTTTTAGATACAGCCGAACTGTCCTTTGAAATTGTATCAATATCAGGTTTTGTAATTTTGCTGAGTAAAAAATTAGCGGTTAAAAAATAAACAACTACCAGTTGAACTATAAAGATGGGCAGACCTATAATAAGTATTTTTGAATTAAACTTTTTAGGTTTTTCAGCCACAAAACTATCTTCAAGCTTTTTTTCTACGGGTTTTTCTATGATTTCTTCATTTGCCATACGCTAAGTCAATTCAACTGATGTGCCATAAAGAAATAACAAAATATCAACGTTTTTTTAATGATTTATTAGAAGAATTGGCTATTATTATACAATTGGAGATTGTAGCACAGGCTTTAGCCTGTGAACAGAAAACAACTGGAAATTATGCAGCACAAGCCTTAGCCTGTGAAAAGGACTGATTTTTAAGAGAATTAAGATGTTCATATGTACCCGCCCGGCCTGCTTTACAAACATCACAGGCTAAAGCCCGTGCTGGATAATTTCGGGGTTTAACTTGCTCACAAAAAAAAACACAGGCTAAAGCCTGTGCTACAAAAAAAAGGCGGGATACTGCTATCCCGCCAGAGGTTGATCATGAAAATTATCTGATCAGATTTGTTATTTCCTGGAGTAAAGTATCTGCAGTTGAAATTACCCTGGCATTAGCCTGGAAACCCCTCTGCGATACTATCATTTTTGTAAACTCTTCACTAAGGTCTACATTGGATTGCTCAAGAGCACCTGATTGAACAGTAGTGCCGCTTTCTTCACCAAGCGATGCTATTCTGGGATCCCCTGAGTTAGCATATGATGAAAAGAGGTTATCGCCAACACTTATTAAACCGTTAAGGTTTGCAAAAGTTGCTACCATTACCTGTGCAAGGGTTCTTGAATTACCGTTAGAGAATATACCTACAATGTGTCCATACTGGTCAATATTTATGTTTGATAATGAAGCTGATGCTGAACCATTCTGGTTTAAAGCTGAAATTACTGAACTTGAAGAAGTTTGTGTAACACCGCCAAATCCTCTTCCGAAATCGAGATCAATAACCATAAGATTAGCACCTCCCGCAGGTGTAAATGTAAGCTGAGGATTATTCGGCGCAATTTTACTCGGATCCAATGTACCATCAGAGTTAAATGTAATTGTTCCTGTTGAATCCACTGCAAGACCGTTATCAGTGCTTATACCGGGTATCGAAGCACTCCAGATCCAGGTATTATCAAGAATTTTTGTATATTTCATTGTAACCTGGTGTGATGTACCAAGTGAATCGAATATTGTTACTGAACCACTAACAATATTAGGTTCTCTATTACCATCAGCAGATAAACTTAATGTTGTTGTACTGCCATTCTGAGTAATTGAACCTGCCTCTATATCAAATCCTGCATCAAAACCAGGAACAGTAACATGATTATCATCGGTACTATCACTATCAAAATAGGCCTTTGAAGTATCATCCAAAACAAAATTTCCGCTGCTTGGAGGATTTTCAATAAATAAAATAGGATTAGGAAGAGCGCCATCATAAGCCGGATCAATAGAAAGCGGATCTGTTGGATCAAGAAGGAATGGCTCGCCTTCTTCATCTAGAACTCTCCATGTCATGTCATATTCATTAGGTGTTGCTGTTGCAGTATATGTAACTTTAAGAATATACTTCTCACCCAATTCATTATATATAGCAGTTTGGGTATCGAATGGTCCTGGCGCTGTAGCCGGGGCCTCAAAATTTGAATTTAGATTACCTCTTTGTACCACATTATCTGACCTGGTTAACTCGGAATTACTTTTCAGATTACCGCCCCATTTTATCAGGTCGGTTGCAATTGCAGGAAGTTTTAAATTCGTATCAATTACTATATCCTCAAGGTTGTTTCCGGGAGGTACAGCACCATCACTATTAGCAACCTTGCCCTGCACAATAGCTCCGTTTTGAGGAGAAACTAGTTTACCATCTGCATCAAAAATAAATGCACCTGCTCTTGAATAAAATCTTTCTTCATTACTTTTAAGAACAAACATTCCGGGGCCCTGCAAAGCCATATCAGTTGTAATCCCTGTTCTTTCAAATGTACCCTGGTTCCAGTTCCTGTCTATGGAATTTATTTTCATACCAAGACCCACCTGGAAAGTATTTGTACCACCTGTTGATGCAGTTGGGTTTGTACCTGCTTTTACAAACTGGTTAAAAGCATCACTGAAGGTGATTCTTGAACCCTTGAACCCGATTGTATTAACGTTTGCAATGTTATTGCCAATAACATCCATCATTGACTGATGATTACGCATACCTGATACGCCTGCAAAGAGTGAATTAAGAAGTGCCATTATAACCTCCTAAGGTTTATGTTTAATTTGTGTTGGCTGCCTTCAGTCAGTCGGGCAGCCTTCCTGCCGTCAGGCAGGGGGTCGGAGCGTCCTTAAAAGGTCCCGCTCTTTATTATTTACTTATATTAAAACTACACTGTCTATATTTGTAAAAATATTTTCCGAACTATCATTAACAGGCAATGCTGTAACAACAGTTCTGTTAGGAACATTAACAATAAAAGCTGTATTGTTCATAAGTACCAGAGAGTCTTTTGAACCCTTCTGCTCTGCAAGTTCCACAGCGTTCTGGATTTTGCCGATTTCTTCATCGCCAAGCTGTATATTTCTTGTTTCAAGTCTTTTCATTGCATGATTTGAGAATTTTACTTTCTCAAGTTCCTGCTGAAAAATGGCATCAAAATCTCCAGAATCGGTATTAATCTTTTTCTGAAGTACCGGCTCACTGATTATTGGTATAAAGGGAACTTTAATCCCGTTTATCTCTGCCATTTTAGTTATCTCCTTCGCTGTTTGAAGGATTTGTTATTTCTATAATTTCTGCCGGCAGATACTCCATTCCGTTAATCAAAAGCATAATTCCGTCTTCAGTATATTTAATGCTGTTAATTGTTCCATATTTAAAGCTTTTAACAGTAAGATTTGTATCGCCGTAACCTTTTGCTTCAACTTCAAAACTGTATTTGCCTTCGGGAAGCTCATTGCCGGAATCATCTGTAAAATCCCAGTTTAGTTTATTATCACCAGAGCTGAATGACTTATCATCAATTGTTCTTACAAGCTTACCTGATTCATTATAAATTTTAATAGTTGTATTTGCAGGAGCAGCAGATAAGTTAAATCCCAGATCAATACTATCCTGCCCTTTATTATTAAATTCGTTACCATCAACTTTTACTTCTTTGCCAATTAAAGTAGTGGTCATAGTATTATAAACAGACTGTGTTAAAGTATAGTTAGCCTCAATCATAGAGGTAAGATTTTCGTTAAGATTGGTAAGCTGTTCCAGCGAGCTGAACTGCGCAAGCTGTGCACTGTATTCGTTGCTGTCCAAAGGGTTCATAGGATCCTGATATCTCAACTGGGTTATCATAAGTTTCAGGAAGTCATCCTTACCAAGTTCGCTTTTTCCAGCTCCTTCTGGCGAGTATGTTCCGGAATAACCACTGTTTACTGTATCAATCATAATAATATTCCTTGTAATAAAACTTAAGGATTTATAAGCCTGGTAAGCTAAAGTGTGGAAATCAGAAGTGTTTAACCTTTAAGGTTCATGTTAACCGCCTTCAGTCAGTCGGGCAGTTTGCCTGCCATTAGGCAGGGGTTGGAGCGTCCTTAAAAGGTCCCGCTCTGGTTAAAGTTTTCTGATATCATTGTACCTTTGCTTCAGGCACCATTTTACATCTTATTATCGGAGAAATGCTTTAAAAGTTTAATCTCTCCGATTTATCCTGCTTTAAGCAAGATATTCGTACGTGTTGTAACCCATTTTTTTAGACGCTGAGGCATTTATCTCTTCGTCAATTGTAATATCATTCTTTACAGTATGCCCCTTTTTCTTGTGTTCCGGTTTTGCAGATGATGATTTCTGCTCCTGTGAAGTAAGGGAAACTGTAAAAGAATTTAAATGTATTCCATTTTGCTGGAGTGATTGTTTTAAAATGTCTACATTGTTTTGTACTATTTGTCTTACCGACTCATTCTCAACTTCAATTTTAGTATTCATCACGGCATCTTTTATCTCAATAATCAGTTTTACACTTCCAAGATGCCCGGGGTTAAGTTTAAGTACAACATTTGATCTTTCACCTTTTACAACAAGACTTTTAACTTCATCAATCAGATCATTTGCATTTATATTCTTAAATAATGTATAATCTTTAACAGGTTCAGTTTTACCGGTACTAGCAGAATCATTTGAAGCATTCCTTGACTGGACAGGCTCTAAAATAAACTCATTGCCTGGCTTCATATTCTGCTTATTTCCCTGATGGTTTTCACCGGAGTTATTATTTGATGCAGATTTGTCCTGTGAATCGCCCGGGCTTTCTTTAACAGTGATCTTATTCTCCGGAAGACCATCCTTTGCAGAAGAAGTAGCCTGGTTAGTTGAGTGTTCTTCCGGTTTACCCTGTATTACCTTTTCTTTTACAACCGCCTGAAGCTTATCAGTAAAGAGTCCGTTATCAAACTCTTCATAATCTGAAGTATAAAAATTATGAGGAAGGCTTTTTTCATTATTTATCGGGTTTTTGGGTTCCGCCTTCTCAAAGGTTACCTGGTAGAGGCTCTTTAGTTCACTAACCGTCTTAGCTGTGGTACCGGGTGTTTTTATATCTTCTTCACCTTTTAATATTTCGTTAGGAATAAGAGGGCGGCTAAAAACTTTTTCAACTGTCTTGGGAGCGGTTTTGTCAGATGAATTTTCTACTGAAACATTCTTTGTTGATGAATTTTCTACTGAAACATTTTTTGTTGATGTATTTTCTACAGAAGTTTTTTGTAAACCTTCAACCGGCTCTTTTCCGGGAAGGGTTAAAGATATTTTAGTATCCTGCCTGCCGGATATTTTTTCCGCAGATTCAGTTCCCGTTTTATCCGGCAAAGGTTTAATTACCAGTTTAGTATGAGATTCCTGCATGTTAACTTTTATTTTCTCGCCGGCAGGCTCTGTCATTTCGGACTTAATAGAAATCTTTTGAGCAGTCATTACATCTGTATCACTACTATCTTCTGTTGATACGTTAATTACGGGTTCTGCTTTATTATTTGATTTAGTATTAACTTGAGTAATTTCTTTATCAGGATTTTCTATTTTAATATTTGAACCAACATTAAACACAGGTTTTTTATCAACAGGTAACTTATTACCTGTTAATTCCTGGCTATCTGATACAGGCTTTGCAGCAATATCAGTTGAATTTTTTACAGTGGAAATCTCATCTTCACCGGAAGTTAATTCAAATTCAATATTTCCGGTTTGCACCTGGATTTTTTGATCCACTCCCTGGCCTTTTGCAGAAACTTTTGTGCTTCCATTTGCCTGGGCATTTGGGGAAACAACAATTGTTTTTTCCGGTTCTGCGGTTAAGCCGGGGTTAACAGCACCGGTTGTCTCTAAAGTATGGATTATTTTATAATTAAAATCGCCTGCAAGTAGTTCCGGTTGTAAAGAATTGAGTGAATTATCCTGTTCAATTTTTTTAAAAATAATTTTTATTTTTTTGTTTCCCGATGGAATTACTTCACTATCATCCTTATTTTCATCATTAATACTGTTATCCAGACTAATAAATAAATGTTTGCCATTATCTTTAACTGAACCACCTGTAAACCTTGCGAGTTTTTCAAGAAATTCGGGACTAATTTCAACTTCTATTTCCGATAGTTGTTGAGCAACAGCAGATGTTTTTTCCAGTCCAAGTAAAGTAATAAAGTCATTTAGATCATTTTCACTTATATAGAACTGTTCTCCGGAAAGGTTTTCATTTGTCTCTGCATTCTTTCCTGTTTCGCCGTTTATATTTTTTAAAAGCAAGCCAATAAGCTTTGAGGTATCAATAATATTTAACTCAGGCACGGCGGTTCCTGCAGTTGATGATGCAGTTATGCCCGGCAGGTTATTAATTGTTTGAGGGTCTGCTTCGTTGCCAATAATTTTTATAATGTCTGAGAATAAATAAGAGGAATTGCCTGCTTTTGGAAGATTAAAAATCTGGAATAGGCTGCCTGCTGTATTAGCAGATGCGGTTAATGTGTTTGATGTCATCATTTTATACTTGTTATCCTATTTACTGTTTCGGGACTGTATTGCGCCAATATTTCAGCGGCTTTCTTTTTCTTCATTGAATAGAGGATGTCCTTTGCAATATTATCGGAGTAAGTAAGAATTATTTTAGCAGCCTTCCTGGAATCCATTGCTTCATAGAGCGAAACTGTTTTCTTTATCCATGCTTTGTATGAGCTGTCTGCAACAGATATTTTACTTGCCAGTTTAAGCGAATCTATCTTGGCTTCCAGTATTTGATCTTTTTTTGAAGCAATTTCTTTTATCTGCTGCTTCAAATTTTTAATTGAATCCTCCAGCACAACACTCTTATCTTTTTTTACAACAACAGAGTCTTTTAATGCGGATGAATCTGCACTGTTTTTCCGCATGGCAATTTTTATTGAATCAGTGTTTATATAAACAGGTATTCCTTCCGGTTCTTCCTGCATCTCAGGCTCATTTACTTCCTGTTTTGTTTCCTCTTTCTGTTCTGATTCATCCGTGTCCTCAACAGGCTCTTCAGTCTGAGCATTCACGGGAGTAAAATCGAATGCAAAAATATTTTTATATATTGTGTTAAGATAGAGAAACCCGCCTGTAACAAGCAGGAAAGCCATTGTAAAAGCCACAATATAAATCAGTTTATCTTTCAATTTTTGTTCCTGGCAAATTTTTGTGTTGCAATTTCATCAATACTTATCATCTCCAGTTTATTTTGTTCCTGTGTAAAATTCTCAAAATGTATTTCTTCCAGGGTATTAAATATTTTATGTTCTTTACTTTTTTGTATAAGCTCCAGAAGTTTCTCATCTTTTTTCTTTCCAAGCAGGTCTATTTCTTTCCTGATCTTTCCAAGCTCACTACTGAGCACGCCAAGATAATTTTTATGAAACTTTAATTCAGAAGATGAAATATGCTTCATATCTCTCTTGCTTTCCAAAACTCTCTGCAGAAGAATAGCATTATACTCTTCTTCCTTCTTCTCTATTTCGAGCTGAATTGCAGCTACTTCTTTTTGAACTCTTTTTTCAAAAATTTCTTTTATTTTTTTTATTGCGTCAAACTTGTAAACGAATTTCATAATTTTTTAGTCAATCGGTTGTTCAATTAAACTGAACAGATGAGAGATTGTCTCAGGAAAAATTGCTTTGTCATACATATCCTGCTTAAGAAAAGTACGCAGGGAGTTTATTTTACTTAGTGCATGATCTATAAGCGGATTACTGCCTTTAACGTATGCGCCAATATTTATAAGGTCTTCGGCCTCTTTATACGTTGCAAGTATTTCAACAAACGAAGAAGCACGGGCTTTATGCTCCGAAGATGTTATATCCGGCATCACGCGGCTCACGCTCTGGAGAGGATCAACTGCCGGGTACTGACCCTTATTTGCAAGCTTTCTGGATAAAACTATATGACCGTCAAGAATAGATCTTGCTGCATCGGCAATGGGTTCATTCATATCATCGCCATCTACAAGAACAGTATAAAAACCCGTTATTGAGCCTGTATCAGTTGTGCCTGCCCGTTCGAGAAGTTTAGGAAGTATAGCAAACACAGAAGGAGTATATCCTTTGGTTGTCGGGGGTTCACCTATAGTAAGGCCTATTTCCCTTTGCGCCATTGCAAACCTGGTAACCGAATCCATCATAAGTACAACGTCCATTCCCAGCTCTCTGAAATATTCCGCAATTGTAGTACCTATATAAGCACCCTTCATCCTGATAAGTGATGGTTTATCGCTTGTTGCCACTACAACAACAGAACGTTTTAATCCTTCTTCACCCAAATCTTTTTCAATAAACTCTCTTACTTCTCTGCCTCTTTCACCAATTAATGTTATTACATTAACATCTGCATTTGTATTTCTTGCTATCATTCCCAGCGTTACACTTTTCCCTACACCGCTTCCGGCAAAAATTCCTATTCGCTGCCCTTTTCCAACTGTAAGCAGGCCGTCTATTGATCTGACGCCTGTCTGAAGTGGTGTATCTATTCTTCGCCTTGTAAGAGGATTAGGCGGATCCTTATAGATATTCCTGAACTGGCTGCAGTTTAGATCGCCTTTGCCATCAATTGGATTACCCAGCCCATCTATTACTCTTCCCAATAGTGCATTTCCTACTGCCATTTTAAAACTTTTTCCTGTAGAAATAATTTCACAATTAGGCGATATTGAATGTACCTCACCAAGCGCAATTGAAAGAACACGTCCTTCCTTAAACCCAACTACTTCTGCTCTACAGACTTCATTACCGCTTTTATCAACAATAATACAGATTTCCCCAAGCGATACATTAGGCCCAACTGAAACAATAATTAACCCAATTACATCCGATACTTTTCCATTTACCTTATATAATTCCGACCTGGAAATAACCGGTTTAAATTTCTTTATGTAGTGTTGCTGTATATTCATTCTTTAGTACCATGAAAAGAGACTGCATCTAAATTCTTTTTCAGTTCATTTATCTGCGAAGATATGCGGGCATCCACATTACCTATCTCAGACTCTATAAAACATCCCCCCTGTTCAATCCGGTCATCAGGTTCAAATTTTATTTTGGTAAAGGCGCTGTCATTCATTAATTGGCCGGCTTCAGATGACATCTCCGATAAATCCGAAGGATTTATCTTTACAATTACATTATTAGCCCCTATTATTTTTTTGAGGGATTCTTTCATTACTTCATCAATAATGGTCTTATCAGTAATCTCTCTTTTAATAATTTTTTCGGCAACCATAAGAGATAACTGAATTATTACTGATTCATAATATTCTTCATGCTCCAGGATTTTGTGTTCAAGCGCTGCAGCAACATTATGAATATCCTTTAAACGGCTCAGCAGTTTTTCGGAATATGTTTTTTCAAGTTCATCGGTTGCTGCTTCATATCCTTTATTATACCCAAGCTGAAACTGGGTTTGAAGCTGCTTCTGTACGAAATCTTCATTAGACTCCGGGGCTTCAGTATCAGCAGCCGGATTTTTTATCTTAACAAAAAAATTCGACTGTTTCATATTTAATTTGATTCTCTCAGACATAAACTTCATCTTTGGTTCCACGAATATTCAGGGATATTTCGCCTGATTCCTCGAGAACTTTTATTGAGTCTATTATTCTTGCCTGAGCGGCTTCTACTTCTTTTAATTTAACCATACCCATATACTGAAGTTCTTCTTTTAACAAATCAGCAGCTCTTTCAGACATATTGCTGAATATCTTGTTCTTCAGTTTATCATCCGCAATCTTTAATGCAAGTGCAAGGTCTTTCCTGTCTATACCTCTTAGTATCTTCTGCATATCCTTATCCTGGAACTGAACAATATCTTCGAACAGGAACATCAGTCTTTTAACTTCGGTAGCAACTTCAGGGTCTTTTTGGCTTAGCTTATCAAGTATATCTTTACTAACAGAAAGTGGTGTTCTGTTTAAAATTGTGGCAAGGCTTTTTGTGCCCCCTATTTTGCTCAGAGCCTGGCTCATGGTAAACCCTGCCATTTCATCAACAACTTTTTCAACCTGCTTTAATGTCTGCGGTGATACCTTGCCAAGTGTCGCTATCCTGAATACTACATCAGTTCTTACATTCTCAGGAAGTTCTTTTAAAGCGCTGGCGGTTTGTCCGGGGTCAAGGTTTGATAATATTAAAGCAATAGTTTGCGGATGTTCTTTATTCAGGAAATTAATCAACTGGGTAGAGTCGGCCTTTTTTAATACATCAAAACCCCTCAGTGTGGTCAGGTCTTTTACTTTTTCAATAATTTCAACAGCTTTATTCAGGCCAAATGATTTTTCAAGAACAGCCTGCGCATAGTCAATACCACCCTCAAGCACATATTCACGGGCAGTAATCATGTTGTAGAAATCTTCCATTACTGAATTAACGGTAGTAGCTGGAATATTTCTTACTTTTGAAATTTCTGCTGAAATCGTTTCTACTTCAGCCGCATCAAGATTTTTGAACACTTCCGATGCAGTATCCACATCAAGAGCAATCATTAAGAGAGCTGCTTTTTGGGCTCCTGTTAAATCTTCCATGGATACTTTAATATCTTTTGAATTATAGTTCATCTTCATGCATCCATGCGTTTATTAGTTTTGAAGCTTCAACGGGATTTTTTGAAACATAGTTTATAATTTTTGCTTCCCTGTTTTTCTTATCAATAGCCTCATCGGAAATTTCATCTTCAATATCACCTAAAGGCAGCAACGGTTTCCTTTGTTTAACTTGTATCTGCGTATTCCCTCCGCCGCTGCTAACACGTGACGGCTGGTATGAAACATCCTGGTTAAGTGTACCTATTATAATTTTCTCATTCTTCAGTTTGGTCATTAAGCCTTTTAGTATTAAAAGTCCGGCAATAGCAGCAATTACAATCAGAATTATATTTGTAAATCTTTCTATATTGTCAAAAAATGAAGGTTCTTCAATTTGTTCACCCTCAATATTATTAGCTTCAAAAGATATATTTACAAGTGAAAACTGATCCAGCCGGTTAGGATCTATACCAACGGCATTTTTTATAATTTCTTCAAGCTTCTTAAGCTGTTCCGGGGTACGGGGTTCATAAACTATACCTACATTTTCCCCATTTTTCACCTCTTTAGCAACATCGTTAATAACTGCTGCTACACTTAAACGTAATACATTGCCTGATCCCTGGATAACTCTTTCAACCGTTTTACTTATTTCATAATTAGTTGTTGAATTTTCACTTACAGCCCCGGATGAATCACTTAAATTTTTCCCGCTATTTTCACTTTTAATTGTTTGTTCACTTATTGCAACCTGCGATTCAGGATCATACATTTCCATTGTTTTTTCAACCTGATCAAAATTCAAATCGGCATTAACCTGAATAATTGAATTGCCATAGCCAACAACATTATCAAGTATACTCTGTGCTTTTGCTGCAAGGTAATTTTCAACAGATTGTTTTATTTCATACTGTTTTGTACTTGAAAAAGCCAGAGGGTTATCTTCAAAGTCGTTTGAAAGAAGCCTGCCCTTTGAGTCCAGAAGTGTTACCTTCCCCGGCTGCAGGCCTTCAACACTGCTTGAAACCAGGTTAAGTATTGCAGTTATGCTTCCCTTTGAAAGAGAATAGTTCCCCTTCAAATTAAGTACAACTGACGCTGTGGGTTCCTTTTCTTCACTTTTAAAAACTGATTTCTGAGGAGTTACTATATGAACTCTAACTCCTTCTATCCCCTCCTGCTGCATTATTGTCCGGGCCAGTTCCCCTTCAAGGGCCCTCTTAAAATTAAGTTTCTGCATAAATTCGGACATGCCCATGGTGTTTTGGTCAAAAATCTCATATCCTAAAACACCTGAGCCCGGTATTCCTTTTCCCGCAAGATTTAATCTAATTTCATAAAGTTTGTCTTTAGGAACCTTTACGGTCTTACCGTTATCCTCAATTTTAAATAATATTTTTTGTGCATTTAATTCTTCAACAACTTTGGATGCATCATCTTCAGCCAGGTTTGTATACAATACCGAGTAGCTCGGTTCATTAAGGAAGAAGATAAGCATGCCAAGCATTACTACAGTTAAAAGAATTGCTCCGCCAATTAATATTTTATGCTGGAGGGACAGCTTATTAAAAATACCGAATACTGCTTCTAATGGATTGCTGTTCATTTATTATGCTTGCATTCTTGTTAATTCTTTGTACATATCTATTGTTTTGTTTCTAATTTCCATTAACAAATCAAGACTGGTTTTTGCCTTCTCACCGGCTATCATAACATCATGAAGTTCAACATCTTTACCTGTTACAAAATCCTGGGTAATTTTGCTTGAGTCCATTTGTGCCTGGTTAACATTCTGAATAAGGTTAGAAAAAATATCTTCAAAACCGGACTTTAATGGTTTTTCGGTTTCTGATTTTATTAACCCCGGAAGCGCATTTGTAATTGAATTAACATTCATTTTTTATCCTCTCCTGTCAATTTGCGAACCCAAAATAATACCTGCCATTTTACCTGATTTATGGTAAAAATGATAACTATCAATTTCACCGGTGTTTTGAGGGTATAAACCCATAAAAAAATCTTTTTCTTCCTGAGTAATGCTGCTTTCGGCAACTGAAGGATTTTTTACCTGTAAGTTTTGATTAGTTTCTATATTAAATTTTTCATTGTGTACAGTTTTTGGTTTTATATTTGGTGTATAATTACCAATGCTGTTAGTAGATATTTTCATTAAATCTCCAGTGAATCTTTTGCAATTTGTTTAGCAGCATTAAGTGCCGTTAGATTTGCTTCATAGCTCCTTGTAGCAGCTATCATATCTGTCATTTCTGTAATAATATTTACATTTGGCATTTGAACATAACCTTCCGGATCTGCATCGGGATTTTCGGGCATATAAACCATTTCTCCGCGTCTTCCGTCAATAAGTTCATCTGCCGCTATTCCGGTTGAAGGATTCTGAATCTTAACCGGCTCAGAAGATGTAACAAAATGGTCTCCCTTGGTTGCAGCAAGTTTTATCCTAATACCATTTTCATTACTGTTGTTAAAAAAAGCTTTTTCGTTTTGTACAACCTTTAAAAATTTTCTCTGGTAAGGCCGGCCGTTTTCATCTCTAACTGAATCTACATTTGCTATATTTTCTGCAATCAGGTTCATTTTTTTTCTTTGTACACTCAGGCCTTCGGCGCTGATGTTAAAGCCTGTAAGATTACCACCTATTTTCATACTTATTCTCCTCTAATTACTTTCTGCAAAGTTTTATAATAGCTGCCTATTTTATTTGCGGCAAATTTGAAATGAATAGTATTTTCGGCAAGTTCTGCCATTTCTTTTTCAATATCCACATTGTTAATTCCGGAAACCATATCAATGCTGCTGTCTTCAACAACATTAAAATCCGGTTCAACCGGTATATTGCCGGGGCTAATATGCCTTGCCTCAGTGGTTTTCAGATTCGGGTTTAACTGTGATGTTAGAACATCCTTAAAAACTACTTCTTTCCTCTGATAGTTCTCAGTTCCAATGTTTGCAAGATTTTTACTTACCACATTGTTTTTAACTGCACAGTAGTCAATAAGATTTTCTAAAAGTTTTATTGTAGACACAGCAGTAATCCTTCAATTTTTATTTTGATAAGGTCAAAATAAATGCCATCAGGATTATTGTGATTAAGTGTGATTTAGGTTAAACAATTGAGGGTGGTATGGCTATTTTTAGCCAATTGTTACTTATTGTTCAGTATAATCTAAAAGAATTGACTTGGTATGGCCGCATGAACAGATGAATTTAATTTCTTTAACCGAATCATTTTCATCTTTTTTTAGCACTACTTTTATGCCGTCTTCATTCTCTTCTTCTATGGTAATTTTGGTAATACCTAAAACTTCAGCATCTGAGGCTTTAATAATATTTCCGGATTTTAAATTACCCGAAGAAATTTCTCTAAATAAGGGTTCTTCAAAATTTTCATTCATAACAAAATCCTATTAATTGTTGGAGCAATATCATCTAAAGGCAGTATTGCATCTGCAAAACCAGCCTCTACAACTGCTCTTGGCATTCCATAAACCACGCAGGTTTCTTCATTCTGCACTATAGAATAGCCGCCTAATGACTTAAGCCTTGATATTCCTTCAAGGCCGTCTTTACCCATACCGGTCATAATTACACCAAGAGTATGCTTTCCGTAAAAATTTATTACGGAGTTTAACATAACGTCAACTGAAGGGCAATGTAAGGTATTACCCGGCTGATCTGTTACATTTATTACAGCAAATCCCGAGCCGTTTTTTTTTACATTAAGATGGAATCCGCCCTTGGCTATATAAGCAACACCATTTCTAATTGTTTCACCCCGCCTCCGTTTCGGCGCCCAGGCGGGCGCCCTTCCGTTCGTCGTCGCCCGCACCGTTGCCAGTCCGTGGGACACGCGGAGCGCCACCGGCGCCCGTTCCGTCGCCCATGGCCGGATCCACGGCCCGGTCGAGGATGTGGCCCAGCTTGCTCCGCTTGGCTTCCAGGTAGTCGCGGTTGTGGTCGGTGGGCGCGACCTCCAGCGGCTCACGCCCGGTGATCCGCAGGCCGTAGCCCTCGAGGCCCACGATCTTGCGGGGATTGTTCGTCA
>JAWOJF010000312.1:0-6528 GCA_046481785.1 Ignavibacteriaceae bacterium | reverse complement strand
TTCTAAGACTTTCTGAGGATATGCCTTTAATTATTGAGATAGCAGATACTTATGAAAAAATTGAGGCATTCATGAAAGTGCTTCAGCAGATATTTGAAAAAGCGGACTGCGGCGGTTTGATTACAATAGAAAATGCAGAAATTATTAAATACACCGCCAGCAATAAAGCAAAAGATTAGCCAATTTTTTTTATTACTGCTGCTGTCTTAAATTTAAAAACTGGTACTTAGCCCATTTAAGCAAAAGCTTATTTTAGCGGGTTTGCTAAATATTGCATTATTCAAATTAGTCAGCCAAATAAACTGCAAATTTCCTTTTTACTCTACAACCCTAAACGCTCATAACATTTCCCAATATTTACCCCTCTAAGGCATTATTTATCAATTAATCAGGTAAAAATCCGGAACTATCAGATATTCCCTTATGGTTAAGCAGGCATGCCAAATTTAACTTTGTACAGTTAAATAGCCGAGGGATAAATGAATTCAAAACTAGTACAGCAAATTTTTTACATGGTCCTGTTCTTTTCAGTTTGTATATATCCACAATCATACTTAATGAGCGTAGAAAATATTAACAAAGAAAATCCGGATAAAATAGAGTTTGATATCTTCCTGAAAAGTACAGGGGATATTTTTTTACTGGAATCATACCAGGTAACTTTGGGCCTGACTCCTGAAATACAGGGGGAGTTATCTTTTTCCTATATTGAAGGAACCTCAGAATTATATAATATACCTACATATGGAATAGGAATCTACAATACGGATGGCAATTCTGAGCTGGCTTTTGCTTCAAGCCCCGCAGGTACCGATACAATTACTTCTGAAAAGAAGAGAGTCGGTAAATTTAGTTTAACAAGCACGGAAGATTTAACCTCAGTCTCCCTGGAAATCCAATGGAATTTTGAGGGGACGGTGAGTACAATTTTAACCACTTCGGGTAATATTGATTTTACAAACCAGTTGGCTCACAGTATATTTACTGATGATGAACCTCCGTTACCTGTTGAACTAAGTGTATTTGCTGCAAATGTAACAGGCGAAGATGTTATTTTGAAATGGAGAACTGAAACAGAATTAAATAATTTTGGTTTTGAAATAGAACGGTCAGTTCCCGGTTTGTCAGCATCTGGCAGCGATAAACAGCAGTGGGGTATTGTTGGTTTCATAAGGGGGAATGGTAACAGCAGCATACCAATTGAGTACCAGTTTGTTGATGAATCTCCTGAATCAGGAAAGTGGTTATACAGGTTAAAACAAATTGATCATGACGGCACGTTCAGTTATTCTGAAATTGTTGAAGCAGAGATAAATTCTATGCCGAATACATTTAACTTGTCCCAGAATTATCCCAATCCGTTTAATCCTGAAACTGTAATCGAGTTTACTATTCCTGAGAACGGCAATGCCGTTTTAAAAGTATTTAGTATAACAGGGGAGGAAGTTGCAACTTTGTTTGATGAGTTTGCTGAAGCCGGAAAGTTATATAATGTAAGATTTTCTGCAGAAGGCGGCTCTTTAACTGGAAGAAGCAATTATCATCTTTCCGCAGGAATCTACTTTGCAAGGTTACAATTTGGTGATCAGCAGATGATTAAAAAAATGACATATTTAAAATAAGGGATTGGGGTGTCCTAACTCAATTCATATTCCCTTATTTATTTAGCTGCATCTTTGAAAGGGAACAATGCCGGGGAGAATTATTAAAGAGAAACTAATTTAAAACCGGCTAATGTGCCCAAATTGACCTAAAAATAAAAGAAAAGTTAAAAATATAGTTAATCGGCAATATTTTAATATAAAATTGTCGATAAAAATCAGTATAAGTACGATTTTAAAAAAAAGCGTAATTATACTGATTTTTTTTTGTTACCGTTAACTTATATTTATTTCCAATATGTATAAGGAACGGGTAATGACAAATACGAAAAACCTATCTTCCGTACTGGATAGCTTTCTGCTTCAGGATTTTATTTTTATCCGGGAGTACCAGGACAAATATTTTTTTGTAAAAAAGATAGAGGAATTTTTCCCTTCTATTAAAGAAGAAATTATATACACAGCACTTGATAAAACAAATAATTTTTTCAACAAACCTATAAAAAAGAAATTATTTATTGATAAGTTTACATCTGAGATTAATAACATGATAAGCTGAGATGAAAAACACAGCCTTTATCCAGGCAAAAGAATTTATCGACTTGCTTTTTGATTTTAACAATCCAATCTATTATTCAATCTTAGCTACCATCTTTGTTCTTATAATTGTTTATTTCTTTTACTACTACATTATCTACCCTCTTAACAAAAAACATTTTCTTGAAAAAAATGAACTGGAGCTTAAGCAGGTACGGCTTATGGCTTTGTTCGCAGACCTTGATCCCGATCCTGTGCTTAGGATAGATGAAACGGGCAAAGTTATATATACAAACAATGAAGCTAAAGTTCTTCCGGAATTCTCCAGGTACGAAGGGGAAAATATAAACAAACTGCTTCCTAACCTGGATATAAGCATAAGTGAACTTGTAAGAAGTAATTTGTTCCATTCCTATTCCACATATATAAATAAAAAATATTATCTTATCTCTTTACGGGGGAATTCTTTTCTTAACATCGGTCAGATCTATTTTCATGATATCACAGATATAAAAAGATATGAGAACAGGTTACGCAGTTCCAGGAAAAGATTGAAGTTTTTGTCTCACCATCTTATTAATTTAATTGAGGAAGAAAGACAAAGGATTGCACGCGAACTACACGATAGTATTGGGCAGAACCTTCTGTTCCTTAAGTTAAAAATGCAGAATATGCAGAATCTTAATTCAAACGGTAACAGCGATGAGTACAAAGCTCTTACAGAATTATTTGAAACCACCATTAAAGATCTGAAAAATGTTATTTATGACCTTAAACCAAAAATTCTTGAGGAGATGGGACTGGCGCCGGCTTTGTTATATCTTTGCGACAGGATCTCAAATGAAAGTAAGATTGAAGGCAAGGTAGACGTTACAGGTTTTGAAAAAAGAATAAGTTTAAAAAAAGAAGTTGCTCTTTTCAGGGTAGCACAGGAAGCATTAAATAATATTATTAAATATTCCGAAGCAAAAAATTTTAATATACAGCTTGTAAGAACCCCTGATAAGGTTCGGGTAATTATATCTGACGATGGTATAGGTTTTGAGCCTGACAACTATAAATCTCCGGAGAACGGCGGATATGGTTTATTAAATATGCGTGAAAGGGTTTCAAATCTTAACGGGGTATTTAAAATTGATTCTTCAAAAAATAACGGCACTGTTATAATAACTGAAATTCCAATCGGAGCGGACGATGGAAAATGAAAAAAAGATCAGTATAATAATTGCAGATGATCACGGCCTGTTCAGGAGCGGCATAAAAGAAATATTAAACTCTTTTGGTGATGTAGCACTTATAGGCGAAGCGGAAAACGGTGCTCAGCTTGTTGAATTGTATAAAAATCAAAAAGCTGATGTTATACTTGTTGATATATCGATGCCCGAAATGTCGGGTATTGAAGCATTAATTGAAATAAGGAAGTTTGACATGGCTGTTAAAGCCCTGTTCCTTTCTATGTATGATGCAGAAGAATATGTATATGCAGTTTTAATGTCGGGCGGATTAGGACTTGTAAATAAAAATACAGATAAAGAGGAGTTATACGATGCAATAAAAGCAGTCCGGAGCGGGGAAAGATATTTTAAAAATCTTTCTTCTGAACAGCTTGAACAGATAATTAAAAAGTTTGAATCTAAAGATTTTTTAGTAAATAATTATAAAGATTTAACAAAAAGAGAAAAAAAAATTTTATATTACATAAGTGAAGGGCTGACTTCTAGTGAAATAGCTAAAAAGGTTAAGCTTGGTAAAAGAACAGTAGATACGCACAGAACACATCTGATAAAGAAATTAAATTTACGCTCCCTTCCTGATCTGATAAAATTTGCAATACAATATACTATTCTTAGTAAAGAGAGTATTGATAAAGAGGGCAGTTCAGAATAATTGTAACTTTTTTTAATCATTCATTTAATCAAATAAGGAGGCCAATATGGCTGACGTTTTTGGACAGTTGTTTACTAAAGAGGATGGAGAAAGAGTATTTGGACCTATTGTATTCAGCGTTCCCTTAGACAGCAAAATTGTTTCTGATTATGGAAAGAGAACAGACATTGGTCCGTATTTAATGTTTGGCATTATAAATAATCAACCTATTGTATATAGCCAGGGCAGGAAAGAATTACTTAATAAAACCAACACCATATTAAATGATGGTTTTGTTTTACATGTTTATAGCATATCAATGGTTTTAGAATTATTAGAAAAGGGGGACGATACATTATATTTGGAACAAAGGGAAGCCGCATTTACACTAAGCAGTGGAAGTATGTTGTTGGAAATGTCCTCATGCTGTCCACCTATGTGCTAAATAATGAAACCAGGATTTATAACCAGCTTATATTATTTATGTTTGCTTGTATGGCTGTTTCCTCCAATCAAACAATATAAAACGAAATATTTTTATTATTTTTTGGTATTGGCCGTTTCTGATCCTATTGCATATTTGTGCTATATCTATTTTTCAATTCGGCCGCAATATATTCATTTAGTAACCATTGGGCTACTGGTTTTTTCTCTTGTTAGCTTCAAGAAATCTATTAATCAATTTAAATATTTCATCTTAACGCTGCTATTAATCCTGGTTTTTTTTTCGGGTCATTTCGAAACTCGGATTATTTATGGCATAATTGCCTTGTTCTGGTTAATAACTTTAATATTATTCCTTGAAGATTTTGTACTGGAGATCAGAGATAAAGAAAGTTTAAATTTTTTTTATTTAGTAATAATATTATATACTCTTTCAATAATAATAAAGGTTTTCTTTTTTATTACTCATAAAGAAACAGGTTATTTATATTTTTTTGTAACAAATAGTTTCCAGTTATTAATAGGCCTCTATTTTATTTTCTTCAATGTAAATAATAGTAAAAAAATTCCTATACATAAAAGTGTAAGTGTTTAACAAGCAAAATTATTTTGCTTAATTATACCAATCAACAAAACAATGTGGGAACAAAATGGAACAAGTTAACAATTCCGTTTCTGATCTTATCCTGGAAGAAAAACAAGTTTTGGGACAGCTTTTCAGCAAAGAAGAAGGGGATAAACTGTTTGGCCCCGTGTTACAAAGTGTTGAGATAGAAACCTCGCTCCTTTCCGGCCTTATGGAAAAATCCAGCTCCATCCTAATGTTTAACATCATTAATAATGAAGCCGTAATTCTTGGTGTTAACCGGAAACCGCTGTATCCCGAAAATGTTAAAGTTGATGAAGAAACTGTTTTCCATGTATACAGCGTTTCTGTTATTCGTGAATTACTGGAAAGTGGCGGAAGTCCAAAAACATTTATAGAAATAAGGCCCGATGTAATGACAATTACCAATGGAATTATAACAATGGAAATGTCTGCCTATTGCCCTCCAATGTGTTTTTGTTGATTGATTTTATTAAATATTCAGTATTTAACGCCGGGAGTAATATTCCCGGCATTTTTTTACCTGCATGGTTTTTCTCCCGATTCTGAAGCACACTCTGCGAAAGGATTGTTTCTTTTTTTAAGTTGTACAACTCATTCTTATGAAACAATAAACCTAATCCCGGTTAATTTCTTCTGCAGTCGTAACTTACAAACCGCAAAAAATTTACCGTAATTATACTGATTTTTTTTATCCGGAATATTAGCATATTAGCTGCCGGTCTGGAAATACAGGAGTAGAGTGCGACACTTTGTATTTTAATTTTGCCGAAATTAATGAATAGTATCTACGAGATCGCCCCCTTGTATTTATGAAATTATTAAACCAAGCAAATTAAAATACTATATACTTGTCGGGAGATGAGTATCGGGCAGGGTAGATCGCACCTGCTCCTTTTTTTATGTAGCACAGGCTTTAGCCTGTGATTTATTAGTTTATTATGGGCACCTCACAGGCTAAAGCCTGTGTTACAAGAACTCAGCAGGCTAAAGCCTGTGCTACAAGAGCTCAGCAGGCTAAAGAGTCTGCTACACAACTCAGCCTTAACTTCACAAGGAGAAGATATCAATTGCCACGACTTTTAAGTCGTGGGAGAAAACAATTAGCATGGAGGCTTTAGCCACAATTTGCCTTAATTGTGCGTGTCCCGGCCCTTCGGGGGCTAAAGCCAAAAATATTTGGAATCCTAAACCACGAAATAAATGTCGTGGCAATAAATAAACAATCTCTTTCAAGGAGAAAACATTTAAATTATTAGTTCTGCAACAGACCCTTTAGCCTGTGATTTATTTGTTTATTATGGGCACCTCACAGGCTAAAGCCTGTGCTACAAGAGCTCAGCAGGCTAAAGCCTGTGTTACAAGACCTCACAGGCTAAAGCCTGTGTTACAAGAGCTCACAGGCTAAAGCCTGCTGCAAGAGACTGCAAAACTCTCCCGGGGTGCCGTATCCGGGCAGCCGCTCATGCTATT
>JAWOJF010000288.1:0-16252 GCA_046481785.1 Ignavibacteriaceae bacterium | reverse complement strand
GCTTGACGGGGCAAATGGAGATGAAATTGATGGAATGACAGTTAATTATAATTGGGATTTGTACTATTCCACTATCAGACATTATCAGCCTGATGCTCTCATAGCAAATATGGGCCCTGATGTTCGTTGGATAGGTAATGAAGATGGGCTTGCAGAAGAAATGGAATGGTGCATTCAACCAAAAATTTTTTCTTTACAGCCAACTTTCGGCGGGGATAATAATGTGTGGTTTCCCTCTGAATGTGACGTTTCTATAAGACCAGGTTGGTTTTATCATTCTTCAGAGGATCAGCAGGTTAAATCCGCTGATGCTCTAAAAGATATCTATTTAAAATCTGTTGGAAGGAATAGTAATTTACTTCTGAATGTACCTCCAAATAAAGATGGGCTTATCTCAAATTACGACATTGCAGTTTTGAAACAGTGGAAAGATTTAATAGATAATATGTTTTCTAAAGATATATTTTATCAAAAAAAAATCGAGAGTTCTAACACAAGAAACAAGCTTGAGGGTTACTCCGAAAAAAACTGTTTAGATAATAATAGAGAGACTTTCTGGGTAACAGATAAAAATGTCTTATCAGCAGAACTCATTATCAATTTAGACAAAAAAGAGAAAATCAATATGATTAGATTGGAAGAGGCAATTGAATATGGGCAAAGAATAAAATTATACTCTTTATATTTCGAGAATAATGGCCAATGGGAAAAGTTTTACGGAGGATCAACAGTAGGACGATCCAGGATACTTACTTTTAATACTATTGAAACTACAAGAGTAAAGATAACGATAGAAGATTCGTATGCATCGCCGACTGTTAGAACAATAAATGCTTATTACTCAAATTAAAACTTTTCTATTCTAACAGAAGAAGAAAAATTGTAAATTTATAACTTAAAAAATATTTAACAACAAAAATATATTAAAATGGCTGATTACAGAGGATTAGATTTTTTAGATTATCTTGTTCTACTTGTTAAGTGGAAAAAATTTTTTTTGATATTGGCGATAACTACTTTTATTTTGGGATATTTAGCCGTATACTTTTTGATACCTCCCCAATATAAATCAACTGCAGTTATTGTTTCATCCGAGGATACTCCATTGAATCCAATAGGAGCTTTTGCTAAGGAGTTAACTAATCTCCCCATCAGTTCACTGGGTCTTGGGAACCTTACATCCACTAAACAATATGATTTATTTACGACATTCATTTATAGCAGGTCAAATCTTGAAGATATGATAAAGAAGTTTGACTTAATTAATGATTACAGTGTTGAGTTAATGTCCCAGGCTAGAAAAGTGCTCACTAGTAACATTGAAACTGATATAACTGAAGAAGCTGCATATACTATTTCAGTAACAGCCAGCAGCGCTCAGAAATCTGCAAAGATGACAAATTATCTTCTTGAGAAAATCAATAATGATGTCCTTGAATTAAAAGTAAAAAAATCAAAAAATAGCAGGGTTTTTCTGGAAGAAAGGTATAATGAAATTAAATTCAACCTCTCTACGGCCGAAGATTCACTTCGGGCATTTCAGCAAAAATCAGGAATTCTGGAAGCAGAGAACCAAATTAAAGCTACTATTGAAGCATATACACAGCTGGAATCTGAATTGGCTATAAGTCAAATGGAAGTATCAGTGATGAAGCAATTATATGGAGATAACGCTCCCCAGGTAGCTTCAGCACAAATTTCTGCAGATGTTTTCAGCAAAAAAATAGGCGATCTCAAACATAAAACTGGCCAAAGTAACCTTCTTTTACCATTAAGTTCGCTGCCGGCAAATGCTCTTCAATATTTTCGATATTATCGCAATTTAGAAATACAAAATGCAATGCTTAAATTCATTATTCCATTATATGAACAGGCAAGATATGAGGAAATAAAGGATATCCCAGTATTGCAGATAATTGATCATGCTGTACCACCTGATAAAAGAAGTTTCCCCCCAAGGATTTTAATTACCATTGGAATAATGGTTATAATAACTGGTTTTGCAGCAGTTTACTTGCTTGTAAGGGAAAACCTAAGAAATACTAATAATAACAAAATTTTATTCATTAGGAAGGAGTTGTTTAATTTTAAAACTCCTAAATCTATTTAAGCTTTGAATATACTAGCTCAAAGAAATTCTGAGGATTCATATTTTAAATCAGCCTGGCTCTTATTTCTCGCAGCTGTTTTAACCTTTATTTTAGCATTTGTATTTGGCATGCTTGGCAGCTACAAATTTGTTGTCTTAACTGCTCTTATCCCTCTGTTATTGCTGCTGTTAATTAACTTTCACATGGTTTACTTCTTATTAATTCTTGGAATATTCTTAAATTTTGCTTACTTGAATTTCAGCCATGCGGTAGTATATTCTGCATTGTTGCCTGTATCTTTTCTGATTAATTACAGGAATATTAAAAAGGATGATTTTTATGTTCCTGTTGCTGTTCCCCTTTTTATTTATTTCTTTACAGTACTTCTTTCTATAATAAATTCAGCCAAACCACTTTATAGTCTTTATTTATCATATAATTTCGTTGCTTTAATAATTATAGTTTTTATTACTACCGCTTTCATTAAAAATCGCTCACAAGTCAATAAATATGTTGGAATTTACCTTGGGCTTGTTGCTTTGAACAGCATTCATGTAATAGTGGAAAGTGTATTTCTGCATAAAAGAAGTTTTGGCTATGCAGGAATAATGTATGTTGATTATGTAGGTATTGGGATAGTTATATTGGTAGCATTAATTATCATAAATAACAGGTACAATGCGGCTAAAGTTATTTTACTTGCTCTTTTTCTTTTAGGATCATTGCTTACTCAGACCCGTAATGCCTGGATTGTTACAATGCTTACGGTAGTATGGTTATGGTTTTATTGTTATAACAAATCTGATATTTTAAAAATAGATAAGAAAAAGCTGGTTAGGTTATTGTTAGTTATCCTGGTATTGATCCCCGTTATTTTAGTAATTGCTAAAGTTGTAAATCCAGGAAATTTTGAACGCGTCGATGTTGGGCAAACAGAGGTTGCATTTAGTAATGAGGGGCTTGCACAGAATAGCTTTGTAACAAGATTGTTAATTTGGCATACAGCTTTAAATGCATTTTTATCTCACCCCATAATCGGAATTGGAGCATATTCTTTTTCGTTTTCATCACATCTTTATTACACTATCCCTGAATTCCTTTATAAGATGTATGTTGAAGGCTTGAGTCCACATGTTGGTTATTTGGAGGTATTAACTGAGAACGGAATAATAGGGCTTATAGCTTTTTTTGTCTTTATTGTGGCAGTTATAAGGCATGTATTTAGAACAATAAAAAAATCAAAAAATACAGAAGAGTTGTCACTCATGATGATTGTCAACTGGCCGTTGATTTATATTTCAATCTCGTTGTTTATGACAGATGCCTGGTTATGGGGAAAAGGTGTAGTGTTATGGGGAATACTTATTGGATTAAGTATGGCTGTGAATAGGTTAAACAAGGTGAGTCCACTTGAATAAATATTCAGACAAAAAGAATTCTCTTTGGCTGTCGATACAGTTTATTACTTCTATTGTAATTGCTTTTATAAATCTAAAATTAAACCTGCTTAACTTTGGAGAAAATATATTTGGAATATGGGTCCTTTTCTCATCTTTTTGGGGAGTAGGGTCTATACTTGATTTTGGGTTCGGTACAGGAATAGTAAGATTTATCGCTCAATTATCTGTAAATGACAATAAGGAAGAAATACTGCGTTTAATCTTTACCGGTTTAATCATTTTTATTATTGGCGGCACTTTGATCCTTATTGCGGGGAATATTGTTTCAAACTATTTATTTTTTAATAACAATAATCTTATACCATCTGATTATTTTAAACTGGCTAAAAAGGTTTTTTTTTTACTGGGTATCAATTTCTTTATCCAGTATCTTTTTTCTTTCTTTCGTTCAATCCTGGATGGGTTAAACAATTTTGTGTTATCAAGCAAGATGTTGATTATACATAATATTCTCGGATTTGCATCAGTTCTTACTGCTCTTACTTTTAATCTGGATCTATTCTCCCTTACTATTTTTTATACCATATCTTCCGCATCAATTTGTTGTTTTACCTTCATTATACTTTTAATAAAATACAGGCTATTTAATTTTAATATTTCCCTTTTTTCACTTACATATTTTAAGAAAGTATTTAAATATAGTTTTTCTATTCAGATAGCTTCATTAACAGGAGCTTTTATTGATCCAGCAATTAAATATATAATTGGTAATTTCGGTTCTCTTTCTTCAGTTACTTATTTTGAGATTGCCAGGAGATTTACTATAGCAATTGCGGGGTTATTTAACACTACCTTTAAAAATTATTTACCAAAAGTCAGCATTTTAACTTCTGCAGCTGATCAGAGAGAATTTTTATTAAAAGATGCATCAAAGCTATCGAAGTTAGGAGTGACATATTCCGGGTTTATGTTTGGCATTTGTCAGGTATTTTTAGCGGCTGTAATAAAATTTTGGTTTGGTTATGATGAGGTAATACTAATTTTTATGATAACATCATTAGCAGAAATTGTTAATGCTTTTGGTTACTCACTGTATGTATTTTTTATGGGAATTGGTAAGGCCGGAATTTTGGCTGTTATCCAAGTAACTAATTTTATTGCAACCATAACAATTCTTATTATTGGTTTTAAGGTTTTTAATAATTATCTGGGGCTGTTAGGTTACTTTGCCTCAGTTATTTTCGCCAATTTTCTGATGTTATTCTATTTAAAGAAGCTTTTAAAGATTTCCTATACGGAATTTCTTTCTCGTGCCAATTTTAATAAATTACTTTACTTGATATTTTTGACAATGTTTACCTTAATAATAGTTTATCTGAATATAATTAATGTATTTGCCTGTTTAACATTATTAAGTATTGTATCTCTTTTTTTATTTTATAAAGATCTAAAGAATTATTCCTATCTTTTACTTAAGCTAAATGAGATTGCAAAGTGAAAGTTTTAAAAGCTTATTAAGAAAGATATTAGTGCATTTATCTTATTCCGAAAACTTTCAGGACAAACTGTATATATTCCTGGGGAACGTAGATATTAACAGTCCAAGTTTATTATTACTGATGGATGAAGGGGATAAATCGTGCCCTTTTATAGAAAAATTATGAACTCGAAAAACTGCAATTAATAAAAAATTATTCTGGGAAAATATGAAATTCTCTATCATTACACCGAGCCTTAACCAGGGAAAATATATTGAAGATACAATTATTTCAGTGTTGAACCAGGATTATAAAGACTTTGAACATTTAGTGATAGATGGCGGCTCAAATGATGAAACTGTAAGTATTCTGAAAAAATATAATCATTTATCCTGGGTCTCAGAAAAAGACAGGGGCCAGGCTCATGCTATCAATAAAGGGTTTGAGAAAGCTAACGGAGATATTATCGCATGGATAAATTCAGATGATTATTATGAAAAAAATGTATTCGGAGGAATTGCAGCATATTTTGAAGCGAATCCCGATTGTATGGTTTTATATGGTGATATAACATTTGTAGATAAAACAAAAAAAAATCTTGGTTTGATAGAGGGAGATGTTATTAATCATCAAAATCTGATTCGTAATCCAGATATTGTAAGACAGCCAAGTACATTCTGGAGAAAAGAAATTTTATGTGAATTTAAAGGGGTTGATGAAAATTATCATCTTGTTATGGATTTTGATTTCTTTCTGAGGATTTCAACAACACATAAATTTCATTATTACCATAAGAATCTAAGTTACTATAGATATTATAATGAAAATAAGAGCCTATCAATGGCGAAGCGTCAGTTGAGAGAAATTTATAATGTCTATAAAAAAAATAATATTTCTTTTACTTATCCGGTTTGCAAATATTTGTCATTAAAGTATTTGCACTCACGAGGGCTGTAAACAAAAAAATTATATCATCTGATAAGCTAACAGAGCAAAAATTTTTATATGAACAAAACCATGCGAGTCTTTTTTTATTTGATAAAAAGAAGAAATTATAATATTAAGAAATGATACTAAATTCAATTAAAACAAATGAACACTTTTAAAAAATTCAATAATGTTATCTTAGGCTCAATTCCTAAACCCATCAAACGAAAATTAAAACCTCTGTATAAAATCCTGCAGAAGGTATTTAATCATATTCTTGATTTTTATGATCTTATTGCGGGACGTAAAGATACTTTAGTACCGCCCAGACGAATAATATTTATTGGAGACGGGGATTATAAAAAAATTGGATATGAATTTTTCGAATATTTTAAGGAATTCGGGCACGTTAAAGCAACTGATAAAATCCTGGATGTTGGATGTGGGATAGGCAGGATGTCATTGCCATTTACGAAATTACTTTCGCACGAAGGTGAATATCACGGGTTTGATATAGTAAAAGAGGGAATCGAATGGCTCAATTCTAAATACTCTAAACTATACCCCAATTTTTATTTTACTCACTCCAATATATATAATAAACTATATAATCCTTTTGGAACAGTGAAATCTTCTGAGTATAAGTTCAGCTTTGAAGACTCAAAATTCGATTTTGCGTTTTTAACTTCTGTTTTTACTCATATGTTTTTTGAAGATATTGACCATTACCTTGGTGAAATATCTAAGGTTCTAAAAAATGGGGGCAGATGCCTGATTACCTTTTTCCTAATTAATGATGAGTCACAAAACCTGATAAAAAAAGGGATGTCAAGCCAGAACTTGATTTACAAAGTAGACCCGTACTCATTTACGAATGATTTAGAAACTCCTGAAAGCGCAATTGGGTTTATGGAAGATTATATCCGGGAACTTTTTATTAAGCACAAGTTAAAGATTATCTCGCCAATTCATTATGGCTCATGGTGCGGAAGAGAAAAATACAAAAGTTATCAGGATATAATAATCGCAGAAAAAAATATATCATAACATGAAGTATAAACTATAATTATTATTCATATTCTTTTGAAAAACTAAGATATTTATTCTAAAACATTTTATTGTAGCATCCTAATGAGAAAAAGCATATTATTTATTGATGAAGATCCCGGAAGGGCTGGCTCTACAGTGAGCCTTGAGTATTTGGTTAAGGGGTTTAGTGAGAGAAATTATAGTGTCAAAGTGCTTACTTCAAAAAAAGACGAGAAAACCAAATCAAGAATAAAAAAGTATGCTCAAATATTTGAATTAAAATCAGACACTTTAGCCGTAAATTTCCATTTTACTAATAAACTATCTCCACTCTCTTTATCAGGTTTGCATTCAATATGGAATGACTTCACTAAATTTGTGAAGGGATTGTTTATTTTTGCGAGATATTTAAAGGTAATAAAACCGGATTTAGTCTACCTAAACGAGTATTCGGTAATTCAGGCATCAATTGCTTCATATTTCATGAATATTCCTTCAGTTGTTCATATCCGAAGTATGCTAATAAATGGTTTATGGGGGATCAGGCGATTTATAATCTCAAATTTAATATTCATTTTTAATAAAAGAATATTTGCTATTACTGATGTAGAAGCAAAACAGCTGAATCCAAATATTAAACAGGTGGAAAAAATTTATGTTGTGCCCGAGTTTTTCCAATTATCTGAATCTTCAGACCTGGCGAGGAAAATAAGAGCTTTTGATCTCCCGGGAGATAAAACTATTATTACCATGCTTGGTGGTATTCTAGATATTAAAGGCAGTATCGTTTTTTTGAAGGCAGCAATAGAATTATCTACAAAAAATCTTAATGTTGTTTTTGTACTTGCAGGCAAAAATTATGTTCAAGGAAAGGAGGCTCTGGCTTATTACAACCAATGCCTGGATTTAATCTCAACCCTAAAGAAAACCAATTCTCTTATTCATTTAGGCGAAATTGTTAATCCTTTAGAATTAATTGAACAGTCAGACATTATAGTATCTGCTTCAACGGAGACACATTTTTCCAGACCCGTTATAGAGGCATGGGGATTTGGAAAACCTGTAGTAGTAGCAGAAACTGAACACGCGCAAAATTTAATAACAGATGATGAAGATGGATTGTTATACCCTGCATTTGATCATCATGCCCTTGCAAATAACCTTATAAAACTGATTAAATCAAAAGAAATACGGGATAAATTTGGAAATAATGGGAGGTGCAAAGTAATTGAAAAATTCGACGCTGAAAAAAATATTGATGTCATTATAAAACAATGTGACTCATTATTATTGAAATATAAGTGATTATCAAAATTACTGAGCTATTGGATTAATGAATACACATATAACAATCGGTGATAAGGCTATTGCGGGAGTTGTGGTATTATATAATCCTCATGTAGAGGTTATTCAAAATATTAATTCATACATTAATCAAATAAATTTTCTTTTTATAATTGATAATTCTGAAAAAAGGAATTATGAGATAGCAGAATATTTTCAGAATCATTCAGGTGTTGAATACATTTTTAATGAGGATAATCTGGGAGTTGCTGCTGCATTAAATATAGGTGCTAAGAAAGCTGATGAGCAAGGTTGCACTTACCTTTTAACTATGGACCAGGATAGTAAGGCACCTCCAGGCATGATAGAAACATTTCTTGAAGGAATGAAAATATTTAAGGGTGTTGGCCTCATATCTCCGTTCCATTATAATGAGGCTCATTCTTTAGTCCCGTCTGCTAAAAAATATACAACTGAATTGGCGGTAATGACGTCAGGAAATTTATTAAACTTGTTAGCTTTTAAAGATATAGGTGGATTTAATGAAGATTATTTTATCGATCATGTTGATACTGAATATTGTTTAAGATTGAATATGATGGGATATAAGCTGATTCAGTGTAACGAGATTCTGCTGCAGCATAATGAAGCATCTCCTATTAAAAAGAATTTATTTTATCGAACAGTTTACCTCTATAATCATTCGCCGATAAGATTTTATTATAAAGCCCGGAACAGGCAATATTTGAAAAAATATAAACGTTATTTCCCTGAGTTATTCAGAGTCGAGGCTCAGTTATTCTGGCGCACTCTTTTGAAAGTAATTTTATTTGAAAACGAAAAAATTTTGAAACTAAAAATGGCAACCCTTGGATATATTGATTACTTAAAAGGGAAAACAGGACGGTTCGAAAAATAGAAGTTTATAACAGAGAGAAAAGAATGTCAAAAGTTGCTGCTATAGTTGTTTTATATAACCCCGACTGGGAAGTTTTAGAAAACATTAAGAGTTACATAAACCAGGTTGATATCCTTTTTGCAGTTGATAATTCTGCGCCTGTTATTAATAAAACCATACTTGATCAAATCCTTTTATTTGACCATGTTAGATATATTTGTAACCATACAAATTTGGGGATTGCAGCCGCATTAAATATAGGCGCACAGAAGGCCGTCAACGAAGGATTCGAATATTTATTAACGATGGATCAGGATAGTATTGCTACGCCCAATATGGTTGAAAAATTAATCGAGTGTTGTTCGGGAAATGAATTTATCGGGCTAGCTGCCCCGGAGCATCTCACATCGTTTAGTCTAAATTGTAATCTCAGAGAGAAGATATATGAAAATGAGAGTGTTGTGATGACTTCCGGAAATATTATTAACCTGGCAGCATTTAATAAAACCGGAGGATATAATGAGAAATTATTTATTGATTATGTGGACTATGACTATTGTATAAGGTTAAAAGAAAATAATTACCAAATTGTAAGAGTAAAAAATGCAGTTCTTTTTCATAATGTCGGAAAACTTGCAGAAAAAAAAATTGGTTTCAAGAAAGTTTATCCAACTAATCATAACCCCATCCGGTTGTATTATCAGACCAGGAACAGATTTTATCTAAGGAGCATTTACAAGAATAAGTATAGTTCCTTTTTTAAGGATGATTTAATATCATTCAGAAACAACTTAATTAAAATTCTCCTCTTTGAAGAAAAAAAAATAGCAAAATTAAAAATGATTATAAAAGGGTATAAAGATTACAGGAAACATAAGTTCGGGAAATATCAAGAAAAATAAATGAACCTATCACTTATTATTGTAAATTACAATCTTGCTAAAGAAATTGAAAATTGTATTAACAGTATTCTAAATACAACAATTGTTATTGATTATGAAATTATTATCATAGACAATAACTCACCAGATAAAGACTTACCTGAAGTTGAAAAGAAGTATAAGAGCAGTAATATCCACTTTTATTATCTGGATAATAATTTGGGCTTTGGTAAAGGGTGTAATTTCGGGTTTTTAAAAGCATCGGGTGAGTATATTTGTTTTCTGAATCCTGATACTATAATTAAAGAAGATGTTTTTTCCCCTATTATAAGTTTATTCAAAAATGATGGATTAGTTGGGATTGCCGCCCCTAAACAACAGGTAAAGCCGCCCCTGTTCGATTTTTCTGCTGGTTTTTATCCTAACATATTGTTCGAACTTTTCAATCTTTTTGGTATGGGGGTCTTCCTTGAAGGATTTATTGTTACACTATATACAAAACTAAAGGGTAATAATATACTGGAAATAGACTGGATTTTAGGCGCTGCTATATTTATAAAATCTGAAATATTTAAACAGGCAGGCGGATTTGATAAAGATTATTTTATGTTCTTTGAGGAAGTTGATCTTTGTAAAAGGGTAAAAAATTCCGGATATAAAATTATTTACTGTCCCGGATTAAAAATCCATCACATTGGAAGTGTATCAGGTAAAAAAGATTATACGCTGTATACAATAAGAACTTATTCAAGTAAAAATATTTTTATATCCAAACATTACCAAGGGGTATATAAATTATTAATGAAATTGTTCCTCCGTATGCAGGCAGTATCCCAGATTATAATATGGACAGTTCTGTTCCCTTTGAATAGAAAAAAATCTAGTCAAAAACTTAATGCATTTTTCTATTTATTAAGAAACAATATGAAATTAGTGAGTAATAAATGAACATAGGTATTGATGCCAGAATACTGGAAAGGAAAATGACTGGTATAGGCAGGTTCTTAAATACCTTTTTAAATGAGCTGCCATCCGTTGACAAAAAGAACAAATATTACTTATTCTCTTATGATAAATTAAATATTAATGATGATTATTTTGTAAATATAGCTACAGGAAAAAGTTCCGTACCTCAAAAGCTTTATGCCCCATTCTGGATGAACTTTATTCTTCCCGGGTACCTGGAAAAAAACAAAATTGATTTGTTCTTTTCAGTTAATCAATTAACCCCGTTGGTTAAGGTAAAGACTGCCAAGTATATACTGGTACTTCATGATGTTATTTACCTGGTTGACAAATCCTTTCATCCGTTTATTTACAGAAAATATCTTCAGTTTTTTACCTATTTTTCGATCAAAAAAAGTGATCTTATTGTAACCGTATCGGAATATTCAAAAATGGATATTCTTAAGTATTATAATGTCCCGGAAGATAAAATTAAGGTTGTATACCAGGCAGCCGAAAAAGAATTCTATCCTATGAATTTGTCAGAAAATGAAAAAGATGAAGTAAAAAAAATGTTCGGCTCGCCGGAACATATTGTTATGTACTTAGGCATGATAGAAAACAGGAAAAATATTCCTGGTATTATGAAAATTGCTGATGAAGTTTATAAAAAAAATAATAATATTAAATTCCTGTTAATTGGAAAGATTGGCTATGGCGGAGCAGAATTACTGAAGGAAATTGAAAAAAGGGAAAATGTTATTTATTTAAAAGGGGTGGACGACCATTTACTGAAACAGCTTTATAATGTTTCTTCACTTTTTTTATTCCCTTCATTCTATGAAGGATTTGGTTATCCGCCTTTAGAAGCAATGCAGTCAGGATTACCTGTTTTAGCATCAAATAATACATCATTAAAAGAAATAATTGGTTCGGGCGGGATTTTGCATGAGCCGGATGATTATCATTCATTTTCTAACGATATTCTGAAAGTGCTTGATGATAAAGAATGGTACAACAAGTTAAAAAATGAGGGGATTAAAAGGGCTAAAGATTTTAATATTACCACCACTGTAAAGGAACTGGTAAATATTTTCAATTCAGTAGAATAAATTCTGTAATTATTTTCTAAAATCAACTTAATTTTACATGCTTAACATCCTATTAGTTACCCAGGACGATCCGTTTTATGTTCCAATCTTTTTTAAGGAATTACTTAAAAAAGATATTTCCGGTAAATTTGTGCTTAAAGGGATTATTATACAGCCCCCATTGGGTAAAAAATCAGTTAAAAAGCTGGTTTTACAAATGCTTCATTTTTACGGCTATTGGGGCTTTCTTGTTATGGGTATTAAATTTGTATCGTATAAATTATTAAATTACATGGCTGTTAATATTTTTCATGGGAAAATGCCCGGTGTTTTTTCAGCCGAACATGTAATTCTGAAGAATAACTTAAATATTATACATATAAAAAATATTAATTCTAAGGAATCCCTGGATTTCCTTAAGGCTCTTAATATTGATGTCGTTTTTTCAGTTGCAGCAAGCCAGATTTTTAAAAAGGGCATTTTGGAATTGCCCCGGATCGGTTGTTTTAATATTCATACTTCAAAGCTTCCTAAAAACAGGGGTATGATGCCTAATTTCTGGTCGCTTTATAATTATGATAAAGATCCGGTGAGTGCTATAACAATTCATAAAATGAATGACAAACTTGATGATGGTGAAATATTGATACAGCATGAATTTAAATTAAATCCGGAAGAACCGTTGGAGCATTTGATTAAAAGAACAAAAAAAATAAGCGCTGAATTGTTTCTTAAAGCAATTGAAAAACTTGATAAAGGTGAACAGGATTTTATAAAAAATGACAATACCTGCGCAACGTATAATACCTTTCCTGTTAAAAAGGATATACAGGCATTCAAGGCGAAAGGTTTAAGGATAAGATGAAAACACTGTTAAGTGTTGATGTTGAAGATTGGTTCCAGGTTGAAAATCTGAAACAGGCTATAGATAAAAAGAGCTGGGACGGCAGTGTTTCAAGGGTAGAAAGAAATATTAATCTTATACTTGACCTGTTAGAGAAAAACGAAGCAAAGGCTACATTTTTTGTCCTCGGCTGGATTGCTGAAAGATTTCCTTTATTAATTAAGAAAATTCATACCGCGGGGCATGAAATTGCCTGTCATGGATATAATCACGAATTAATATATTCGCTTACCCCTGAAAAATTCAGAGAAGATGTATCAAAAGCAAAAAATATTCTTGAAGATATAACCGGTGAGAAGGTGATCGGCTACAGAGCCCCCAGTTTTTCAATTACTGACTGGGCCTTTGATATCCTTATATCATTAGGTTTTAAATATGATTCAAGTTTGTTCCAGACTGTTGCTCACAGCAGGTACGGGAAACTTAAAGATTTTGTTATACCTGAAACTCCGGTCTTCGAAATGAAGAAAGGATTTTACCAGGTTATGCTTTCCTATTATGAAGTTGGGGGGATAAAATTACCCTGGTCAGGGGGTTTTTATTTCCGTTTTATTCCTTATAAAATCTTTAATTTTGGGATAAATAAAATCTTAAAGAAGAAGGGTTTATATCTGTTTTACATTCACCCCTGGGAATTTGACCCGGGACAGCCAAGAGTAAAAGATATAAAGCTGAATTATAAACTGAGACATTATTCTAATCTGGAAGAAACCGAAAAGAAATTCAAAAAACTTCTTAATGATTTTAACTTTTCCCCGATAAAAGATGTTATACCAGGTTAAAATGAATCAAAATATAACTTCTTTTAATCAAGATTAATGGACAATAACAAAATAATAGTTAGTATCCTGATGCCCACCTATAACCGTGCAGGCACTATAGGGCTGGCAATTGAGAGCGTTCTCAGGCAAAATTATGAATTATGGGAATTACTTATTATTGACAACCAGTCAACTGATAACACAAAAGATATAGTTGAACAGTATACTGTTAAAGATAAAAGAATAAAATATTTTAATGTTCAAAAAAGTAAAAATCCCGGAATATCAGATTATCTGAATTATGGAATAAAGATAGCAGCCGGAGAATTTATTGCCAGGTTAGATGATGATGATGAGTGGTGCTCCGAGGATAAACTCAGCAAACAAATTGAGTTTCTTCAAAGCAACAAGGATTATGTTCTGGTTGGCGGCGGCGCAGTTATGGTTGATGGAAACCGGAAAGAAATGTATAAGTTCTTAAAAAGAGAAACTGATTCAGCGATAAGGAACAATGCATTATATGCTAATCCGTTCTGGCATAATACTGTTGTTTTTCGTAAGCAGCCTGTCCTGGAAATTGGCGGGTACAACAATTACAGGTTTGTTGAAGACTGGGATTTATGGCTGCGATTAGGTAAAAGGGGAAAGCTGTATAATATCCAGGATCATTTATCACTGTATATGAATGCCGGACAAAACCTCTCTGTTGGAAATCAGAGGCTTGCTGCCAGAACTATTTTAGGTCTTATTAAAAAATACAGGAATGAATATCCAAATTATAGCAAAGCTTTTATCTTAAACTTTATGCAGTATTTATTTTCTCTTTTACCCTTATTTATAAGAAGAAGAGTTCAGAATTTTTTGTTTTACATTAAAAGAAATTATTTCTAACTGAAAAATTATAATCGGTTCTGTTAATTTGAATAAAACCACAGAAAAAATATTAATCCTTCTATCCGATTTCTTTACTATTAATCTGGCATGGATTATTTATTTCTATTTCAGGATAGAGTCCGGATGGTTTGCAATTATTATTCTTCCTGAAATGTTTTTTCCTATGCTGGTGGTTTATTTTTACTGGCTGATAATTTTTACATTCGTGGGGATGTACCGTACATGGTTTGCTGCCTCCAGGTTCGATGAAATATCTACTTTATTCAAGGCTTCGTTTGTTGGTATTTTTATTTTGTTCTTTCTGATCTTTATTGATGACTATATCCATAATTTTTCTTCTTCTACAAGGATATTAATTTTTATTTACTGGGGATTATTCCTGCTGTTTGCAGGTACTGGCAGATTGTTTATCCGCAGTTTACAAAGAAACCTTTTAATTAAGGGGTATGGAAGAAAGAACACCCTTATTATCGGATTTAATCCGCGTGCAAAGGAAGTTCATGACCAGCTTATTAAACATAAGGCCCTGGGGCTGGATGTTGTGGCATATCTTGTAACAAAGGATGAAAAATTAAAAGAGTCGTACAAGGGAATAAATGTTGTTGGTAAGTTAGATACACTAACAAATGTTATCGAAGAATATTCCATACAAGAAATAGTAATTGCTCTTGAGAAAAGAGATTCTTTTCTGCCGGACAGGGAAAGCGATATACTGATAGATATAATAGGCATCTGCGATAATAAAGATGTACAAATTAAAATTGTTCCTGATCTTTATGAAATACTAAGCGGGCAGGCAAGAACATCCCAGATATATGGTATTCCCCTGATTGATATTATGCCTCAGCTTATGCCCGAATGGGAAAAGAAACTTAAACGGGTAATTGATATTATTGTGTCGTTTATAATACTGCTTGTTTCACTGCCGGTATGTGTTGCTGCAGCAATTGCAATAAAACTTGAAAGCAAAGGTCCTGCATTTTTTATACAGGAGCGCTGCGGTATGAATGGCGTAACATTCAGAATGATTAAGTTCCGCTCAATGTATGCCGATGCAGAGAAACATACAGGACCGATCTGGTCTCAAAAGGATGATCCCCGTATAACCAAAGTAGGCAAATTTGTCAGGAAGGTAAGAGTAGATGAAATCCCCCAGTTTGTTAATGTGCTGAAAGGTGATATGTCGGTTGTAGGCCCCCGTCCTGAACGACCGTTTTTTGTTGAGAAACTGACACAGGAAATTCCTTATTATAAAAGAAGACTAAAAGTACGCCCCGGCATTACCGGGTGGGCACAGGTTAAACATAAGTATGATGAAACGATTGAAGATGTAAAAGTTAAACTTCGTTATGATCTTTTTTATATTGAGAATATGTCTTTAAGAATGGATTTTAAAATTTTACTCAGAACAATTTTTGTAGTCCTTTTTGGTAAGGGACACTATGAATAATAAAATAAAAACTTATGGCTGAAAAATCTCTTGTAATAATTCCTACTTATAACGAGCTTGAAAATATAGGCAGATTAATTCCGGATATTCTTGAACAACATCAGGATGTAGATATTCTTATTGTTGATGATAATTCACCCGATGGAACGGGAAATTTTGTCGAACAGCTTTCAAAGGAAAATGAAAAAATTAAGCTTATTAAACGAGCCGGTAAAATGGG
>JAWOJF010000272.1:0-21808 GCA_046481785.1 Ignavibacteriaceae bacterium | reverse complement strand
TTAACACCTGGTAGTATCTTTCGGAATTGCGAAGACAAAATAGGGACTTATATGAAATTATTCAAAAGTTTATTTTTTATCTAAAATAATTTATTTAATTGAAAAAATACTTAGCATTGTATGCTGTTTGAAACTTATATTTATTCATCTTTAATTTTTTTATATATTCTTTATTAAGCATAAACCCCGGTATTTAACAAAAAAATTTAGGAGAGAACAGGTATGCCTGATAACAACGGACGGGAACAATGGGGAAGTAGAATTGGATTAATACTTGCCGTAGCAGGTAATGCAGTTGGCCTCGGAAATTTTTTAAGGTTTCCGGTTCAGGCAGCCCAGAACGGCGGCGGCGCTTTTATGATCCCTTATTTTATTTTCTTTTTAATTCTTGGTATTCCGTTAATGTGGATTGAATGGGGAATTGGCAGGAACGGCGGAAAATACCGCCATGGCAGTGCACCCGGTATGTTTGATGTTCTCTGGAAAAATAATCTGGCAAAATACTTTGGCGCTATCGGATTATTCATCTCACTCGTAATAATGATTTATTATACCTATATCGAATCATGGACCCTGGCATTCAGTTTTTTCTCGCTTACTGGGCTTTATTTTGATGAGACCTCTTTTGACTCAATGAGGAATTTTCTCTACAGTTTCCAGGGAAGGGAAGCCGGTAATCATTTTACTTCAGTACTTCCTTCATACCTTTTTATGCTTGCCACTTTTACAATAAATTTTTTGGTTTTGTACAGAGGCATATCCAGAGGAATAGAGAAATTAGCTAAGATAGCAATGCCGGCTTTATTAATTTTTGGAGTTATACTTGCAATCCGTGTTTTAACACTTGGAACACCTGACCCGGCACAGCCTGAAAATTCAGTAATAAATGGGCTGGCATTTATCTGGAACCCTGATCTAAGCAGCCTTGGAAACCCGGGAGTGTGGCTGGCTGCAGCAGGACAGATATTTTTTACATTATCTGTTGGTATGGGTACTATTCATGCTTATGCAAGCTACCTTAAACCTAAGGATGATATTGCACTTTCCGGATTAAGCACTTCTGCAACTAATGAATTTGCGGAAGTAGTGCTTGGCGGTTCTATTGCAATTCCTGCAGCGGTAGCTTTTTTTGGTGTGGCTATGACTCAGCAAATTGCGGCAGGCGGTGCATTTGATTTGGGTTTTGTCTCAATGCCCCTGATTTTTCAGCAAATACCATTCGGACAGTTTTTTGGATTTATTTGGTTCCTGCTTCTGTTTTTTGCAGGCATTACTTCTTCAGTTGCTATGGGTCAGCCTGTTATTGCTTTTATGGAGGACGAGTTTAACATGTCCCGCAAAAAAGCAACAGCAACCCTTGCTCTAATCGTTTTAATATGTGTCCAGTTTGTAGTCTTTTTCCTTAAATACGGCTTCCTTGATGAAATGGATTATTGGGGCGGTACTTTTGGCCTGGTTGTGTTTGCATTAATGGAAACCATACTTTTTATGTGGGTTTTTGGTGCTGATAATGCCTGGAAAGAAATGAATGAAGGGGGCGATATCCGTATTCCTAAAGTATTCTATTATATAATGAAATACATTACACCGGTTGTTTTATTTGTGATTATGGTTTGGTGGTTAGTTAATGATGCAATCCCAATCTTATTGTTAGAGAATGCAGTTCCGGAAAATGTTCCATATATTTGGGGCGCACGAATTATGATGCTTTTGCTTCTTCTTTTCCTGTTTTACCTGATTAGAAAAGCGTGGGGAAAAAATCATAGAATGGACATTTTGCAATAAAAAATATTGTAAAGCATATATGTATCGGAATCTGACAATAAATGAAACTTAGGAAATCTGCGGAAGATAATTCCGGTACATCTATTAGTAAAGAAAAATTTTCTGTTAAAGAAAATATAAAAGCGATGGGGCTTGTATTTGGTGATATTGGTACAAGTCCTATTTATACTCTCGGTGTAATATTTACGCTAACATCGCCCACTCCGCAAAACCTTATGGGAGTCCTCTCTTTAATCTTCTGGTCTTTAATAATTTTGGTTACAATAGAATATGCCTGGCTTGCCATGAGTTTAAGTATAAAAGGCGAGGGGGGCATTATAGTGCTGAGAGAGATGCTTTCAGGCTACCTGAAATCAGGCAGGAAGATTGCATTTGCAGGCTTCTTAGGATTTGCAGGGGTTTCTTTATTAATGGGTGACGGAGTTATTACTCCTGCGATAAGTATTCTTTCTGCGGTTGAGGGGCTTGAACTAATACCTGCAATAGGGCATATAGAAACCAACACAATTATTATAATTACATGTATAATTACTATTATCCTTTTTTCATTCCAGTTTAAAGGTACAGATAAAGTAGCTTCTTCATTTGGCCCGATAATGATGTTATGGTTTGCAGCCCTATTTATTTTTGGATTTCTTTCCTTAATTAAGGGTCCCAATGTTCTGTTAGCCGTCAGTCCTTTATATGCGGTAGATTTTTTTATTGATAATGGAATGGCGGGCTTTTTTGTATTAAGTGAAGTTATTCTTTGTGCTACTGGGGGAGAAGCATTGTATGCGGATATGGGGCATCTTGGTGCAAAACCAATAAGACAAGCATGGTTCTTCGTATTGATAGCTTTATTAGTTAATTATTTCGGACAGGGAGCGTTCATTTTAACACATGACAAATCTGATTTTGTGTTGTTCGAAATGGTTAAATCATTCTCCGAGTTTCTTTATGTCCCTTTTTTGATCTTAACATTGCTGGCAACAATAATTGCATCCCAGGCAATGATAAGCGCAGTAATGTCACTCGTATACCAGGGTATCACTACCAGGATATTCCCTTTAATGAAAGTGAAGTACACATCAAGCATTATTAAATCTCAGATTTATATAGGTGTTGTAAACTGGGTTTTATTAATAACAGTTCTTTTTATGATTTTGCTTTTTAGAAGGTCTGAAAATCTGGCTGCAGCTTACGGTTTTGCAGTTACTGCAACAATGACTATAAGTGCAATTTTTATGATCTGGATTTTCCGTATCAGGAAGAATTATGTTAAAATGATAGTTGCAATATTTGTTTATGTTGTTGACCTGTGTTTTTTACTTGCTGTGTTTGATAAAATTCCTCATGGAGGGTTCTGGTCTATTATTATTGCTCTGGTACCATTTTCAGTTATTACATTATGGGCAAACGGCAATAAACGTATGAACAAATCTTTCCGTTCTCTTCCTGTTGATACATTCCTGTACAGTTATGAACAGATATATGACCAGGGAAAAAATATTCCCGGAAGTGCTTTGTTCTTTACACGCAGTCTTAAGGAAATTCCCCCTTATATGGTTCATTGTATTATAAGGGGTAATATTATTTATGAGAATAATATCCTTGTTTCCATAATTACAACTGATAGTCCTTATGGAATATCTGTTAATAAAATGGAAATCCATCAAAAGGGACTATCAGGACTTGAGGTTCACACCGGTTATATGGAAATATTAAATCTGGCCGACATACTTAAAGAACAGGGAATAAATGAAAAAGTAATTTTTTATGGCGTTGAAGATATAATTACACCAAATTTTTTATTTAAGATCTTTGCTTTCTTAAAGAAGATCACACCGCCGTTTGTCCGGTTTTACAAGCTGCCATATAACAAATTACATGGGGTGGTAACCCGGCTGGATATCTGATTTATTAAACCTGTTAAAATTTTATTAATCTGATAATTATGAAAAATATCGTTACTCTATTTATCCTGTTATTAATCCCATATTTTAATTCATTTCCCGGTAGTGAAGATACTATCTGTGTTGCTCACTACAATGTTGAAAATCTTTTTGATACCATAGACGATCCAATAAAACAGGATGAAGAATTTTTACCCGGCGGCAGTAAACAATGGACAGATGATAAATTAGATCAGAAATTTTTTAATCTTGCCAGAGTTATAAGAACTGCAAATAATTATAAGGGACCTGATATTTTGGGCGTATGCGAAGTTGAACATAAACATCTTATTGATACTCTTATTACAGGCTATTTAAAGGATAAGTACTATAAAACTGCTTATGCAGAATCACCTGACAACAGGGGGATAGATAATGGATTAATTTATAATGCAGATAAATTTACACTCCTTTCCGTACATGACGATACTGTTCATTTAAGTGATGGGTATCCGACAAGAGGTATTTTAAATGTTAAGCTCCTATACAAGCAGGAAGATACTGTTTATGTATTTGTTAATCACTGGCCTTCGCGAAGGGGCGGAGCTGAGGAGTCTGAAAAGAACAGGATTGCTGCTGCTGAAACATTAAAAAACCGGGTTACTAAAATACTTGAGAGCAATCCTGATGCTAAGATTTTAATTATTGGAGATTTTAATGATGAGCCTAATAATAAATCAATCTCTGAAACTCTGGGTGCTGTTCCTTTAAATTGCAGTTCACCTGACAATGAAGAGAATGATTCTTCGAGCCTGTTCAATACTTCCTTTTCTCTTTTTGAAAAAGGTGAAGGCAGTTATAAATACCAGGAAGACTGGAATATGCTTGATCAGATAATAATTTCACGGGCTTTTATTTCAGGAAATTTCCGGTATGAATGTAATTCATTTGGTATATTTAAACCTGATTTTCTTTTAACTAAAAGCGGTAAATATGAAGGGACATCTGTTCCCACATACGGCGGAAGCAATTATTTAGGCGGGTACAGCGATCACTTCATGGTAACAGCAAAGTTTATTATAAATAAATAGTATCTATATGCAAAAAGAATTATTGATCTTTGGAGCAAACTCATCTTTGGGCAAGGGAGTAATAAAAGCACTTGCAGGAAAAGATTTTGATAAGATATATCTCTTTGCACGCAATTTCAGCGGCATGGAAATTCCGGGCAATGCTGAAAAAATTGAGATTAAAGATTTATCCATTGAAGAAAATGTTAGAAATTGTTTTAATTTAGTTGTTCCTTCTAAAGAAAAATTGTTTTTCTTATTTAGTTCAATCGGGGGATTTACAGGTGGGAAAAAAGTATGGGAAACGGGCAAAGATGATCTTGACAGGATGCTTGGAATAAACTTAATCCCCGGCTTTTTTCTGGCTAAGTATTTCTCGTTACTGGTCTCAGGTTCTGCAGGGGGATCAATCTGTTTTACAGCGGCTTTTACCGGAAAAAATCCTGAACCCGGAAAATCAGTATACGGCTTATCAAAAGCGGCATTAATTCACCTTGTTGAAACATTAGCTCTGGAAGGTAAAAATATCAATCTTACTGCAAATGCAATAGCCCCGTATATTATAGACACACCCGAAAACAGAAAATGGATGGAAGAATCGGACCTGGAGAAGTCATTAAAACCAATAGAAATAGGGGAACTGGTTTATGATATATTCAGGAGCTTTTATTTTATAACAGGCAATATAATAGAACTAACAGAGCGGCAAAAAATAAATGGCTTTATGCAAGGATAATTGTAAAAAAATTATTAGATTTACAAGCCAAATAAATTATTGACTTTGTTTTTTGAATTGTTTATTGTAGCATGACATTTTTTAGTGAATATTATGGGAGTTTTATTCCTCTCCTTTGGCATCAAACTATATAAAATTTTAGGAGGTTACTCTTTATGGAATTAGCAGGAATCATCTCATCAACATTAACAGTTATTGCACAGGCAGCCAATGAAGGCGGCGCTCTAAACTGGCTGGTAGAGAAATATGAAGCAGGCGGTTTTTTTATGCATCCAATCCTTGCAAGCCTTATTATAGGATTGGCATTTAGTTTTGAAAGATTATGGACATTATCACGTGCAAGCGTAAATACAAAACAATTTATTGTAAGAGTAAAAAAATCGCTTGACGAAGGCGGCGTAGAAGCTGCAAAAGAAGTTTGTGCCAATACAAGAGGCCCTGTAGCATCTGTTTTCCACGCAGGTTTATTAAGAGCTGAAGAGGGTCTTGATGCTGCTGAAAAAGCAATTATGGCTTACGGCGGTATTGAAATGGGATTCCTTGAAAGAGGTCTGATCTGGATTTCAACTTTTATTACCATTGCACCTATGCTTGGGTTTACAGGTACAGTACAGGGTATGATCACAGCATTTGATGCTATCAGGGATGCTGCACAAATTTCTCCCGCAATTGTTGCCGATGGTATATCAGTTGCTCTTTTAACTACCTTGTTCGGTCTGGTAGTTGCTATGATTCTGCAGGTGTTTTATAATTATTTCATTTCCAGAATTGATCGTCTTGTTGGCGATATGGAAGAAGCATCTATTGAATTAATTGACGCTTTGTATGAGCATAAGATAAGATCAGGTAAAAAATAATTTAAGCAGAGGATAATATGGCTTTTATTAAAAAGAAAGGGATGAGGAGCGCCGAAATTCCCACAGCGTCACAGGCTGATCTTGCGTTCCTTCTCCTGCTGTTTTTCCTTGTATCTACGGTTATTGATGTAGATACAGGAATTGGGTTAACTCTGCCTGAGTATGTTGAGGATGTTGAAACTGTCGAGGTTTCAAAAGACAGAATGGCAGCTATATTAATTAATGAGAATGGTGATGTTCTTGTTGATGGTACCCCAACTTCTGTTCCACAAATAAAACTTAATCTTAAACCAAGAATTATTTCAAAAATTGAGTTGCCTTCTAATAAAAAACTGATTGTTTCTGTTAAAACAGACAGGCGGACAAACTACAATCTATATATTCAGGCGCTTGACCAGGTGAAACAAGCTTATTTTGAGGTTAGGGAGGAATATTCAACTCAGAACTACGGAAGAAAATATAATGATTTAACTCCTGATGATCAGGTTATTGTACGGGATAAAATTCCTATTACAATTTCAATTGCTGAGCCTGAAGGTACTAAAAAAAGTTAAAACAGAGGAATAACTATGAAATTTGAAAAGAAAAGGGCCAAAGCTTCACAGAATATACCTACATCTTCTATGCCGGATATCGTGTTTATGCTTTTACTCTTTTTTATGGTTACTACAACACTTAGAGAAGTTGATGTTTTAGTAAAATTCAAACTGCCCGAAGCTAAAGCTATAGAAAAAATTGAGAACAAAAGACTTGTATCTTATTTGTGGGTTGGTGAAGATGAGAGAATTCAAATAAATGATAGTATTGTACTGCTTGAGGAAATTGAAAATATTATGTATACCAAAAGACAGGAACTTCCCAATATAATTGTTTCCTTAAGAATTGATAAGGGTACAAATATGGGTCTGGTTACAGATATTCAACAGGAGCTTCGAAAAGCTTATTGTTTAAGAATTAACTATTCGTCAACTATAAAAATATAGTTTATATCTTATTTTGGAAGTATTTTTAAGGCAGGTTCAAAAAACCTGCCTTTTCAATTTTAGAGGATAAAAAATGAATCTTAAAGAGAGAATAAATCAGGATATGAAGGAAGCGATGAAATCCGGCAATAAACTCAGGCTGGAAACCATAAGGTCAATACGCGCTTTAATCCTGGAATTTGAAAAAAGCGGTACGGGAAAAGAACTTACGCCTGACGAGGAAATTAAAATGGTTAGTACCGCTGTTAAAAAGAGAAAAGATTCAATTGAGCAGTTTAGAAATGCCGGAAGAGAAGAGCTTGCTTTAAAGGAAGAAGAAGAGATGAATATACTGCTCGATTATCTCCCCAAACAGTTATCTGAGGATGAGATAAATACAGAGGTGAGACGAATAGCCGATGAATCCGGTTTCAAAGGTAAAGAGGATTTCCCCAGGCTTATGCCCATGGTAATGAAGGAACTAAAAGGCAAAGCTGATGGTAAACAGGTTAGGGCGGCAGTTGAAAATTATCTCGGTAAATAATTGTTAAGGAATAAGTGAGCATTTTAGATATTATTATTTTTTTAATTCTCCTTGCCGGATTTATTCTTGGTTTTAAGGACGGCCTGGTGAGGAAACTTATCGGCCTGGCGGGATTTATACTGGCTGTGTATTTATCCCTGTCACTGGCATCTGAAGTAGGCGGTTTTATTGAAGAAACTTTCGGAATTGAGTTTTATCTTGCTGAAATTATGGGCGGGCTGATAATTTTTATTTTTATCCTCCTGATATTTGCTGTTATCAAAAGGGTAATTCATCCTTTTGACAGGGTGAATAATATTATTAATCAACTGCTTGGCGGCATTATTGGAACTGTACAGATACTGTTTTTTGTAAGCGCTGCTTTTTTTCTTCTTAATGTTTTCAGTGTGCCTGATGAAGAAAGTCAGAAGGATTCACTTCTGTACAGGAATGTTTATAATGTTATACCTGTTACAATAGATTACCTGAGTGATTATACACCGGAAACAAAAAAAATTATTAAAGATTATATTAACGATAAAGATACGCTATAATGATTTCCAATTCTGTTATTGAAAAACTTGAATATCAAAAAGTACTTCAATACATATCAAAATATTGTCAGACTGAAAAAGGGAAGGACGAAATATTATCAACTGTTCCTTCCGATAATTTAGCATTTGTTAAAAATGAAGGGGAGCTTGTTACACAAGCCAAAGAAATCCTGATAAAAAATGTTTATCCTCCTCTTGAATATCTTCCTGACCTTAACAATGCTTTATCATCAAGCCTTATTGAAGGTTCAGTTCTTGAAAGCAAAAAAATACTTGATATTTTAAGGCTTGCTGTTATATCAAGGAATTTATTTTCCTATCTTAAAAGCAATTCTGATACTGCGCCTGATCTGGCAGTATTTTCTTCCGGCTTATTTGTTGATAAAGTATTTGAACACCATATCCAGAGAATAATAAATGAAAATGGCGATGTAAAAGATAATGCAAGCCCCAAACTTGGTGAAATAAAAAAGGAGATAAATGATAAAAGAGATGAACTTGTAAAGTCTGTTAATAAGCTTGTTAAATCTCTTTCTGAGAAGGATATTGTGCGTGAGGATTATCTTACATTACGCGACGGCAGAATTGTTATCCCAGTAAAAGTTGAACATAAACGCCATATAAGGGGGTTTATCCATTCTGAATCCTCCACGGGACAAACAGTATACATCGAACCCGAAGAAACCCTTGAGCTAAACAACGAAATTATTTCACTTTCTTTTGCTGAAAAGAGAGAAATTGACAGACTGCTTAAAGAATTAACCAAAAGAATTGGTTCTGTAAGTGCCGAATTAAAAAATACGCTCTCAATTATTGCTCATGTTGATTCTATATTTGCCCGTGCAAAATATTCAATAGAGATTATTGGCTCTTTCCCATCAATTGAAAACAAAGAACCTTTTTTAATAAATGATGCACGCCACCCTATAATTCTTAAGAGGCTCGGCCGGAATACAGCTGTACCGCTAAATGTTACAATTGAAGAAAAAAGGGTTGTTTTAATTACAGGGCCAAATGCAGGAGGTAAAACAGTTGTACTGAAAACAATTGGACTTCTTGCCCTGATGGTTAACTCAGGCATACACATTCCTGCTGATCCTGATAGTAACTTCCATTTATTCAGCAATATACTTGTTGATATAGGTGATGAACAGTCTATTGAAGATGACCTTTCAACTTTCAGTTCACATCTTTCCAATATAAATAATATTTTAAATTCTTCAGATAAAGACTCCCTGGTACTTTTGGATGAAATTGGAACGGGTACCGATCCGGCAGAAGGCTCTGCTCTTGCGACTGCTGTTCTTATTCACCTGCGCGATAAGCAGGCTACTGTTTTTGCTACTACTCATCACGGCAGTCTTAAATTAATTGCCCACGATCTTTCCGGATTTGAAAATGCAGCCATGGAATTTGATAATGAAAATTTAAAACCAACTTATCTTTTTAAGCAGGGTATTCCTGGTTCCAGTTATGCTTTCGAAGTAGCAAAAAGAATTGGTTTTGAAAATGATTTCTTGGAAATGGCTGCCGAATACCTGGATGCAGACAAACATAAAGTTGAGAACTTTCTTGTTGAAATTGAAGCCAAGTCAAAAAAACTTGAAGATAAATTAAAGAAGCTTGAAGTTGAAAATTCCCGGCTTGCCGGTTTATCTAATTTATACAGTAATAGTGTTGAGAAACTGAACAGGGAAAAGAAAGATATTCTTAAAAAAGCCAAACAGGATGCAGATGATTATCTTAAAGGGATAAATAAAAAGGTTGAGCAGGTGATTAAGGAGCTTAAGGAGACTAATGCACGTCCTGATATAATAAAATCTTCACAAAATATCATTCGTGATATTAAAGAAACTAACAAAAATCTCTTTAAAGAAGAAATTTCATCCGAAATTGAAAAATATGAATTTGCCGCAGGAGATTTTGTACAGCTTAAAAACACAGAGACTATTGGACAAATTTCCGAAATTTTCAGCAGTAAAAATAAGGCTATCCTTTCCGTTGGATCTTTAAAAATGCAGGTTTCTCTTAATGAGCTTATCCCTTCAAAAAAAGAAAAACTAAAACCAGTATACTCGGAAACCGGCGGCAGTTATAATTCTGCTCCACCTAAAATAAGAATAGATATTAGAGGAGAACGCCCCGAAGAAGCTGAATTTGAGGTTATTAAATTTATTGATGACGCTTATACATCGGGACTGGAAAGAATTGAAATTCTTCACGGTAAAGGTACCGGTGCATTAAAAAAGACCGTTAAAGATATACTAAAAAGCCATGACAAAGTGAAGAACTTCTATTTTGCACCTATTGAATTCGGCGGCGAAGGTATAACCATTGCGGAATTGAAGTAATTCTTTTATATCAAAATTCCTTACTTTTTATTTTATCTTTTTACATGTCAGTTGGTTATTTGTAAATATGACTATCTGATAATATTTTTAAATCAGTCAGTCATTTTATTAATGTTGTATATACACAAATGACGGAATAACTTGCCTATCACATTTAATAAGATATTAATAGCCAACCGTGGTGAAATTGCAGTAAGGATAATCCGTGCCTGCAAGGAACTGGGAATTATATCTGCGGCTATATATTCAGAAGCAGATAAAACCTCAGATCATATTAAATTTGCCGATGAATCCTATTATATAGGGGAAGCTCCATCATCATCATCATACCTTAATAAAGAAAAGATCATTTCTCTTGCTAAAAAAATTAAAGCAGATGCCGTACATCCGGGTTATGGTTTTTTTTCAGAAAATGCTGATTTTATTTCTTCAATAGAAAATGAAGGAATTGTTTTTATAGGCCCCTCTTCAGAATCTGTAAGAATGATGGGAAGTAAGACTGCTGCCCGGCGGCTTATGTCGAAACATAATGTCCCTATAGTACCCGGTACTACTGAACCGGTAAAAAGTATTAGTGAAGGAATTTCCGCTGCCAAAGAGATTGGTTTCCCTGTATTATTAAAAGCGTCAGCAGGCGGCGGCGGTAAAGGCATGAGAAAAGTTTCCTCCGAAGATGAGTTCCAGCCTGCATTTGAAGCTATTCAGAGAGAAGCTCTTAAGGCATTTGCAGATGATTCGGTCTATATAGAAAAATATATAGAAAATCCCCGGCATATTGAAGTGCAGGTTATTGCCGATAAACACGGGAATTATGCTCATCTTTTTGAAAGGGAATGTTCAATTCAACGGAGGCACCAGAAAATAATTGAAGAAGCGCCTTCCTCATTTGTTGATGAAAAAACAAGATTAAAAATTACTACTACTGCTATAAATGCGGCAAAAGCTTGCAGCTATTATAATGCCGGTACAATTGAATTGCTGATGGATGCTGACAAGAATTTCTTTTTCCTTGAAATGAATACCCGTCTGCAGGTGGAACATCCTGTAACTGAAATGATTTCCGGGATTGATCTTGTTAAAGAACAGATTTCTATAGCAGCAGGAAATAAATTATCCTTTAAACAGGAAGATATTAAAATTAGCGGTCATGCTGTTGAGTGCAGGATTTATGCTGAAGATCCAGAAAATAATTTTCTTCCTTCTACAGGCAGAATCTATGAGTACATTATGCCTGCCGGACCAGGAATAAGATTAGACAGCGGTTTCAGCGCAGGTTCAAATATTTCTGTTTACTATGACCCGATGATATCAAAGTTAATATCGTATGCCGGTAACAGGGAAAATGCAATTGAAAGAATGCTCAGGGCATTATCGGAATATCATATTGCCGGAGTTACCCACAATATTCCTTTTTTGAGATCTATTTTATCTGATTCAAAATTCGGTAAGGGAGAAATTGACATCAATTTTATAGAAAGAAACCTGCCGGCATTAATTTCTTCAGAAGCATGTACCGGGGAAATAAAAGATGCAGCAGCAGTTATTGCGGTTCTTTTAAAAGCTAAACCTGTTCCTGATAGCCCGGGGAAAAATAACCATTCTTACAATAAATGGAATGAGCTGCTGCATGAGTGAGTTTATTGTTACAATAGGAGAAGAAAAGAAAGAAGTTATTTTTAATCAAAATAGCCACATTTCTATTAATGGAAGATTATTTGAATTTGAATTATCTCCTATTAATAACCATACTTTTTTGTTGAAAATGAATAGCAAATTTTTGCTGGTATCTGCAGAAAAACTAAATAGTGAAAAATATTCTGTTTACCTTAATGGAAAGAATATAGAAGTTATTGTCCGTTCAGAACTACAGGAAAAAGCGATAGCGATTTTAGAACAGTCGCAAAAGGGTAAAACTCATAAAACAGAAGTAAAGTCTCCAATGCCGGGGATGATACTTAAAATAAACAAGAGTGCCGGTGATACAGTAGCCTCCGGAGAATCGGTGATTATCCTTGAAGCAATGAAAATGGAAAACAATATTCATTCACCTGCTGCGGGTATAATTAAGAATATTTCCGTAAAAGAAGGAAATCCCGTAGAAAAGGGAGCTGTATTGTTTTCAATAGAATAATTTTTTTAACGCAGAATAATTTCTGTATGATTGAGGAATGAAATGATATTAAATAAAAAAGCTGTAAAATTTCACAAACTACTAATCTTCGTTACAATATTTTTTCTAATCAGTTTATCAGGCTGTAAAGAAGAAAAAGAAAATAACATTACTGATCCGCCTGTTGTTATAAATACCGGGAGTGCTGATTTTTCATCATTTGTGGTTGTAGGAAACAGTGTTACAGCGGGATTTCAATCTAATGCTTTATATCAAACAGCCCAGGAATTTTCTTTTGGTAAACTTATTGCAGGCCAGGTAAATACAGGTTTTGAACAGCCATTAATATCTGATCCCGGTACAGGGGGTAGAATTGAGATGGAATCAATATTTCCACTGAAGTTAAGATTAAATACTAATACAGGTTCAGAATTAAGTTCTGCTTATGCAGGATCGTTCAATAATCTGGGTGTACCCGGTGCTTATACATACGATATTGTTAATGCATACAATAAAGAAACATCATATTCTGCTATTGGCGGCGGATCAGGTAATGACTTTATTAATATTGTGCTTCGTGGAAAAGGAACTCAGTTCCAGCAGGTTAAAGCATTAGATCCCACCCTTTTAGTTTTATGGATAGGTAATAATGATATTCTCGGGCATGCTTCCAGCGGGGGTGTTTTTCCCGCAACTCCCATTGCTTCATTTGAGTCTTTCTACAGACAAATGGCTGATAGTGTTGCTTCGCTGGGTACGGAGGTAATTGTTGGAAATGTTTTTGATGTTACTACCATACCTTATTTTACAACAATGGGACTACAATTCCAGTTAAACGGCACCGATTCCGTATGGGGTATAACAGGTACAGGGGATACATTGCTGCTGGACCTTAACAAAAACTTTATAACTCTGCGTGCAGCGGCTGAAGAAGTGTATGATATTGAAGGAAATCCAACAGCAAGAGGCATGAGCAGAAGTTTTCCTATAAGAAATCAATATATACTGGATGAAGCTGAAATAAAAAATACTGCAGAAAATGTTGATAAGTATAATGAAATTATTGCCTCCCTAGCCCTTCAGAAGGGGTTTACACTTGTTGATTTCAATTTATTTTTTAAAACAATAAAATCTGCCGAAAGACTTGGCGGTTATGTAATTGATGGGCAGAAGTTTACTACATTATATTATTTTGGTAACCTGTTCAGTCTTGATGGTGTTCATCCCTCAAACCAGGGACAGGCTATCCTGGCTAATGAAATAATAAAAGCCATTAATCTAAAATATAATGCAGAGATTCCGGAAATAAGGATTTCTGAAATTCTAAATAATTTTATAAGTGAAAAAATTGCAAAAAGTGGTAAGTCCGGCATTCCACTATTCCCTAAGGACACTTTTAAGTATTTACCTTTTTAATTCATTTTATGAGGAACAATGGATAAAATCTTACTACTCTCTTATCAGATTTTATTTGGCAATATTCATCATTTATGATAAATTTGTGTAACAAACAAACATATCTGATGAAAAAATTATCTATTTATCTTCTTGCACTTTCAACTATTTTTATTATTTCTGCCTGTTCATCAACTGAGGAAACAACTAAACAGGATACTACAGGCACGGACAGTGTATATGTATTTGATGAAATACCAAAAGATACCGTTATAACTGAGGAGGAAGAAGAACCTGCCGTTTTCACTCCTGGTATTGAGGAAAAGTATTATATTGTTCAGATAGGCGCCTTTACTACTGAGGACAAAGCTAATAGCTTTGCAGAAATGAGCAGAAAGGAACTTAACCAGGAGGTAATTGTAATATACAGTAACCAGGTTAACCTTTTTGTTGTTCAGTTAACCACTTTATTCCCTTTACGTGATGGAGCAGAAAAAGTGAGAAATGAACTGTGGGAAATGGGCAATTATAAGGATGCCTGGATACTTACAGTAACAAAATAATGGTTTGTTATCCATTCGCTGCTTATTTTAAAATCTGTTAAGTTGATTTTAGATAAAATAATTACTATTTAATATTTATATTCAAGAATAAAGGAAGAGAGATATGGCATTCTCATTAAATAAAATTATGCTTATTGGTAATCTTGGGCGTGATGCAGAAACCCGCTTTACAACAACCAATTTATCAGTTACAACATATACAATGGCTACTACAAACAGCTATAAAGGCAAAGATGGTAACTGGGTAAATGAAACTACATGGCATAATATTGTTTCTTATAACCTTTCAGACTACTTTAAAGAAAATCTTAAAAAAGGAAAAAAATTCTACGTGGAAGGAAGACTTTCAAAACGTGATTATACTGATAAAGAAGGGATAAAAAGATATTCAACTGAAGTAGTTACCGATAAAATTATTCCCCTGGAATCTTCATCCTCTTCTGATAGCGGATCATTTAAAGAAGAATCTTCCCCGGGTGCGCAGGAAGCTGATATACAGGTTGAAGAAAACGATGATCTTCCTTTTTAACTAACAGATATGTATAACATCAGGAAGAAAATAATTTTTGGATGATGTAGGCTGGCAAAGTAAACTGATTTTACTTTTTATTTTTCTTTTATTATCGGCTTTCTTTTCAGGTTCTGAAGTAGCATTGTTTTCTTTAGACCGTAGGAAACTAAAGAATAATCTGAATGAAAATCAGCTTATTTTCAGATACCTGATTAACCTGCTCGATAATCCGCGCCGTCTTCTTGTAACCATACTTATTGGGAATACAATTTTTAATGTTGGTGCTTCCATTATAGGGGTTTCTCTTGCATTAGATTACTCTTATTATTCGGGTATTTCAGAAGAATTAGCACTTACCCTTCAAATAATAATATTAACTATCCTCGTTTTACTTTTCGGAGAGGTAACTCCTAAACTTTGGGCTTCTAAAAATCCTATAGGGCTTACAAAGATCGCAGCTATTCCGCTTTATTGGATTAGTGTATTCCTTTATCCAATTTCTGAGACTTTTACTGAAGCAATAAAATCGGTGGTATCAAAAATAAAATTTGATAAAGCAAAAATGGCTATTCTTCCCGAAGAAATTTCTGAACTTGCCAATCTTGGGCATGAAAGAGGTACAATAATTGAAGAAGAGCATGGTCTTATCCAAAGCATAGTTAAATTCAGATCAGTGGCAGTACATGAAGTAATGACACCACGTGTTGATATGATAGCTATTCCTTCAGATACTGATTTTAACAGGCTGCTGGAAATTATAACAAGCTCAGGTCATAGCCGGATACCACTTTTCCAGGAGACACTTGATGAGGTAATAGGTATTATTTATGCAAAGGATATCCTGCCTTATCTCAGGAATGAAACTCTGAAGAGCCAGTTATCACTTTCAAAGGTTGCACGCAAAGCAATGTTTATCCCGCAATCAAAGATGATAAATGATCTAATGCATGAATTCCAGGAAAAAAAGATGCATATCGCTATTGTGGTTGATGAATATGGCGGAACTGCCGGGCTTATTACTCTTGAAGATATTATTGAGGAAATAATAGGTGAAATAAGAGACGAGTATGATAAAGAAGAAAATCCTGTTACTAAACTTGATGATAACTCATTTTTGGTCCTTGGAAAATTATCAATTGATGAGTTAAATGAATTGTTTAACATAAATATTACTCCTGAAAATGAAGATTATGAAACTGTAGGCGGTATGGTTCTGAATTATGCGGGACAAATACCTAAAGAGGGATACACTTTCCGGCTTGAAAATTATAAGTTTACTGTTAAAGAAGTTTTCAACAAACGTATTAAGAAGGTCCTTGTTGAAATAGTGCAGGGTGAGTAAAATGAGTAAAGGGTGCTTTGTTAAGTTTATTATTATCCTTACTATTGTTGTGGCAGCAGGTCTATATATTGTCCAAACTAAATTTGACGACTGGGTTATAAGTCCTGGTAAAAAACTTGTTAAAATTGCTTTTAATGAAAGCTGGGATGAAAAGCTTGATTTTGTAAGGCCTTCACCTCAAAAGGATTCTTTAAGAGTTATGATAGAAGCTTATATTGATAATATTGATCCTGATTCTATTCAGGATGAGAAAATAGATATGATAACAAATGCAGTTGAAACCGTTGCATCAGACAGCATTATTGATGAGCATGACCTGCAAACTTTAAATAATCTTTTAAGAGTTAACAAATGAAAGACCAAAGAAAAACCGAAATAAAAGTCGGCATAATGGTTATAGCCGGTATACTGATTTTTATATGGGTGTTATCCTGGGCAAAAAATTTCAGCTTTACTTCTACTGAAAAAAATCTGTATGTAAAATTCAGCAGTGTATCGGGTTTGGAAATTGGTGATTATGTTACTGTTAACGGTGTACGCAAGGGGTTTGTGGAAGATTATAATGTTCATGGTGACAGTGTGATTGTAAAACTTTCTATAAATAATGATGTAGTGCTGAAAGAAGATGCAGTATTTTCCGTAGCCATGCTTGATCTTATGGGGGGGAAGAAAGTTGAAATACACCCCGGTATATCATCACGTGTAATTAATTATAACCGGGTTCAAAGCGGTATATATTATGCTGACATCCCTACCGTAATGGCAATGATAGGCACTGTACAGGATGATTTGGTATCCACTATTAAAGATGTCGGGATTACTCTTAAATCATTAAATAATTATTTAACAGATGAACAGTTAAACAGAGATGTTAAGACATCACTTTCCAACCTGAGCGATTTAAGCCAAAAGATTAATGTACTGATAGATGAAAATCAAAACAGCATCAGAACTCTTACAAAAAATACCGCCGAACTAACTGAAGAAGCGCGGGAATTTATTTCTGCTAACAGAGAGGGGATAAATACTTCAGTAAATGATCTGCAGATAATTTTAAAGAGGACAGATACCCTTCTTACAAGGATAAATACTTTTGCTGAACAGATAACGAATGAAGATAATAATCTGAATAAAATGCTTAATGATAAAGAGATGCATAACAATTTAACGGAATCATTAAAACAATTAAAAGACCTGACTAAGATACTGCTTGAACAATTGCAAAATGAAGGCATAAAAATAGACGCCAACATTGACTTATTTTAATTAATCCAGGTGCAGCACAGGCTTTGGCTTGTAAAAAAACAGTAATATGATATTCGGAATTGGAATAGACATAATAGAGATAGACAGGGTTAAGGACAGCGTAGAAAAGTACGGTGATCATTTCCTTAATAAAATATATACCCCTGCTGAACTGGAATACTGCCTTAACAAAACAAACAAATACCAGCACCTGGCAGCACGTTTTGCTGCAAAAGAAGCTGTTTACAAAGCCCTCTCAACAGGTTTAAACTCGGATGTTGGATGGCATGATATTGAGATTTATAACGCACCCAATGGCATGCCGCTGGTTAAAATATACGGTAAGCTTGAAAAAATACTTGATGGAGAAAAAAACTTAAAAATTTCTATGAGCCACTCGAGAGATTATGTTACATGTGTAGCAATTGTGTTTAAAGAAAACAAATAAGGTTTTATTAACTATGGAACTATTCTACACCTGTCTTTTCAACATTTCTTTTATTTTCAAATCTATTTAACCTAATTACCCGCAAAATTATACTAATCTAGTAATACTACCAATTTGCAGTTTTTTATTGCTTTTTTATGTACATAGAGATATTTTTTAAATACGATTTGCACATCTACAATAAAAAGGGGACCTGTAATATGAAAAACTTCGTTTTTTTCTGCTTTTTATTAGTTGTATCGGCAGCCAACCTTTTTCCTCAACTTGATCCACCTATAGAATGGGGAGAAATTCCCAAAGAAGACATGGAAATGAAATCTTTTCCGCATGATTCTAATGCAACTGCTTATATTTTATGTGATTATGGTGAATCTAAATATAACAATGATTTTAGAATTGAATTTACAAGGCATATAAGAATAAAAATATTAAATCAGAATGGATATAAATGGGGGGATTTTTCAATACCCATTTATACAGAAGATGGAACTGAACGTGTAAGAAATGTTGAAGGAATAACTTATAATTTAAATTCAAGCGGTGAGGTTATTGAAACAGAACTTGATGATGATGATGTTTTTGAAGAAGAAGTAGATGATAAACATACAGTTGTTAAGTTTACACTACCTGCCTTACAACCCGGAAGCATTATTGAGGTAAAATACAAAATTATTTCAAAGTCTATTCTCTTAATGAAGGAATGGACTTTTCAGCACAGCGAGCCGGTTCGCTGGAGCGAATACCGGATAATATATCCCAAATGCCTGGCTTATCCGGTTGTAAGCATTGGTTATGAAGCATGGGAGGACAACAGTGTTACAGAAATCAAACAGAAGTTCAGAGGAGAGGCATTAAAATATGTACCTGATGATGCACCATGTTATCAGCACCGTTATGCGGTGAAAAATTTACCTGCTTTAAGAGATGAACCTTTTATTACTACAATTGATGACTATACAAATAAAGTATTAATTCAACTGGGAGGGTATTCATTTCCCTGGACAGGGAAACAAACTGTTCTGAAGGATTGGGAAACCCTTGCCAACGAACTTCACGAGTCGGATTATCTTGGCGATGCAATAGACGTTACAGGTGATGTGGAAAAAATTGCTTCTCAAATTACATCATCTATTGCAGACCCGGTTGAGAAAATGAAAGCAATATATAACTGGGTATCTAAATCAATTGTTTGTGATGAAAGGAACCGCTTTTATATAGATGAAGATGTTGATGATGTTCTGGAATATAAGAAGGGGAGTAATGCCGAAATTACAGTACTACTCCTTTCTTTACTGGAAGCATCAGGCATTCAGGCTTATCCTGTTATTTTAAGTACCAGAGATCATGGAAAAATACAAAATATTTATCCTATTACTACGCAGTTTAATTATTTGATGGCAAAGGTGAATGTGGGTAATGAGTATTACCTGCTTGATGCAACAAGCCCTTTACGGCCTTTTGATCTTCTTCCCTCGAGGGTGTTAAATGTACCCGGACTTGTGGTAAAAGAAGGCCCTCCTGAATGGATAGGAATAACAAATTCCAGGAAAAATATCAGCAACTCCATTGTTTCAGTTAATATTATGGAGGACGGTACCCTTACCGGGTATTTGGAAGAATCATTTTCAGAATATAAAAGTGTTGATATAAGAGCAGATTTAAGTGAAAAAAAAGATGTTGATCTGGCTGTAGAATTATTCGATACAGAAACTATGGGCATTACAATTGATTCTGTTTCATTCATAGATAAAGACAACATTGATGTTTCCCTGAAAGTTAAAGCCCATATCAGCTCAGATAATTATTTTCAAACCAGCGGTGATATGATATATATTAATCCGCATATATTACACCGGCTTACTGAAAATCCCTTTAAATCAGTAACGCGGAAATTCCCGGTGGATTATGGATATACCCGGGGTTATAAAATATTAGTAAAAATAAAAATCCCTGATGGTTATGAATTCAAAGAAAAATTCGCTCCTAAGTCCTTTGCACTTGACAACAGCACATCATATTCACGCCATGTACAGGCGGCCGGTAATGAGATACAAATACTCCTTAAATTTGATATTAATGAGCCCATAATTAAAGCTGTCAATTACGAAGGCTTAAAAGCTTTTTATGCCTTTGTTATTGCTTCACAGGCAGAACAGCTCGTTCTGGGAAAAAAACTAGCAGCCTCAGATGAGGTAAATTCGGTAAGTGGTACCAAATAAAAGGGGGGCAGATGCTCAAAATTATAATAATTTTAATAGCGGCAGTTGTAGTATTAAATTCAGCATTTGCAGGGAGTGATTTATATGAGGATGATATAGACTACAGTATTGCTGCTATACCTCCGGATTTAATTTCGGAATCAGACGCCCTTGTAAGAATTAAGTATTCTCATTTTGAGGTACTGGATGAAAATAGTGCAGTGCTTAAAATGCTATCTGCTATTACTATATTTAATAAAAATGGGCAAGGTAATGGCAGGCTTTCAATTTCATACAACAGATTCAGACAGATAGAGGATCTTGAAGGCAAAATTTATGATGCAGATGGTGAGGAAGTACGCGAGCTTGATAGTGATGAAATAAAGGATTACAGTTCTTACAATGACTATTCCTTGTATGATGATTATAGATATAAACAGGCAGTTTTGCTCTATGATAAATTTCCCTATACTGTTGAATATAAATATGAAATAAATTATGATGGTTACCTTAGCTGGCCTTCATGGTATTCACGTACCTCTACTGATCCGGTTGAGCAGAATATTTTTGAAGTTAAGGTCCCAAAGAATTATGAATTCCGATATTGGTGCAACAGTGATTCAGTAAAACCTGAAATACTTAATGATGGGGGAACAAAAACTTACACATGGAAAGCAGCCAATCTCCCGGAACTTCCTAATGAAGCAGAGGAAGAAGATATAGAAGACTATGCTTCCATTGTTTTTATAGCTCCTTCAGTTTTTGAGATAGACGAATATAAAGGAACTATGTCATCATGGAAGGAATTTGGTGCCTGGTATAACAGTTTAACCCGGGGATTAAATTCACTTCCTCCATCCGCAGTTAATGAGGTTAAATCATTAATTGGTGGAATAACAGATGATAAAGAAAAAATATATAAACTTTATAAATATATGCAGGACCGCTCCCGTTATGTAAGTGTTCAACTTGGGATCGGAAGCTGGAAACCCTTCAGTGCCCAATATGTGCATGAGCGGGGCTACGGAGATTGTAAAGCATTATCTAATTATATGGTATCTCTTTTGAAAATAGCTGGTATTACCGCTTACCCTGTTTTAATAAACAGCGGGCATTACAGGATTCCTATTGTCAGTGAGTTTCCGAGTAATCAGTTCAACCATGTTATTGTTTATGTGCCTTTGAAAGAAGATTCTGTATGGCTTGAATGTACCAGCCAGATAATACCTCCCGGTTTTATTGGGTGGAACAGCGAAAACAGGAAAGCATTAATGATAACTCCCG
>JAWOJF010000237.1:0-7632 GCA_046481785.1 Ignavibacteriaceae bacterium | reverse complement strand
GGCATAAAAGAGGCTGCTTTTTAATTATACTTTTAACAGCCTTGCATTTACTGCAACTACAACAGTACTAACTGACATTAATACAGCACCCAGTGCGGGGCTTAATAAAATACCCTTGCAGCAGGTGTTCTGTATAACCAGGGTATTTTATTAAGCCCCGCACTGGGTGCTGTATTAATGTCAGTTAGTACTGTTGTAGTTGCAGTAAATGCAAGGCTGTTAAAAGTATAATTAAAAAGCAGCCTCTTTTATGCCGGCGATTGTGCGAAAATTAGACTTCCACTAAAGTCCGGGGGAGAGACTTGTAGAAAGTGGTGAATAAAGGTGTATTAACCCAAGGCTGAAGGGAGTGTTGCACAACTCAGCCTTAACTTCACAAGGAGAAGATATCAATTGCCACGACTTTTAAGTCGTGGGAGAAAACAATTAGCATGGAGGCTTTAGCCACAATTTGCCTTAATTGTGCATGTCCCGACCCTTCGGGGCTAAAGCCAAAAATATTTGGAATCCTAAACCACGACGTAAATGTCGTGGCAATAAATAAACAGTCTCATTCAAGGAGAAGACATTTAAATTATTAGTTATGCAACAGACCCTTCAGCCTGGGGGTCATGAAATAAGATTATAGGGCTTTAGCCCTGAACTAGCTTCAGTTCAGGCTAAAGCCCCTGTTATGGTTCTTTAGGTCCCCCCATGTTAAAACATGGGGTTAATCAATAAAATAAATATTTATTCCTCAGTCTTTAATTTTTACACGATCTCTTCGGAGGAAAGAGCGGGATTATATTAAAATCTTTAATTATCACGCTAACTAGAAAACGAAAATATATTCATTCAATTGACTTTTGGGACAGCCTCTCTAATTTCTTCCACACCCGCTTCATTCATTTGCCAATCAGGATATATTCAGATAAGTTTAAGATTAATTTTTATATAAATAGAAGATATAATGAAAACAATAATAGAACCATTTAAAATAAAATCTGTTGAACCCATAAGGTTTACAACAAGAGAAGAAAGAGCAAAACTCTTAAAAGATGCCGGGTATAATCCTTTCCTTATTAAGGCAGATGATGTTTTGATTGACCTGCTTACTGACAGCGGAACATCTGCCATGAGCTCCAAACAATGGGCAGGGGTAATGGATGGGGATGAATCATATGCCGGTTCAAAAAGCTTTTACAGGTTTGAAGATGCAGTAAAAAAAATTACAGGTATGAATTTTATTATTCCTACTCACCAGGGGAGAGCTGCTGAGAAAATTCTGTTTTCTATAACAGGCGGTGAAGGGAAATTTTTTCCCAACAATACCCACTTTGATACCACAAGGGCAAATATTGAATTTACCGGGGCGGAGGCTTTCGATTTTCTTAATCCAATTGGGAAACAACCTGAAGTAAGGGCTGATTTTAAAGGCAATATGGATATCGAAGCTCTCGAAAATTTTATTAAAGAAAAAGGAAAAGAGAATATCCCCTTATGCATGATTACAATTACCAACAACTCAGGCGGCGGGCAACCGGTTTCAATGCAGAATATCCGTGAAACCAAAGAGATTTGTAAAAAGTATGGAATACCCCTTTTTATTGATGCATGCCGCTTTGCTGAGAATGCCTATTTTATTAAAATCAGGGAAAAAGGATACAAAGATAAATCTGTACTGGAAATTGTCCGCGAGATGTTTTCTTATGCCGATGGTGCAACAATGAGCGCAAAAAAAGATGCTTTAGTAAACATGGGCGGTTTTTTGGCACTAAATGATGATGAACTTGCAATGAAGAGCAGGAATTTGTTAATAGTAACTGAGGGATTTCCCACTTACGGCGGTCTGGCCGGTAGAGATCTTGAGGCTGTAGCCCAGGGACTGGAGGAGGTACTTGATGAAAATTATCTTCATTACCGTATAAGGAGTGTTGAATATCTTGGAGAAAAACTTGTTGCTGCAGGTGTCCCCATAATTGAACCCCCGGGGGGACATGCAATCTACATTGATGCAAAAAGATTTCTGCCTGAAGTTCCGCAGGAGCAGTTCCCGGGACAATCAATCGTCTGCTCTCTCTATATTGAGGGGGGAATACGCGGGGTTGAAATTGGCAGTGTAATGTTCGGCAAATATGATAAAGCCGGTAAACTCATTCCGCCCCCAATGGAGCTTGTGCGTCTGGCTATTCCACGAAGGGTTTATACACAAAGCCATATTGATTATGTTCTTGAGGTTATCCTTGAAGTATTTAATAAACGAAAATCACTCAAGGGTTATAAAATAGTATACCAGGCCCCGATGCTTCGGCATTTTACAGCCCGTTTTGAAATGTTATAATTAATGTAGCACAGGCTTCAGCCTGTGATTATTTGTCCGGAATATGAAATACAAAGGCAACACAGGCTAAAGCCTGTGCTGCAAATTGTGAATGTATGGATGTAACACAGACTTTAGTCTGTTCATTTTCTTAATGGTAACAAAGGCATCACAGGCTAAAGCCTGTGCTACAGGTTTATTACAATAATATGAAAATTAAAAAAGAATATACTTTTACTAACAACAGGCCCATCTGGAGGGTTATACCAACAGATACAGGTAAGCTGGTAATTGAAGACAGGAACACCGAAACTAAAGAAGCTTTTTTTAGCTGTATTAATATTGAATCCGGCGAACACATTCTGCGGAATTACCAGCTTGAGGAAAAGTTCTGGATTGGGATTGAAGTTATTTATAAGGACATTATTTTCTTTTATAAATATGCCAGGCCCGATATGCCTCAGCATAAAGGGTTAATAGCTTTTGATATTAATAAGCAGAAAATTTTATGGGAGAATACTGATTATTCCTTTTTATTTATGAATGAAGGCCAGATTTATTGTTATACTCAACAATTTGAAGGCAGACATTATTTTGTTCTGGATTACTTGTCGGGTGATATAATAATGGATATGGGGAATAATTCAGATCGAATTAATTTAATTAAAAATGAGACTCAGAAGAATAATGAATTTGAAGGATATAAATTTCCTGAGATTTATTATCACGAAGAAAATTTATTGCCTGTAACCAAAATTCTGCATGATTTAAAAACCGAAAAGGTAATTGTTGGTCAACTGGATTATATTGAATATGAAAAAATAGTTTTAGCAGGTACATTTGAACCAAATGACAGCGGAACTCTAAATAATATCTTCAGGGCTATTGATATTGTGTCAGGAAAAGTTATCTTTGAAGAAGTTCTTAATAAACAGGCTCGTACTCCCATTCCGGAATCATTCTTTATGAAAAATAATTTTATCTTTCTTCTTAAAGAAAAAACCAAACTTCTTGTATGTGCTGTAAACAAGTAAAACAACTTAGGGGTAGTTATGAAACTATCTGAGTCCGAAAAAGGAGTTCTTATTCTGGCTGCCAGGGAGGCAATTCAATCACTTTTTCTTGAAATAATTTCTCCAATTATAGACTATACTTATTACCCTAATCTGAAAGAAAAAAGAGGCGCATTTGTAACTCTGATTCAATCGAATAAACTGCGCGGGTGTATCGGTTATTTGCAATCGGATATGTCATTATTCGAAACTGTTTGTGAAGCAGCAAAACAATCAGCAGTAAATGATCCAAGATTTCCACCGGTTACATATGATGAGATTTCCAAAATATTTGTAGAAATATCGGTATTATCACCGCTTGAGAAAATTTCAAATTATGAACAAATTGAGCTTGGTGTTCACGGACTTATGCTTGAAGAAGGCCAGTACAGATCAGTTTTATTGCCTCAGGTTGCCGTTGAACATAACTATAATCATTCCCAGTTTTTAAACGCTCTTTGTGAAAAGGCAGGATTGCCCCCGTTTGCCTGGGAAAATGATATTCTTAATATAAAAGTATTTACCGCCGAAGTTTTTTCTGAAATGGGAAACAGGAAAAGAACGTATGAGCGTATTTAGAGAGCCTGCTGTTGCCGGCCTATTTTATCCATCAGGTTACTGGAAACTTAAAGATGAACTTCAGCGGCTGCTGCAAAATTCTGTAAGTGAAAAGAAATTTGAAAATATTTTAGGACTAGTAGCCCCTCATGCCGGTTATGTATATTCGGGTAAAACTGCAGCCTTTGCATATAATCTTATTAAAGAAAAAAATTTTAAAAACATTTTTATTATTTCGCCCAGTCATCGTGAGTATTTTCCGGGTGTTTCAGTTTATGAAGGTGACGGGTATGAAACCCCTCTTGGGAAAATTCCCGTTAACAAAGAAATAATTGAACATATAACCAATGAAAATAAAATTGTTTATAAAGGAATTGAAGGGCACAGAAGTGAACATGGTATAGAAGTTCAGCTTCCGTTTTTACAGTTTATCCTTGGTGACGGTTTTAAAATTATTCCTATTGTTATGGGAGACCAGTCAGCTTTATTTGTTGATGAGCTTGCAAGAAGGCTGGCAAAAGTAGTGGATAGCCAAAGCCTTATTATTGCAAGTTCTGATCTTTCGCATTATTATACCAGGAAAGAAGCTGACAGACTGGATACACTTATCGAAAAAAGAATAAACAGTTTTGAAGTTCAGGACCTTCAGAATGACCTTGAACATAATACCTGCGAAGCATGCGGCGGCGGGCCTATTGTAGCAATGATGAAAACTGCTGCAGCGGTAAACAAAAAGTGTTCACTGGTGATCCACAGAAGTGATTCCGGGGAAGTTTCGGGGGATCTGAATGAGGTTGTCGGGTATCTTTCTGCCGTAATATACGGGAAAGCTTAAGCCCTGTTCATCTCAATACTTACTACTCAATACTTAAAAATACTCAATACCTAAAAAATGCTGTCTGAAATTAGAATCGTAATAATTGGTGCCGGAAAGATTTCTTATTCCTTATCGGAAGCACTAACTAAATCAGGGTTTAATATTGTTTCCGTTATCAGCAGCAATATTAAATCTGCACAAAAGCTCTCCTCAAAATTTAAAATTGAACACTATTCAGATAGAATTGAAGATATACCTTCCTCAGCAAACTTTTATATACTTTCGGTACCAGATAACCAAATTTACCCGGCAGCCAGACAAATTGCTTCACTAAAACTAAATTTCAGGAAATGTATCTTTATACATTTATCAGGAGTTGAAAATTCTGAAGCGCTAAAAATGTTGAAGAAGAGAGGGGGGCGCACTGCGTCATTTCATATTATGCAGACATTTCCTTCTAAAAAGATTATTAGTATTAAGGGATGTTATACTGCAATTGAGACTGAAGATAAAAAAACAATCAACATACTTTCAGAATTTGCTCATAAACTAAAACTGTTCCCCTTTCAGGTTTCCCCTGATTCAAAAATTCTGTATCACCTTTCAGGTGTATATGCTTCAAATTTTTTAACAGGGAATTTTTTCATTGCAGAAAAATTATTTAAGATGGTGTCGCCGGAGAATTTTGCTTTAGTAATAAGCCCAATTATAAGCACCACACTTAATAACATTTCGAAAAGAGGAACTGTTAATTCATTATCCGGCCCAATTGAAAGAGGAGATAACGAAACAATTTTAAAACATCTCTCAGCTTTAAATTTGCTTATAAAAAAGAACAGGAATAATGCTGCCTTCAAACTTCTTAAGCAGAATTATATAATACAATCACTAAATCTTCTGGAGCTTATTGGAAAAAGAGAAGCAAAACCAGGAAAGCCGCACCGTGAAATAAAAAATATTTTAAAAGCAGAATTGAAACTTTAATGAATAATCCACTAAAAAAAATGCATTATTGTTGATAATGCCGGAATTACATTTAATTAAAATAGTCCTATTATTAAGGTTACTGCTTCATAAGTTAACATTGCAAAAATAGCAGATAAAGGAATAGTTAAAACCCATGCCCATAAAATATTCCTTGCAACTCCCCATCTTACAGCAGAAAAACCCTTAACAGAACCCACCCCAATTATAGCACCGGTAATTGTATGTGTTGTGCTTACAGGTATTCCACCAATTGTAGCACCAATGATTGTTAATCCCGCAGCAGTCTCAGCGCTGAATCCGCCAAAAGGATTTAGTTTTGTTACACGCATACCCAGTGTTTTAATAACTTTCCATCCGCCTATCATAGTACCAAGGGCTATAATAGTATAACTTGCCAAAATCACCCAGTAGGGAATATAAAAGGTACTGCCTAAAAACCCGTTTGTAAATAACACAACAGTAATAATACCAATAGTTTTTTGAGCATCATTTGAGCCATGGCTAAGGCTGTAAAGAGCGGCAGAAACAAGCTGAAGCCTTCTAAAATATTTATCAACTCCTCTGGGAGATTTATTTCTTACAATCCATAAAGTAACAATTGAGAATATGTATGCAATTACAAAGCCCAGCAAGGGAGCCAGGAATATAAAAATGATAACCTTTGAAAAACCTGAAATGATTAATGCATCAATGCCGCCTTTAATAAATCCAGCACCTCCATAGCCGCCAATAATAGCATGTGAAACAGAAATCGGCATTCCATAGTGAGTTGCTGTGGCGGTTAATAAAACCGCTCCGGCAAGCCCGGAAAAGATCACAGAATTATCAACAATAGAAACATCAACTATTCCTGTTCCTATTGTAGTTGCTACTGTAACACCAAATAAAAATGCGGCTGCAAAATTAAAGAAGGCTGCCCAGGTAACTGCCTGGATTGGGGTGAGAACTCTGGTTGATACAATAGTGGCAATTGAATTTGCCGCATCATTCATACCGTTATAAAAGTCAAAGACTAATGCGAGAACAATAATCAGGATAGCAAATTCCATAATCAGGCATTTTTTATGAATATTGAGAGAATTACATTTGCAGTTGACTGGCACCTGTCTGCAATATTTTCAAGAAGGTCAAGTATTTCTTTTTTCTTAATCAGTTCAATTGCATCTTTTTCTTCATCAAATAATTCTTTTATTGCCTGCTGATAAATTCTATCGGCTTCAGACTCAAGGTCTTTAACTGCCTTACATTCATTAATACTTTTAACTTTTAAATCCTGGATAGCAGTTCCCAGTTCAATGATTTGCTGGTGCACTATAGCAGCCAGCTTATCTCCATATTTTATTTTTTTCTTTATATTGTATGTGTCCACCCTGGCGGCTGCTCCCAGAAGCAGATCGCTTACATCATCAAGTCTTTTAATTAATGCAAAAATATCTTCACGGTCAAAGGGGGTAATAAATGTTTTATTTAAACGTTTTGTTATTTTCGAGGAAATCTCATCACATCTAACTTCAAGGGGCTTCATTTTAAGGAAATTATTTTTATCGGGCACCTCAGAGTCGAAAAGAATTTCCGTAAACTTTGCCATTTCTTCTATATGGGAAATCATTTCTTTAAAATCATCAAAGTATTTTTCTTCTTTTGGTAGTAGTTTTTTGAACATACTGCAGGTTCCCTTATTTTTTAGTTTTTAAACTTACGGAATCTATACTTAAAAACTGAAATTTTTCTTCATCTTTTTTCTGCATTAATAATATTTGTTTCTAAAACAACGCATATTCACTCTCCTGCCTGATTTTTTAAGAGAATTTAATAGTGTGCAAAATTGTCCTGTTCATCTTTTATTCCTGATTTTAAGCAGCAACTTGAAATTTATGCTAATAGATACAGTTAAAACATAAATTAAAACCTGAAGGTAA
>JAWOJF010000173.1:0-18641 GCA_046481785.1 Ignavibacteriaceae bacterium | reverse complement strand
ATAATTAACTTTCATTCCATCAATTTCATCTCCATTTGCCCCATCAAGCCACATTTCACTAATCTTTCCATAATTCGTAAGTAGTTCAATTAATTGATTTTGATAAAATATATCATATGTCTCGGTACCATATGATGGCTCATGCCTGTCCCATGGGGAGAGATACAAGCCAAAATTCATATTATATTTTTTACAGGCGTCAGATACTTCTTTTACAATATCTCCATGACCATTTTTATAAAGGCTATTCTTTATTGTATAATCTGTGTATTTGCTTGGCCACAAGCAAAAACCGTCATGATGTTTTGCTGTAAAAATTAAATAATTAAAACCGGCTTCTTTTGCCACTTTAACCCATTGTTCCGCATCAACAGTTTTCGGATTAAAAAGGCTCGGATCTTCTGTACCATCACCCCATTCTTTACCGGTAAAGGTATTAATACCGAAATGTATAAATAACATTAGTTCTGAATCCTGCCATTTTAATTGTGCCTTTGAAGGTATAGGATAAAAGGACTCAATGGGTGGGGACTTAATTACACTAAATCTTTCTTCCTCCTGCGGATCATTAATATCGTTTGAACATCCAAACAAGAACAAAGCAAGGATAACAAAGAACTTTAGAAAAATTTTAGATTTCATGAATAGCTTTATGAATCCTAATAGATAAAGGTTTATATCAACTATAAGAAAAATAACAAGATTTATTTCAACAATAAAAGTTTTTTAGTATCCACATAACCACCAGCTTCAAGCCTATAAAAATAAACTCCGCTTGAAAGCATGCTGCCATCAAATTTAACCTCATAGCTGCCTGCGGGTTTTTCATCATTAACAAGTGTAATTATTTCTCTGCCAAGTACATCGTAAATTTTAAGCGTAACAAATTGGGCTTGAGGTATTTGATAACTAATGGTAGTTGCCGGGTTAAACGGATTTGGGAAGTTTTGTAAAAGATAAAAAACATCAGGTTTATTATCTGGTTTATTATCTATTTCTATATCAGGTATAAAACGGTATAATTGTTGCCCCGCTAAGATCCAGGCATTTAGGGAATCCACGCAACTTATCTCTGTAGGATATGAGTTTGGGCTAAATGATTGTTGAACCCAGTTTAATCCTGTATTAGAGCTGAACAATGTTTTATCTGCACTTATTGCCCATATATATTTGTTATTAACTACTTGAAGAGAATTTATCTCAGAATCGCCCTGATAAATTGTACTCCAGGTATTTCCACCATCCTCTGTTCTGAGTATATTCCCTCCCTCAAGTAAAAATCCGATGTCCTTATTCATAAAATCTATTGCTAAAAATGCGCGCCCTGTCGATAATCCTACCCTCACCCAACTTTTACCTCCATCTGAAGATTTAAACATCATACTAGAAAACCCAACCGCGTAACCGGTTTCCTCATTAATGAATTCAATATCCACGTTTCCGGATGCTCCAGGTGTATCACTATTTAGCCAGGTGGATCCGCCATCAGTTGTTCTTTTTACTTCATTATCAGAACAGATCCAACCAACAGCTTCATTAATGAAAAAAACATTTGTGAAAAACTCTTCCTCATCATGGAGGATTGGAAACCAGTTTGCTCCTCCATCAATTGTTTTATAGGCTACATTTGCACCAACAGCAAATCCAATATTTTTATCATGAAAAAATATTTTTGTTATTAGTGAGGTTGACTGTACGGAAGTCCAACTTTCTCCACCATTTGTCGTTTTTATAATGGAGTTAGTTGTTCCTCCAAATCCCGTGATGGTATCAATGAAGCAAATAGAAATTACATACTCTGAAAATGAATGAATATTTTTCCATTCACCCTTAAAACCGATATCAGTGGTATCTCCGGTATCAGAGGTATCAACATTATCAACCCAGCCAATTCCATACAATGAATTATCATTAGATACAAAGTATTTTTCGGGACTAACGGAGACTACAGACTCAAGAAAATTATGACTTAATTCTCGCACCCAGCTTTCACCTCCATCAGTTGTTTTAAGTATTTGATCTATCGCCGTTACCCAAACTATATTTTCATCCCAGTTTGTTATATCTATTAAATAAGCTCCATCACTTGTATAAACTTTTGCCCACGAGCCTCCTCCATCAGTTGTTCTGAAAACTTGCTCCCCACCAATAACAAATCCAGTATTCTGATTTACAAATTTAACTTTGTACATTGTTTCATTTTTTATGATAGGAGGAATACCCAACCATGTTTTACCTCCGTCAGTTGTTTTTACAGTAGTATAATCTCCAACACAAAATCCAACTTCATTATTAACAAAGTCAATGTCTCTTAAATATCTATACTCAGGATAATCTATAGGAATTTCTTGTTTTTCCCATGTAGTTCCACCATCTTCAGACTTATAAATTTTCTTTCCTCCAAGGATAAAGAGTTTATTATCATTAGTTAAACAAACTGAAGTTAAAGAGATGTCTTCTCCAACATTAGATATAATCCATGTCTTCCCGCCATCCAATGATTTTATTATTGTTCCATGAGCACCTATCCCAAGAATAAAATTGTTATTAAAAAATTTTATTTCGTTGATTATGGTATTCAGCCCCAGTATAGCTAAAAAAACCCAAGAATTTCCTCCATCAGTCGTTTGATATATAGAGTTCGAAGATACAAGCCCAAATAATGAATCTTTAAAGGCAAAAGAATAAATAACATCATTAAATTGATGTATTAATTTCAACTCTTTTTGATGATTTCGATCAATAATAGTATCTCCTAATACCACTCCGTTTTTTATCATTCCAATCAATGTCTCTGTATCATAAAAACCTAATCCTCCGATCAAACCCTGAAATTTTCTCGAAATAATGCCAACACCCTGTAATATTTTTACCGATTCGACCCTTTTAGAACTTGTAGAAGTAAACCTTGTACTTGTAAACTGGCCAACTCCGGTGAAACCAAAAATCTTTTCTTCGATTAAGCTTCTGCAAACCTCCCAAACACTATTAGAAAAACAAGTATCATTAGTTAACGATGAATCAAAATAAATATCAGCACCACTAAAAGTGGGTTCATTATTTGAATAAAAATTACCACCAGTATACGCCCAATACTCTTTTTTATCTATATTTCCGTTCTTATATAAATATTTCGAAGAGACCTCCATAAGTCCGTTCGGCAGGCTTCCGGTAATTTCTTTTATAACACCATAATAGGATTCAGTATCAGGTGAAACTGATGTATAGTACCATTTATTCCCAACCTCTAATGGAAATGTTGTTTGTGCAGATGTGTTTATCTGTACCAGAAGTAGAACTAAAAAAATCCAGTATATTTTCTTCATTACTCCCCTTGTTTGTGGGTTATAAATTTATCCCTCATCACAAAATAGTAATTTATTTTTATCAATTCCCACCATTTTTTTGGTACTTGCGGGATTCCTGCATTTTGCTATCAGTCATCAAATGTCCCTTTTTTGCGTCAACTAATACTAACTAAATTAAAGTCATTTTCCTCACACCCTTGACATTTATGATTTTTATCATATTTTTGCAGTTAACAATTGGGTTATATTATATCGAATTTGCTACTACAGGTAAGAAACTAAGTTCGTTTTAGCTTATACCGGAGTAGTAAATTAATGCCGATTTTAGGGATTATCTCTGGTCGGTTTTTTGTTTTTTTAATGGAACTTTTTTTAGGAGGTCATAGTTTATAACATACAAATTGATACGATTTATTGGGGTCCGGAAATAAACAAAAAGAAAGGAAGAATGATGAAAACCATTAAAGCAAAAATAGATAATCCTTTGTCAGACCTTGTTAGTGATGATATCTATGAGCTTTTAAACTCCCAGGGATTGATCGATGAGAAATCCGTTAGGGATTACCAGATAAGAAAGAAATTTAAACAATTAAGAGCTAGTAAGGTTAGTGCAGGGGATGCTATTGACTCTATTAGGGAAGAATATCCGTACCTGCAGTTTGATACTATAAGAAAAATTGTTTATCAGATAAGTAAATAACTTAAAACTGGTAAAACCCGGTACTTTTGTGCAGGGTTGTTTTAAAGTCAAATAAGGCTTGACAAATAAACAACATCGCTATATATTTCTATTGACTCTTTCAAAGGGTTCTCCCCTGCCTTTTGATGAAAACGAGTCGAGCCCAGTGGTCCCCCATCGCTGGGCTTTATTTTTTTATTCATAAGGAATTACTACTATGGCAAAGACTGTTAAAAAGAAAAGTATCCATACAGCTAAGAAAAAATATACATCCCCCTTTGGCATTTATTGGGAAAAGAAAAATTATTTGTTCCTTTTTCTTGGTTTTGCACTGCTTATTTTAGGTTACTTTGTTATGTCTATGGGAGATTGGGATAGTTTTCCGTCTCTTGTAATTTCGCCGATAATCCTTTTTATTGCCTATATACTAATATTCCCTGCATCCATTCTATACAGGAAAAAAGAATCTGAAAAACCAGTGGACCAGGAAGCTGCCGCTAAAAATTGAAAGATATGAAGGATTGAAAAATTCAAAGATTCAAAAATTCAAAGATTGAAAAATTGGAAAATTCAATCTTTTCATCTTTGAATCTTTTTATCTTTGAATCTTTTCATCTTTGAATCTTTTTATCTTTGAATGTTTTAATCTTTGAATCTTGTAATCTTTTAATCTCGTAATTTCTTACATGTCTAAACTGGATTTTGAACAATTACTTAATCTTAAGCTCCTCCTTTCTGTGGAAGGTATAGGACCGGGTAAAATCAGGAACCTCCTTTCCAGATTAAAATCAACTGAAAAAATATTAGCTGCGGATTTTAATTCACTAATCCAGGTTGAAGGCATAAACACCAATCTGGCAAAAAGAATTTTACAGATTAAGAGCTCCCGGGATACAATTTCCGGACAACTAAAAAGCGAGATTGAATCATTAGACAAAATTGGTGCGGATATTATTACTGTGTGGGATCCCGAATTCCCTCCCCTGTTAAAAAAGATTTACGATCCGCCCCTGCTTTTATATATCCTGGGCAGCCTGAATGAGGCTGATAACTATTTAATTTCAATTGTAGGTACCCGTCAGCCTACCAACTATGGTAAGGTGCAGGCAGAAAAAATAACTTCAGAACTTGTGGAACAGAATATAACAATCTTAAGCGGCATGGCACGCGGAATTGATTCTATTGCTCACAATACTGCACTAAAAAATAAGGGAAGAACAATAGCAGTTATCGGCTCAGGGCTCGATGTAATTTATCCCCCCGAAAACAACAAACTTTTTAATGAAATAGCAGAAAGTGGGGCTGTTATTTCTGAATTTGCCCCGGGTACAAAACCTGACGCAGTAAATTTTCCCAAACGTAACAGGATAATTGCCGGACTCGGACTAGGTTGTATTGTAATTGAAACTGCAATTACCGGCGGTGCAATGCAGACTGCAGCACTTGCGCTTGATTCCAACAGGGAAGTTTTTGCGGTACCCGGAAATTTAGGAGTTAAACAAGCCGAGGGGACCAACTTTTTAATTCAAAAAGGGGAAGCAAAATTAATACGATCTGCTGAGGATGTACTGCTTGAACTTGAATTGAAGCTGAAACCTGTAATTGGTAAAAATATCCCCAAACAGCAGGTTGATTTAAATATGTTCGAAGAAAAAATCCTGTCAACAATAAGTGCCGAACCATTACAAATTGATAAAATAGCCTCACTAACAAATCTCACAACTTCCGACTGTCTCGTTCATCTCCTCTCTTTGGAATTTAAAGGACTTATTAAACAACTGCCCGGGAAAGTTTTTGCCCTTCTATAATTCAATTGTCATTCGATGGTCATTTTGCTTCGCGTCATTTTGCTTCGCGTCATTCGATGGTCATTTGCACAGCGTCATTCAGTGGTCATTTGCATAGCGTCATTTGATAGTCATTCAGTTGTCAGGGGTTTTACCTATAGATTTTATATAATTGTTTAATTTAACACCGATATTTTCTAAATCTTTAACAAACGCTAAATAATCTTTTTCTTCAATTAATTTCCTGTTAAAAGCTTTTCTTATCCATGTTTTAGTTTCAAACAGTGAACCTCTTGAATAATAACAAAATTGCTTATTCTCTTTATAGAAATACCTTCCAAAACCTTCAGCTAAGTTTGCCGCCATTGAGTCAACAGATCTTACTAATTGTTTACCAACTGTATCTTTTGCAAAATAATCCCACTTAAAAACAATTTCCCATATCTTTTCCCCTATTTCCATAGATAATTGATAAACCTGCAATTCTTCCAGCTTCATATAACCTCCCATTTTTTATATGAAAAAAAATAAATCCGCACATAACAATTGAATGACCACTGAATGACTATCAAATGACGCTATGCAAATGACAATTGAATGACAATTGAATGACAATTGAATGACAACTGAATGACAATTGAATGACAACTGAATGACCACCGAATGACAACTGAATGATGCGATGCAAATGACTAATATTTTTTAAGTTTTTTCCACAAGGTTTTAAGCCGTTCCTTAAGGTTCTTTTCCTGCCCGTTTTCCGTGGGGAAATAGTATTGTGTTCCCTTCATCTCATCCGGGAAATAATTTTCCTCAATGAAATTTTTATCATAGCTGTGGGCATATTTGTAGTCTTTTCCGTAGCCTATGTTTTTCATAAGCTTTGTGGGGGCATTCCTTAAATGAAGAGGAACACCATAAAGAGGATTGTTAATTACATCTGAATGAGCCTTTTCAATGCCCATATAAGATGCATTACTTTTTGGAGAGGAGGCCAGGTATGTTGTACACTGTGCAAGTATAATTCTTGCTTCAGGCATACCTATTTTATCAACAGCGCCGAAAGCCGCTTCGGCAAGTACCAAACCATTTGGTGACGCATTACCTATATCCTCCGATGCAAGCACAACAAGCCTTCTTGCAATAAATAAAGGATCTTCACCCCCTTCAAGCATTCTTGCCAGCCAATATAATGCTGCATCCGGATCACTGCCGCGGATACTTTTTATAAAGGCGGAAATAATGTTGTAATGCTCTTCACCTGCTTTATCATAAATTATATTTTTTTTCTGAACTACATTTTCAAGAACTTCTTTTGAAATATTTATTTGATCTGATTTTATTTCCTGGATTACGGCAGCTTCAAATATGCTTAATAAGGATCTTGCATCACCGCCGGAAAGATATAAAAGGAAATCTGTATCAATTTCGCCTATGTTTAAAGAAGATAAAAATTCATCCTTCTTTATAGCATTCCTAAGTATCTCTTCAAGATTTTCTTTTGACAACTCTTCAAGGATATATACTCTTGCTCTTGAGCGTAATGCCGGTATAACTTCAAATGAAGGATTTTCTGTGGTGGCACCGATTAAAGTTATTACTCCTGACTCAACAGAATTTAATAATGCATCTTGCTGTGCCTTATTAAAACGGTGGATTTCATCAATAAACAGGATTGTTTTTTTTGCAAAGAGTTTATTTTGAGATGCAATATCAATTATGTTTCTTATATCCTTAACACCGGATGAAACTGCATTTAACTGGTGAAATTCCGAATTGGTTTGTTCTGCAATTATTCTTGCAATTGTAGTTTTGCCAGTACCGGGAGGCCCCCAGAGTATAAATGAACTTACAGTATCATTCTCAATCATTAGCCTTACCGGTTTACCCTTACCCAAAAGGGCATTCTGTCCGCTGAATTCATCAAGTGTTTTGGGGCGTGCTCTTTCTGCAAGAGGAACCGGGGGTATTGATATCATTGATCCATCTCCATCTCTTCCCAAAGGGGAGAGCGAAATGTTATAAACAAAAACTTAACATTAAACATATTGTCTTTTTATATTATGCAAAACTTCTATTCCCCTTATCCTTCTATTCTCTCCTTTGAGGAGTTAGTGGTGGTGGTCTTACTCAATTTTTATTGCCTTTTCACCTTCTCTTATCATATCATATTTTTCTCTGGCAACTTCTTCAATTTTGGCCGGTATATTTTGTTTGAGTGAATCTATTTCTTTTTGCAGCCTGGTATTTTCAGCTTGAATCTCCTCAATCTGCTGATTAAGGTCATTAACTTCGTTTTGAAGCTTCATATATTTTAGGACACCAAAATCATTAAAAAATAGAAACAGTATCCCTATTAAGAATATAACTGAAATTATATAAATGTTCAGTTTCTTATTAAGAAAATTCATTTATAAGCTTAACCTGATAATCCTTTCGATCAAATCTTCAAAGGATAATCCAACAGCTTTTGCCATTTTAGGCACAAGGCTTGTGGAAGTCATTCCCGGCAGAGTATTAATTTCAAGCAGGTAAGCCTTATTATCCGGGCTTAAACGGAAGTCCAGCCGTGCGTATACTTCACATCCCAATGCATTAAATGCAAGAAGCGCCTGCTTTTTTAATTCATCAGATGTTTCTTTTGGTATATCAGCAGGCACTATATATTCGCTCATTCCTGAGGTATACTTGCATTCATAATCATACAAACCATGTTTAGGTTTTATTTCAAGTACAGGAAGAGCCTTGCTCTCAAGAATTGCCACAGTAAGTTCCCTGCCCGGTATAAACTCTTCTATTAAAGCCTTTGAGGAAAATTCCAGCGCCAGTTTAATTGCCGGAATAACCTGCTCTTTGTTTTCACATACAGTTAATCCAACAGTTGAGCCCTGGTCATTAGGCTTTATTACACATGGAAAGCCAATATTGTTCTTAATCAATTCAGCAATGGCATCATCGCCGGTATTATTTTTTTCTGCAATTATCCATTTAGGTGTCAGGATGTTATAATGCTGAAATAATATTTTCGACATCATTTTATCCATAGAGATGGCACTTGATAATACTTTTGAGCCGGTATACTTTTTACCTCTAAGTTCCAGCAGAGATTGTATTGTTCCGTCTTCTCCGTATTTACCGTGTATTGCCAGAAATACAAGGCCGGCTTCATCAAAGAGTTTCGAATTTATGGCTTCAACATAATTACGGTTTGAAAGAGGCGCATAATCTTTTTCAGAAAAAAACTCTTCAATACTTTCAGGCTGATTGGCTCCATAAGCCGGGTCTACAAGTACAACATCATAGTCCATTGATTGAAGCGCAGTATATATTGAAGATGCAGTAGATTTTGAAACCGCTCTTTCAGGAGAAGTTCCTCCGAATAATAATACAATTTTTAATTTTTTATTTTCTGTCATAATTTATTATTTATGTATCACAGGCTTTAGCCTGTGATTTTTGTTTTCTTTTTCAATGGCATTTCACAGGCTAAAGCCTGTGCTATAAAACCTTTGTAAATGGGTTATTCCTTTCCAGTTCTTCCATTAATTTCAAATTGATTAACCCATCATAGCCAGTAATAGCCGGGGCCTGATTGTCAATAAAGGATTTCTGAACAGACTTCAAAAGCAGAACAAGTTTATTAGCCCGCTTCATAAAAGTTTTTTTTGCCTCACCTTCGTGCAATATTGTAATTTTAGCCGGGTGATGTTTAACTCCAATTAAATTTTCAATACTAATTGCACCTGAATGGCCAAGTATATCTATCCTGTTAAAAGCTCTTTTACCGTTAAAGGATACATTAAAATAGCCATAACCTGTTTTTTTAAACTTAACAATAGCAGAAGCAAAGTCATCAACATCACTTTTATAAATAAGATTATCAAGAACTCCGGATATAGCAGAAATTTCACCGCCGAAAAACCTTAACAGGTCAATCAAATGTGTTCCTAGATCATATAAAGAGCCGCCCCCCTTTTCTTTTACATTCCTGAAATTATTCCCGGGCGGGAAATCAATATTAAAGTTTACCTGCACAGAAATTAGTTTTCCTATTTTCTGGTTATCTAAAAGTTCTTTTGCTTTTACAATAAGCGGATGAAATCTGAAAACATAATTTACTGCTAACTGAACCTTATTCTCTTCACAAACTTTAACCATCTCTTCGGCCTGAGCAGCATTAATAGCCATCGGTTTTTCGCAAAGAATATGTTTGCCTGCTTTTGCAGCTTTAATTACCTGCTCATAGTGGTTATGGTTTGCACTGGATACATATACAACATCAATATCAGATTTCAGAAAATCATCATAGCTGCTGAAATAATTTGATAAGCCGAATTTATCAGCAATTTCTTTGGCTCTTTTTTCATCACTGCTGTATACTGAAACAAAAGAACTTCTTCTCAGGTGAGATAATGCAGGGATAAACGAGTTCTCGGCAAATCTTCCCAGACCCGCAATTCCCCATTTTAACTTTTTACTTTTTGTTTTCCTGATATTTAACATGTTTAATTAACAATTAACAATGTACAATTAACAATTCAGAAACACTAAATTTCCATTTTTAATTGTGCATTATGCATTCTTAAGCTATCTGCTTAAATAATTTTAACCGCTCCATTAACTTTTTAACGGGCAGGGAGTTCTGCATTATATAAAAGTGAACACTCGGAACATTTTTATTCAGCAGTTCCTCTACCTGTTTTGCTGCCCATTCCACACCAATATCCAGAACATGTTCAGGCTTTGCTGCATATACCTCATCGGCAAATTCATCGGGAATATTGATATAGAAATTTTTGGGAACATTAATTAAATGAGCCTTTGAGGTAAGTATTTTTAGTCCCGGTATAATAGGAACTTTTATACCTTCCTGCCTGCATAGATCTACATACTTAAAATAAATATTGTTATCATAAAACATCTGGGTAACTACATACTCTGCGCCTGCATCAACTTTTTCTTTAACATACTTTATATCGGTTTTAAGATTAGGAGCTTCAAAATGTTTTTCAGGATAACCGCTTACCCCAATACAAAAATTGGAGGGGCGTGCATCAAGCAGATTTTCTTCCAGGTACTTTCCATTATTCATTGCTACAATCTGTTTTACAAGATCTGCGGCATACCTGTTTGCACTTCTCCCCTCAGGGATTGGTTTTTCATACCCGCTGTCATCGCCGCGGATTGCCAGTACATTTTCTATTCCAAGATATGACAGTTCAATTAAAAAATCTTCTGTTTCCTCCCTCGTAAACCCTTTTGTAAGGATATGCGGAACTGCATCAATATTATATTTATTTTGGATAAGAGCACAGATACCCAGCGTGCCGGGCCTTTTCCTTTTTATTTTTTTCTGTATCCCGGTTGGTGTCTCATCATAAACAACTTCAGCCGAATGACTTGTAATATCAATAAACGGGGGATGGTACTTCACAATATCATCTAATACTGATAAAAGACTTTTTATATCCCCGCCGCGTTTTGGCGGTATAAGTTCAAAGCTGATTAATGGCTCTTTGGCTTTTAATAAATGCTCAATAACTTTCATCTGACCTGTTATAAATTATGAAGCTTAAATTTAAGAAAAAGATTTTGTATTTACGACATCCGGGAGAGGAAATGAACATGTAATTGTTAATAACAAACAGGGGTAATAAGTATGTATTATTTTTTTAAAAGCTTTAATAACTTATTTTTATTATTCCTCATTGATGCTTCATCAGTCCTTATCTTAACATACCGGCCTTCCAGCCACATACTTGCCATATCTTTATAATGGTCACTCATAACATTTCCTGATTGCCCCGTAGGAAGAACAAGATAAAACTCATCGGGATTTGCGAAATCAAAAATATAACGCATTGAAGGGCCGACTGTATTTTGAAATTCTTTATGATTAAACCTTGGGAAGGCTTCAATTGGTTCATAAAAAGGATATTCAGTATTAAATAATGTGGTTCCGTCTCCGCCAACAGGATACGGGCCAATATTAACTACCTTATCCAGCAATCCCGAAACACCTCCGAAAGGATGAGTGAAAACTACCTTATGCATTTTGCCCCACTGCCACCCGGATATATCCTTTCCAAATTGTTGTTCAAGTTCTGCAAGAGCATCAACTAAACTTTTCCTTATGATAATATCCCTGGTTTCTATATTGCCTGTTGTTAAAATATTATCAAACCAGGTAGTGGAGGGGTTGTTTAATATTTGTATTATGCTCCTATAAGGGATATTAGCCATAAATACAAATTCGTTAAACATGTCATCTCCCATTTCATCCCGGTAAGTGTTTGAGAGTAAATGTTTATAGAACACTGCATATATAGCCGGCACCTGGCTGTACTCTCCAAATTCATAGTCCCAGTCATTAAACATTTCAATACTTACGGCAAGATTACTGTCTGTTATCTTTTTTCCTTCAAAAGCATTAATAATAAATTGAGTGATCTCTTTTGCATATGGAGAAACAATATCCATCTGATAATTTTTATAATCATCTGCTGAATGTTTTTTCTTGCTTGTTAACAGTTGTACTATCCTTTCATATCTTGAGGGGGGCTCCCATAAGTTGCCAATATGATAAGGAAAATTTTTTAATGTTTTGTTATTTGCGGATGCTATGAAGTTTGACGGAGGATTAAACAATACAGGTATCTCGCTTTGAGGAACAAAACCTTTCCAGTCATATGTATCAGTTGTACCATCATATACCATAGTAGGACTGTTGGAAGTACGTGCGGGAAGACGGGTTCCAAATACATACCCTATATTCCCCTGCTTATCGGCATATACAAAATTCTGTCCGGGCACGCTGAAATGACTTACCGCTGATTTAAAATCATCCCAATTTTTAGATTTATTTATATTAAGGAATCCAAGGAGCTCATCACTAAAAATATTGCCCATCCATTTCATGCTAAGTACTGCGGGCTTTATTCCCTTATCAGGATAAAGAGCAGATGCAAGATGAGTATCAGAAACAATAGGGCCGCGGTGGGTTGACTTAACTTCAAAAACAACATCCATTGAATCTTTAACTTTAATTTTCTCTTTTCTTATCTGAAGTTTTTTCCATTGGCCATTAAGGAGATAATTTGTTTTTGAAGAGTCAAGTTTTTCGATATAGAAATCACAATCATCAACCATAATATTAGTCAGCGCCCAGGAGATATCCTGATTTTTCCCAACGACAATACCGGGAACACCGGGTAAAGTAATTCCCTCTGCATTCCATGTTTCACTTCTTATAATTGCGGCATACCAAACACCCGGGGCACTATAGTGAAGATGAGGATCATTTGCTATTATTGGTTTTCCGCTTGCTGATAAGTTACTATTTACAACCCAGTTATTTGAGCCCAGGTGCGAACCGAGAAAGCCCATAAAGGATCGGAATGCCTTATCGGTTTTCACTAAGTCGGTTGTTACCGGCGGGGCCTTTTTTAATTCAGGCGGAATTATTGTCGGTGCATTTTCAGGAAAATCAGGAAGTATTTCTTTTACCTTTTGTTCACCTAATTTTTGAACAAGATGAGCAAAAGTAATATCAGACCACCAGCTAATATTAAGCTGCCACCCCATCATCCTTATAACAATTATACTGTGTTCAGGTTTCCACTCATACGGCTCATAACCAATAACATCAAATTCAACCGGCAAATTCCCCTCTTTAATAAATAAATTTATCCCGCGGGAATAAGCTGTTAGTATTTTTTTTACTTCAGGATCAATTTTATTAACATTTTCAAAAGCATACTTTTTTATACCGGCTGTTAAGAACATCTTGTCAAAATCAAGTGTCCGTGAACCAAGAACCTCACTCATTCTTCCTTCACCTGCTCTTCTTATAAGGTCCATCGAAAATAATCTTTCCTGTGCATGCAGGTAACCGAGAGCAAATGCAGCATCTTCATCAGTTTTTGCAATTATATAAGGTATGGCAAGACTGTCACGGTATATCTCTATATCATCCGAAATGTTTGATGCCGGTACTTTTCCTTCGTATTTGGGTAAAGTAGAAATAAGCAGGTTGTAAAATATTGCTCCGCCAATGATAAACACTATTAGAAAAGAAACAGATAATAATATTGTAATCTTAAACCAGCGGGGCATTATATACTCTTTATTTTACAATCTAAATATATAGAAAAGTTAAAACTCATGTACAAATGAGTGTTTTCTTGTGCGCAGGGGCGTTCAATTGAACGCCCCTGCCTAAATTATAAATTCACATATTCGGGCAAAACCGACTTTATGATGGGATTAATAAATAATAAAAAAATAGCTTCTCTTTTTACTGGTTAATAATAATAATTATTCCATTTTACTATTTACAATTTCATTACTAAGTCTTGTAAGCTTATATAAATCCCTTATTGCTTCAAGCATACCTTTTGGATGAACACTTATTGTTCTGTTTGCCTCTGTGGTATAAATGTATCTGTCCGAAAGGCCGTCGTAATTTCCGTCAAAAGCAAGTCCTACTATTTCAAGTTTAGTGTTAACAACCGGGCTGCCGGAATTTCCTCCGATAATATCATTGGTTGAAATAAAATTAAGCGGAGTACTTAGATCAAACTCCGGCGGCAGATTTTCCCAGAAAGGTGGAAGATTAAAAGGAAACTGTTTGTTAAAGGAATAATATTTTTCGAGCATACCGTAAAAAGTTGTATACGGCGGGGCAATAGTACCATTATAAGGATAGGTTTCAATTACTCCATCAGCAATTCTTAAAGTGCCCGTTGCATCCGGGGGTATACTCTCACCGTACACTTCCCACAAAGCCTGCCCTAAAAGCTGGTTATTTATCTCCTCCCTAGCTGTTATTATATTATTTTTAGTTTTAAGTTCATTATTCCTCTGCCGGATTTTCAATACAAAATTTATAAATGGATCATTTGAGTTAAGTATTTGTTCAGGACTTTGGACTAATAAACCTGCAACATCTTCTCTGGTAGTTATTACGGAGTTGGAAAGGAGATATTTTACAGCATCATTTCCTCTTCGTCCCTGCAAAAAATCCTGCAGAATTGGATTGTTCTCTCCAAGCCTCTGGTAATAAAAGTCTATCTGGGCAGCCAGTATTTTATTTTGAAGCTCACTGTTAAAATTACCGGGATAAATTTTTGAGATTATTGAATCAGATATTTCTTCCTGTTGTTTATTTTCTGATTTCTCCGTAAGAGATAATTCCTCAGCCAGTTTTATGATATTCCTTGCAATATTAAAATATTCTGACTGGAATAATGTACTTATGGAATATGCCGACAACTCAGGAGCAAATGTTTTTGAAGCTTCCCTTGATTCCTCGATCTCAGGCCAAAGATGAGCATACTTCTGTTTTAATTCTTCATCATTGTTAACTGCCGTACGGAACTTTTTTTCAAAATCTTTTTTTCTTGCCATTAAAACAGGATCATTTAACCCGTCAAGAATTCCTTTGTTAACTTTAAGTACATTACCAATTGTATATAACCTTGCAATAAGATTATAATCATCGCCATTAGTTTTTTCCACTTCAGCCAGATAAGCATTATATACTTCCTGAAGGTATGAAACATAAGCGGGATAGACATATTCACGGTCATACTCAATCTGCGCCAGCGTTTTTATCCGGTCTGTTCTGCCGGGATTACCAATAATAAATATAGGTTCGCCAATTTTTGCGCCTTCTTCATTCCATTTAAAAAAATCAGGTGATTTTACAGGTTTGCCGTTTTCATAAGCACGGAGAAAGGCACAATCAATGCCATGACGGGGATAAGTAAAATTATCATAATCTCCCCCCAGCTTTGCGCTTCTTAAATCAGGAGCAAATACAAAACGGATATCATCATACCGTTTATATCCGTATAAGGAGTATTTCCCCCCGTTATAAAGAGAAATAACCCTGTATACAAGACTGTCATTAATTCCCATATACCGGTTAATTATCTCCTGTTCCTTCAGATCACGCATCTGTACTTTTTCTTCATTAGTCACCCCTTTTAACATTTCATTTTGCATTTCATCCGTTACATCTTTTATAAGCATCAACTGCTGCACAAAAAGGCCGGGAACCTGTTTTTCCTCTTCAACCGACTTTGCAGAAAAACCATCCCTTAAAAAATTTTCATCTCCTTCGGCAATGGTATTTAATATCCCTCGTATGCAATGATGGTTTGTCATAATTAAACCATCTTCTGAAATAAATGAAGCGGAACATCCGTTGCCAAACTTTAGTGCAGATTTCCTGGCTTTTTCAAGCCACTGCTGATCCGGTTCGAAATTATATTCTTCTTTAAAATAATTTATGGGGGGATTCTCAAATGTCCACATTTTTCCCATGTCAAATCTTTGAGCTTTAACGGTATCCAGGTTCTCTCTGCTTTGATAAGAAGATTGAGTAATTTCTTTATGGGATGAACAGCCGGTTAGTAATAAGACAGCGGATAAAAAAATACTTAGGGAAAAAAAGGAATTACAAATTTTCTGCATTGTGAGGCCAATATATTTATTTCAGGATAAAAACTTAAAGCAGAAGTTATAAGTATTTTTCGAAAAATGAAAACTTGCAGGCTTTATATATTTTTATCAACCGGGACAGGCGGAGATTTAACTTCTGTAATTTCAGTATCCATTTCTTTATAGATCATCCATTCAGTAATAGCTCCCGCAACAAAAACTAGTAAAGAAAACCAATAGGCAAATAAATAATTTATTTTTACCATAACCTCCCCGCTGCCTGCAGTTTCACTATCCAGATTTATTTTAAGCAGTAACAAAAAGAAGGCACCTAATACCGATACAACCATGCAAAACAAAGCTGCAATTTTAGAGCGGTTAAAACTTAATACCAGTGCTGCAATTGCTGCAAGCAATGCAAGAATGGCCATGGGCTGAGAATCAATTCCATCAGTTTGATAATTATTATCGAACATTCCTTCTTCAATAAACTTCTCGCCAGGCTCATAGTCCGTTCCGGTAATTAATTGAATCCCGGTAACACTCATAATTTCCTGTCCGCTGCAGGTAATGTTTATAAATGGAAGTACGAAACAAAAAATTATTATTATGAATAGAGCAGGTGAGAATTTTTTTACAGCATCCATTGTTGTCCCTTCAAGTTAATAGAGAATTTCTGAAGCTGTGCTTCCCCTGGAAACAAAGTAAAGGAAAAATACGGTGTGGTTTCCACATAAGCAATCTGCTGGAATAATTGCAGCACAGGCTTAGCCTGTGAAGTTCTTATTTCCAGTTCTGTCCAAAACAAAATTATTGTTAAGGTATAAATATATTGCTGTTTTAAGTCCCGTCAGGGACTTTATGTTTATAGAGATAGATAATCTCAAAAATTATCAAGTTCCGTAGGAACGAAACAAATTATTATTTTGGATAGAAGCTTTTATTTCACAGGCTAAAGCCTGTGCTACAAATTTATTGATGGGCTATTTGTATAACCACATTTCCGGTTTTCTCTCCAGTATCAACATACCTGTAAGCCTCAACAATTTGTTCCAGTGGATAGCATCTGTCAATTACGGGCTTAAACATTCCCTGCTCCAGAAGCTCTTTAATAAATATAACAAGTTGTTTAGTTTCTTTGGGAAAAGGAATAATTGCTTTTTTAGTACCAAATTTTGAAGTCCATAACATATGAAAAACTGTCTGGTAGAAATAGCCGAGATCAGTTGAAATATAAAGGCCGCCATCTTTAATTAGTTTTTTACACCGGGGGAAAGAACTTTTGCCCACAGCATCAAAAACCACATCGTACACTTCATTATCCTTAGTGAAATCTTCTTTTAAATAATCGATAATCCTGTCCGCTCCAAGTGATTTTACCAGTTCAATATTTTTAGTATTACATACAGCGGTAATTTCCGCACCATAGTGCTTTTTAGCAATCTGCAGTGCCGCACTGCCAATGGAGCCGGTGGTTCCGTTTATAAGTATCTTATGGTTTTTATCAAAATCAATTTTGCTCAGACAGGTTAACGCAAGCATTCCACCATCACAAGCGGAGGCCGCTTCTTCAAAACTCAAACTTTCAGGCTTCAATACAATTGGAAAGTCTTCTGGCAGACAAAGATATTCAGCATGTGCCCCAAACTTAGTACCTCCGGTTAACCCAAAAACATGGTCACCTTTCTTAAATAACTTAACCGCCTTCCCTGTTTCATCAACCACTCCTGAAAATTCATTTCCTAAAATTTTCATTTTAGGTTTTACCACCCCGCTGAAGAATCTTACAAACCATGGTTCAGGTTTCCGGAAGCCGCAGTCTGTCCGGTTAACTGTTGCTGCATAAACTTTAATTATTATTTCATTATCTCCGGGTTCAGGTTTTGGTACATCTTTTACCTGAACAACTTCCGGTGGGCCATATTTAGAAAAGACGGCTGCTTTCATAAGTCCCTGTTTTTTATAAAGTTTTTGACAAATAGAACTTAATTTTACGAGATACAGCTATAAAAGTAAACCCGGTACTATAAATAATCAAATGGAGCTCTTAAAATAAATGAGAAGGTTTATAACCAGAACCAAATAATGACTTTCTAAACAAAGCAAGATTGACATTCTAAACAAAGCTTATAAAAAAATGCCTCTTTATTTTGTACATGAAAATAATTTTCAAAAACAATTTAACAGGAGCATTAAAATGGAAAAAAATAATTATAACCGAGCATTACAAAAACCTATAAACTCAGGGTTTAATGCCACATCCACAGCTTGTGATGTAATAAGAGGAATTGGTCTTACAGGAAGAACAGCCATTGTAACCGGGGGTTATGCTGGTATAGGGCTGGAAACCACAAAAACACTTGCTGATGCAGGCGCAACAGTTATTGTTCCTGCCAGAGATATTAAAAAAGCGAAAAAAAA
>JAWOJF010000202.1:0-38929 GCA_046481785.1 Ignavibacteriaceae bacterium | reverse complement strand
AATTACCTGCCGGCGGAAAAGGTTATTGATCTTTGCGGTAAAACAACTTTACCGGAATTGTCTAAAATTATAGCAGAGTCAGAAATACTTATTTCCAACGAATCTGTTGCAGTTCATATTTCGGCATCTGTAAATAAAAAGTTTGTTTGTATTACAAACGGGGAAAGATTTGGAAGGTTCCACCCATATCCGAAGGAAATATTTGATAAAGGGTATTACGTTTATCCCGGTGAAATTATGAAAAATCTGGATAAACCTGATTATCTTTCCAGGTACAGGTTTGGTTCTGATCTGGATATTAACTCAATAAAACCTGCTGAAGTTAAAGAAGTAATAAAGCAGGTAATTCAAAACCAGTTTATATAATGAAAATATCATCAATTATTATTGCAAAAAACGAAGAAAAAAACATCTCAAGGTGTATTAATAGTCTTTTAAATTGTGTTGATGAAATTATCCTGCTGGTTGATAACTCCACTACAGATAAAACTCTTGAAATTGCCCGGTCGTTCTCCATGGTAAAAGCAGAGCCGGTAAAGTGGATGGGATTTTCCAAAACAAAACAGTATGCCGTCTCTCTGTCGTCTAATGAGTGGATACTCTGGATTGATGCTGATGAGGAGTTAACCAAAGAACTTTCTGACGAGATTAACATCTGGAAAAAAAACAATCCCCGGTTTAATGCTTATTCCTTTCCGAGGGTTGCAAATTTCCTCGGCAGATGGATTAAACACAGCGGCTGGTATCCCGGCAGAGTTGTTCGTCTGTTTGATAAAACAAAGGTATATTTCAGCGATAGTGATGTGCATGAACATCTTATAATTAACGGACATGCCGGTGAACTAAATAATAATATTAAGCATTATACTGATCCTTCTATTCATCACTATTTTGAAAAATTTAATAGTTATACATCCCTGGCTGCAGATGAACTGGCAAAAAAAGGTAAAGATTTTGCGCTGGCGGATATCCTGCTGAGGCCGGTGATAATTTTTATTAAAATGTACATAATTAAAATGGGATTTCTTGATGGATTGCAGGGATTTATTCTTGCAGTATTTTCATCAACGTATGTTTTCACTAAATATTGTAAATTGTGGGAAATAAAAACATTGGGAGTAAAAAAAGATGGAACAAAATTACACTAATGAAATTCTTTTTATGCAGCTTATAATGCAGAATCAGCAGGTTGCAATGATGTCGATGGGTAAAATCAAAAACCCTGTTAGTGACAAAATTGAACGCAACCTTGAGTATGCCAAGCTGTCAATTGATACTCTTGATATGCTCACCGAAAAAACTAAGGGTAATCTTTCTGAATATGAGCAAAAATTCCTTACCGAAGTAATAAGGGAGTTGAAGCTAAATTATGTTGATGAGGTAAGTAAGGATAAAAACAAACCCGAACCTGGTACAGAAGAAAACAAAGAAAATAATCCGGCTCAATAAATATGGCAAAAAAAAGGCATCCGCATAAAAAGGGTAAAAATACTATTATAGGTATTATAGCAAATACTACAAAAGAAAATGTTTTTGATGTTATATCACTTCTAATAGATAAGCTCAAATCATCCGGATTTGATTATATACTTAGTGACTCGATCAGGGGCAGGAAGGAATCTCTTGTTCCAAAGGTTGCAGCAAAAAAATTTTTGGAGGAGAACAAACTCTGCAGTAAATGTGATATAGTAATTTCTATTGGCGGCGATGGAACAATGCTTAATACTGCATATAAAGCCCAGTTTTATAACAAACCGGTGCTTGGAATAAATTTCGGCAAGCTGGGCTTTCTTGCTGAAGTAAATGTTAATCAGTTGGATAAATTAATTGAGGATATTGAAAAGGGAGACTATGAGATTGAAGAAAGAATGATTATCTCGGGAGAATGCGTTGGCCATAAAATTGAAACTCTTTACGGCATAAATGATATTGTTATTGATAAAGGCGGGTGGCCTAAAATGATTGAACTGACTATTGCTGTAAATAATGAATATGTTACAACATTCGCCGCTGATGGTTTAATTGTATCAACGCCAACAGGTTCAACAGGGTATGCAGTATCAACAGGAGGCCCCATTGTAAGTCCGCAAACCGACGTTATTACTTTGTGCCCTATTTCTCCGCACGGCTTAACTATGCGGTCCCTTGTACTGCCCGGTAACAGCGAAATAGTGATAACGGCCAGTTCTAACCATAATAAAGTGTTGGCTAATTGTGACGGGCAGAGAGTATTTTCTTTTAAACCGCCATTAAGGATAAAGATTAAAAAAAGTGAACGTCCCTTTAGGCTTCTTCATACACCCCTTACAAATTATTATGAAACATTAAGGAACAAATTGCTGTGGGGAATTGATATAAGAAGAAACATTTCCGGGAAAGAGGATTTATATGAACAAATATAGTCTGCTGATCTTTATCATTTTTGTTTCTGTTATAGTACCAGCGCAGGATAAAAACAAAACAATTACCGATGATGAAACAGGGGAACCGATGCTTATTGGTTATACAACACGCGAGGCCTTTGATGATTCAAACTTCTCCTCCTGGTTTAATCCCGAATATGACGAATATGTACCGGATTCAGAAATACTGGCGCTGTTAAACGGCAAACTGGATTCAGTTGATATAACAATTGTAATGGGTTCCTGGTGCGATGACAGTCATAGAGAAGTGCCAGGACTTTTTAAGATACTTGATAACCTGGGTTATCCATCAGAGAAGGTAAATATTATTAGTGTGAACAGGGATAAAAAAAGTGAAGAGGGGGATATTGAAGGCCTTGATGTAAAATTTGTTCCAACTATAATCTTTTTCAGAGACGGAAAGGAACTTGGAAGGATTGTTGAAATGCCCAATGAGAGTTTAGAAAAGGATATGGGGAAAATATTAAATCAATAACATATTTAACTGTAGCACAGGCTTTAGCCTGTGAAGTTGAAAAGCAATCCCGAAAACATCAATAAATCTTGGCAAGTTTTATTAGAGGTAAGGATAATAAAGGTGTGGCTTCTGAGCCAAAATATAGATATAGATTACTATCAATTATTGGCGTAAAAGAATAAGTGGTAAGAATCTTATTAATCATCAAAAAAAAAGCACAGGCTAAAGCCTGTGCTGCAAAGAATCAATAAATAATAATTTAATTCACATCCTGTAAAACAGGAAGTTTAATTTTTTTAATATCCATTTCCTTTATCTTCGGTTTTCCATTCTTTCCGTTACCATTTGTTCCATTGCCGTTCTTACTGCTTCTGTTAGAACCATTCCCGTTTTTACCGTTCCCGTTTGTCCCATTCCCATTCTTACCGATTTTAGCTGCAATTCTCTGCTTTGGCTTTTCGGGATTATTTTTATCCTTATAATTTTTATAAGAATAAACTTTATGCTGGAAATTCCGAAGAATAATTTTATCTTCATCCTGATGGAGAACATAATTTGGCAGAATCGGTATTTTTCCGCCGCCGCCGGGAGCATCAATAACAAAATGAGGAATAGCAAGGCCGCTTGTATGCCCGCGCAGATTCTCAATTATATTTAATCCCGTTTCTATGGATGTCCTGAAATGGTTTGCACCTTTAGTTTCATCAGCCATATACATATAATAGGGCCTTACTCTTATTTTAAGCAGCTTTTGAAGCAATTCTTTTACAACAGCAGGATCATCATTTACCCCTCTCATTAATACCATCTGGTTTCCAACCGGAATACCGGCATCTGCAAGCATTGTACATGCTTTGGAGCTTTCGGGAGTTATCTCCCATGGATGGTTAAAATGAGTATTAAGATAAACAGGGTGATATTTTTTGATCATAGCACAAAGCTGGGGCGTAATTCTTTGGGGAAGAACGCACGGCATTTTTGATCCAAGCCTGATTATTTCGAGATGGGGTATAGCTCTAAGGCGCTGAAGAATTTTTTCAAGCATTGCATCAGTAAGCATAAGAGGGTCACCGCCGCTCAGGATTACATCGCGTATTTCAGTATGTTCTTCAAGATACCTGAATGCGCTTTCAAGCCCCTTCATGGAGATCTTTTCATAATCACCTACTTTTCTTTTCCTTGTACAGAAACGGCAGTAGAGGCCGCATTGGCTCGTAACAAGAAACAGAGCTCTGTCTGGATATCTGTGAGTGATGTTTGGAACCGGGCTCATGGCATCTTCCATCAGCGGATCTTCATCAGCATCAAAATCCTCAAGCTCTGCGCTATCCGGAACACACTGCTTCCATATAGGATCTCCCGGGTATCTGATCAGGCTTAAGTAGTATGGGTTAATTCTTGCCTGGAAAAATTCGTCGAGGTCTTCAGCAACCTTCCTGTCTATCCCGAATTTTTCTACAAGCTGATCGACAGTGTGGACACTGTCTCTTATCATTTGCTGCCACAGTTCCATGACTAACCCTCTGTTTGTTTTTTATAAAAATACTTACCAAACACCATTAGTGAGTCACCTGCGGAATAAAAGTCGCTTATTTGTGCAACTATCGTATAATTATTCCGCAAATAGAAATTTCTTGTAGCTATATAGCTTTCTTTAGAAGAAGTTTCAGCAAGCAGCCAGCGGCCTTCATTTTCAATCACCAAATTTTCAGCATGCTGTAATAGTCTTCTTCCTATTCCTTTAATTTCTGATTTTGGATCGGCAGCAATCCAGTATAAATCATAAACACCATCTGTCAGCGGGCGTTTCCCGGTACAATGGTATCCTAAAATTTTATTCTTTTCTTCAAAGACAAAAATATTGTAATCCGTTTGTACAGGATTATTAGCCGCTATGTTCACAAGCTCCATAGCAACCTCAATTTCAGCATCAGTAAACTGAGGAATCCTTTTTAGCATACCTTCTATCACCTTTGCGTCAGACTGCTTTAGTTTTCTGATCATTCTGATATCTCTTTAAAGCATATTTTGCTATTTCTGCAAGCATTTGTGAATAAGATAAACCGCCGGCAGCGGCAGCCCTGGCAAATCCCGAATCAGTTGATATATCGGGATTAGGATTAACTTCAATTACATGAGGAATATTATTTTTGTCTAACCGGACATCAACCCTTGCATAGTCCCTGCAGTTCATAGCATGGTATGCAAGAAGTGCAATCTCTTCCAGCTTTTTCTGTGTCTTTTTATTAAGTATGGCAGGACACCTGGGTTTTGTAAACTCATAATAGATGCTGTCTTCAATCCATTTACCGTCATAGGTAACAATTTTAGGCAGACCTTCGGGTAAGCCTTTAAACTGAATTTCCGAAACAGGAAGAGCTTTTTCGCCCAGTATAGCAATATTAAGTTCACGCCCTTCAATATATTCTTCAATCAGGACGTCCTGCTTATATGTGTTATGTAAAAACTTCAATTGCCTTTTTAAATTTTTATAATCACTCACAACTGAATTTTCCGATATCCCGATACTGGCATCTTCATTAAGGAGTTTAAGGATTACAGGAAAATTAATTTTTTTGCCTCCCTGTGCGGCAAACAAGTTATTTTCGAATAATTTCTCAGAAGGTTTAACAGTTATGGCATTAGGAGTATTGATACCGAAGGATTTAAGGATATTTTTTGTTCTGTATTTGTTAAGGCAATTACCAAGGCATGCCGGGCCGTTGCCGGTAAACTGGAATCCAAGCAGTTCAAATAAAGCGGCCACATAGTACTCGTAAGAGGCAATTCCTTCAATTGATTCAACAAAGTTAAAAATTACATCAGGGGAGTAGCTGGTAAGCTTTTTTATGGTGCGTTCTACATTCCTGTCAACTGCAAAAGATTTTACATCGGAAAAGTTTTCCTGCAAACTCTTTTTAATCTTCCCTATCTCCCTGGAGAAACCGCTTTCGGAAAGATCATTCACTTTAGCATCTGCACCCGGCTTTCCTGACACAGCACGGGGTTTACCGTTGTATATCGGAAAGATGCTAACAGGAGAATTATAACAAATCAGTATCTTTGCATCAATCATATAAGATTATGTCTTTTGGCAGCAACATAAAGAACTTTATTTATCATATCTGAATAATTTAAACCCACAGAACGTGCAGCTTTGGGAAAACATGAGTTGTCCTCCGGGTTTGGCAATATTCCCGGCAGGGGATTAATCTCAATTACATTCGGCCTGTTGTTTGCGTCCAGCCTTATATCAATTCTGCTCCAGTCTTTGCACCTCAGGATGCGGTACGTCTTTAATACAACCGATTTAATTTCACTTTCGAGCTGAGAATCAAGATTAGCAGGGCATGAAAAAACATCAAGCGGGTTTTCCCTTGTATCTAAAATCCATTTGGCTTCATAGGAGTAGATCGGGATAAAGTCCTTCGGGAAATCTGCGTAGCTTATTTCCACTATAGGAAGAACTTCAGCATCCGTGCCGTTACCCAAAACAGCAACGGTAAACTCTCTACCCGGTAAAAATTCTTCTATAAGAGCCGATTGATTGTATTCGGCAGTTATTCTCTCTACTTCTCTTGCCAGATCATTTTTATCTTTTACAAATGAAGAAGAGAAAATTCCTTTGCTTGAACCTTCGGAAACCGGTTTTACAATCAGGGGGAACTTAAGATTTGCATCTAATGCTTCATTTAAATTATCCGCTATTACAAACTTCGCATTCGGAATTTTGTAATAGGATAAAATTTCTTTAGTGCGGGCTTTATCAAGACATGTAGCAAGGGTCAGCGGATCAGAACCGCTGTATGGAATCTGCAGCATATCAAGTATTGCAGGTATCTGTGCTTCTCTTGAAACACCGCTGAAACCTTCTGCTATATTAAAAACAATGTCGGGCCGTAATTCTTTCAGCTTCTCAAAAGCTGATTGACTGGCCTCAACCATAGTTACATTATGAAAACGTTCCAATGCTTCCTTTACAGCGTTGATAGTCTCCCATGTATCCCACTCAGCAAAAGTATCAACAGACGGCTTGTATTCGAACTGTTGTCTGTTTTTCAGATTTGGGGATAGGATTTCAGGGAAAGTTTCACTTTCAGGTTTGACATTAAAGGTTAATGCAACATTCAGTCTTACATTAAGGGAAGAGGAAAAAATATTTTCTCCTATTTTTTTTACAAATATAACTTTTAAAAAATCAGTGTCAACATGTTTTGAGTAATGAAGAAAAAATATTTTCTCTTCAGGTTCGTTTTGTGTTAGTTATCATCCGGAAATTTTTTAAAGAACATTTTTTTTTCATGTCAAATTTCCGTTAAAAATAATTAATAAACAATTTTTTTAAGGTAAGTTGATAAATTTTTTTTTAAAAGAGAAACGGCGGGAAATTTTTTTTTGTTATGCAATCTTTGCATACTTAAGGTTGTCTGAGTAATGATCTGTAAGATTTTTTCTTATTACTAAGTTGTCCTGCTGCTTCAGGTGAGGGTCATTGTCAATTATGTTAAATGCTTCTTCCTTTGCTGTAAGAAGTAAGTCTGTGTCCGTGGTTATATCAACATGCTGTAATTCAGGGAAGCCGCTCTGCCTTGTACCAAAAATATCTCCCGGCCCTCTTAACTTAAAATCAATCTCAGCAATTTTAAATCCATCGGTATATTTTACCATTGACTGCAGGCGGACGGAGGCTTTGTACTTCTCTAACTGGGTTGAAGATAAGTATTCAAGGTCAAGCTTATATCTTGCCTGGGCTGCAGCATACTCATCTTTGGTTACAAGTATGCAGTATGCCTGTGTTGTGCTTCTTCCCACGCGTCCTCTTAACTGGTGAAGCTGTGAAAGCCCGAACCTGTGCGCATCATTAATAAGTATAATGTTTGCATCCGGTATATCAATTCCGACCTCAATAACAGTAGTAGAGATAAGAACATCAAACTTTTTTGCAAGGAAGAGAAACATAACCTCCTCCTTCTCCTGCCAGTTCATTCTTCCATGAATTAAACCCACTCTCAGTTCTTTTAAGTAGGTTTCTTTCAGGTCCCTGTAAAATGTTTCTGCCGCTTTTAGTTCCAGTTTCTCAGACTCTTCAACAAGGGGATATACAATAAAAGCCTGGTATCCTTCTTTGTTCTTATCTATAATAAATTTATAAATATCCGGCAGCTTATTCTCACCTCTGAGAATTGTTTTTATTGATTTCCTGTTTTTCGGCATTTCGGTAATTACTGAAACATCCAGATCACCATAGATTGTCATTGATAAGGTACGGGGGATAGGTGTTGCGCTCATTACAATTACATCAGGAGTAACCCCCTTGCCCTGTAGTTTAGCTCTTTGTGCCACACCAAAACGGTGCTGTTCATCTACTATTACCAAACCAAGCTGATTAAACTTCACTTTTTCTTCAAACATAGCATGGGTACCGATTACAATATCTGCTTCTTTAAATTCTATTTCATCAAGCCTTTTATTCCGCACTGACTTTTTTTGTCCGCCTATTAATAAAGAAACTTTTATATCCCTGCTTGTAATTTTATTTACAAGAGCAGAGATGGATTTGGCATGCTGGTCTGCCAGAATTTCCGTTGGAGCCATCAAGGCTGCCTGGTACCCGTTATCAATAGCTATAAGCATAGCAATAAGAGCTACTATTGTTTTTCCGCTGCCTACGTCTCCCTGCAGAAGTCTGTTCATCGGTTGTGTCTTCTCCATATCCTTTCTTATTTCGCTTAACACCTGGATTTGCGACTTTGTCAGTTCGAACGGAAGGGTTTTAAGAAATTCGGCAACAAGATTAGTTTGGATTTTAAATGGGATTCCGGTCTGTTTTACCTTGTAGTTATATTTTTTTAAGGCAACAAGAATTTCCAGGTAGAATAGTTCTTCAAATTTAAATCTTTTAACGGCGGCATCAAGCTTTTCTTTTGTCTGCGGATAATGAAAGTTTTTTACGGCAGTAATTATGCCGGGCAGGTGTTCTGCTTTAATTATCTCACCGGGTAAAGTTTCCGAAAGATTATCTGCATAAGTCTCAACAGCCTGGTGAATGATCCTTCTTAAGCTGAAATCACCTATATTTTTATTTTTAAGTTCTTTGGGAATTCTGTAGAAGGGGATAATCTTCCCGGTATTAAGCAGGTTAGTTGATTCTTCCTCAGTTACCCTGTCAAAATCAGGATGAGTAAATTGTACACCGCCGTATTTAGAGATACCCGGCTTTCCGGACACGGCAAAAATATCTCCTTCGTTAAAAGTAGTATAAAAAAATTTTACTCCCTGAAACCAGACACACTCAAAAAAACCGGTAGTATCACGGAATTGCACTTTCAATAATTCTTTACTGCCGAGCCTTATTTTTTCCTTTTCATACACCTTAGCTATAATTGTAAGCTCACCATCATATCCATTCATTAGCAAATGATAGGCTCTGCCTGCATTAATAATATTAGTCCTGTCAAGATGACGGGAGGGAAAATAAAAAAGCAGGTCCTTTACCGAGCGTATCCCTATTTTTGCAAAGGCTTCTGCCCGTTTTGGTCCAACGGACTTTAAAAACTGTACAGACTGGCTAAGTGTTTTTTCATTTTCTGAATTCATCACGATAAAAATAGCTGAACATCAAAGAATAAACAATAATTCTTGTTAAATTTGAACTGTTTATGCAGATTTATGTAGCACAGGCTTTAGCCTGTGAACTTTTACATAATAAAAACCTTCACAGGCTAAAGCCTGTGTTACAAGCAAATCACAGGCTAGAACCTGTGTTACAGGTACATCACAGGCTATAACCTGTGCCGCAAATTGGTCATGGTAAATAAGAGGTGTTGAATTGGAATGGAAAAAGCTTCTTTCTAAAAAACTTATCGGTGATGAAAAAATATTACCTGCGTATGGGGCTGACGGCAGGACCCAATTCCAAAAAGATTTTGACCGGATTGTCTTTTGTTCCGCATTCAGAAGACTGCAGGACAAAACCCAGGTCTTTCCTTTACCGGAAAGTGATTTTGTTCATACAAGACTAACTCACAGTCTGGAAGTATCCTGTGTCGGCAGATCGCTTGGCAGTGTAGTGGGTAAAACTATTATTGAAAGGCATCCTGATTTAAAAGAAGAATTCACATCCTTTAACTTCGGCGAAATAGTTGCTGCAGCCTGCCTTTCACATGATATCGGCAACCCTCCTTTCGGGCATTCCGGTGAAGACGCAATTTCAGAATACTTCAGGGTTGGTAACGGAAAAAGTTTTGAACATGAATTATTAAGTATAAAATGCTGGAATGATTTCGCGAAGTTTGAAGGAAACGCTCAAGGGTTCAGGATATTAACAAGGCTGCAGAATCCAAATATAAAAGGGGGACTAAAGCTTACTTGTGCCACACTCGCCGCTTTTACAAAATATCCCAAAGATTCTTCAAGCCTTGGATCAGATAAAAAGCTCAGCCGTAAGTTTGGTTATTTCCAGGCTGAGAAAGATTTATTTAGGGAAGTAGAAGAAGAGGTAGGGCTGGAAAAGATAAAGGACAACTGGTGGAGCAGGCATCCGCTTGTATTTCTTGTTGAAGCAGCCGATGATATCTGTTATCGTATTATGGATCTTGAGGATGCATTTAGACTTGGGCTTCTTTCTTTTAAGGATACCGAAGAGCTGTTAAAGCCTTTATGTGATAAGGCTAAGTTTACCGGATACAGCGAAAGAAATGAAAATGATAAGATTGGATATTTACGGGCTAAGTCTATAAGCGTTCTAATTGATGAGCTTGCTGCCGCCTTTCTGGCTGAAGAAGAAAATATGCTTGCCGGTAAGTTTGAAGGAGAATTGATATCAATTATTGATAAAGCCGCACAACTGGAGCATATCAAAAAATTATCTGTTGAAAAAATTTATTCCTATAAAAGCGTAGTTGAAAGAGAAGCTGCAGGTTATGAAGTTCTTGGGGGCCTGCTGGATACTTACATCCATGCTGTGAACGAGCTTGAATCGGGAAAACCATCACTTAAAAATAAAACCATGCTTAAACTTCTGCCAAAGCAGTTTCTTGGTGCAAATGGTAAGCCTGATGAAGACCTTTACACCCGGCTTTTAAAAATAACGGATTTTGTTTCAGGAATGACAGATTCTTATGCGGTTTCGCTATTCAGGAAAATAAAAGGAATATCACTGCCGGGAAGAGGAGCGTGATTATTTTATATTATACTTCTCTTTGAAATAATTTTTAACCCTGATTAAAGTATCAAATAAAAAGGGTGCTAATTCAATTACCTTCTTAAATATCTCATCATAAGCAGATGGAACATATTCATGTGCTATTGTATTTCTTAATTCGCGTATTTCAATAAAAATTTCGGATGATTCAATAAGACCCTTTTTTTCAGCCATGTTGATTGTATCCCGGATCGTTCCTTCAGTATCAAGGTCTAACTTTTAAAAACTTTTTGGATTATTAAATCACTTAAGCGGGCAAATCTTGAGGTTAGGGAGTCCATAGATTCAAGTTCTTCATCGGAGTACTTTTCTTTTATTCCTATCTGACGGCATTTTTCAAAAGAAAAAGAAAGAATATTGCCGGCATCATTCATTACCTGTAATTCTTCTTTTAAAATATTTTTCAATTCACTCATAAGCGGATACTGGTTTTATAGATATAATTTAAAAAAGCAGTATTGATTTCCGGTGCGGCTACCAGGTCAATCTTTTGTTCACCAATCTTCCCGTAAAGTTCAATCTTGATCTTAATTTTTTCATCAAGCTTTATTTTATCAGATATTATAAGGATATCAATATCTCCACCCTTTTTGGTATCATCCGCTCTTGAACCATATAGAAATACTTCGGCAGAGCCATCGTATTTTTTTACAGTTTCCTTTATTGCCGTTATTTCGTGATCTTTTAATCTCATATATTCATTGTATACGTTTATTCCTGACATTGATTTAGGTTTATTACTCCTTTTTTCAAACTAAATGTATTTTTTGCCAGTAAACGAAGACAAATTAGGGATGACTTTCTTTTGAGATGTTATTTCTAATTGCGGACTGTGGACTGCCGACTGAAGACTTGAAATTATTTTGCCTGCTGCTAACTGCTTACTTTCTATTGAAATTTACTCAAGCTTCATGTCTCTTGTCATTAAATCTGTAGTTGCTTTAACGGGGTCTTTATCTTCGAAGAGAATTTTATAAACTTCATCAGTTATCGGGGTTTCAACATCATGTTTCTTTGATAATTGTGAAGCTGAACGGCTTGTTTCAATACCTTCAGCAACCATCTTCATCGTCTTTAATACTTCTTTTAATTTTTTACCTGATCCAACCTGTTCGCCAACATACCTGTTACGGCTGTGCCTGCTCATGCAGGTAACTATCAGGTCACCCATTCCGCTTAAGCCGGCAAAAGTCTCCGGCTGTGCGCCCATAGCAACACCAAGGCGGGAGATCTCAGCGATGCCTCTTGTCATTATAGCTGCTTTGGTGTTGTCACCAAACTTTGCTCCGTCAATAATTCCGGCGCCTATGGCAATTACATTTTTAAAAGCTCCGCCAAGCTCAACACCAAGTATATCTGATGAACCGTAAACACGGAAGTATGAAGTTATGAATGCTGCCTGAATTGTTTTTGATGTTTCAATACTTTTTGACGCGGCAACAACGGCTGTAGGAATTCTCCTGCTTACCTCTTCTGCATGACTTGGGCCGGAAATTACACCAATCTGGTTTTCATCAATTGAGGGGAAGACATCCTGCAGCATCTGGGACATAGTTAACAAGGTTTTATTCTCAATTCCTTTTGAAACACTGACAAGAATAGAATTTTTAATATTGCTGAACGGAATTTCTTTTACCACATTCCTTAAAAATTGTGAAGGAACAGCAAGTACAATCAGATTCTGCTGTAAAGTCGATTTTTCAAGATTATGGGTAATATTTATTTCAGGGGGAATTTTTATTCCGGGAAGATACTGGGGGTTTTCTCTTTCCTTATCAAGAATTTTAACATAATTTTTTTGATACTCCCACAGGGTTACATTATGCCCATTATAATGGAGTAAAATGGAAAGGGTAGTTCCCCAACCGCCTGCACCTAAAACAGAAATTTTCATTAATTATACAGTGGCTTTTTTCTTTTTAAAACTTACCTTGTGTTCACTGCCATTTAATAAACGAACCACATTTTTACGATGCGTATATAAAACAAGCAGCGAAACGGCAATAACGAAGGGAAGAAGGGTATGATAACCGGGAACATCTACATGCAGAACATTTTCCCTGAATATCAAAGTTAACGGAACAGCAAGTGCTCCTAATATAGAACCAAGAGAAACATATCTGGAAACTGCAACAACAATTACAAATATTCCAACAGCAACCAGCATATCTACAGTAACTATTACTATTAACATTCCAAGTGCGGTTGCAATGCCTTTACCGCCTCTGAACCCGGCGAAGACCGTCCATATATGCCCAACAACTGCCGCAATACCTGCTATAATTTGTACTAATGTAAAATCGTCAAAAGGAGTAAGATTCTGAAACGGCATTGCTCCGTAGTGAAGACGTGCAACAATAATTACTACAAGCACTCCTTTTAATGCATCCAGCAGGATAACAAATGCACCGTATTTCCAGCCGAGAACACGCATTACGTTTGTACCGCCGGCGTTCCCGCTGCCGTGTTCACGTATATCAACGCCTTTTACGGCCTTAGTTATAATAATGCTGGTAGGTATTGAGCCTATCAGGTAGGAAAGTAGTACTATTGCAGCTAATAGAAACATTTCTGATAATATAAAATTTATAACAAGTGGCACTAAAACTAAGTATATAAGATTAAAGATTCAATGAAAAGATTCATATCCATTATATTATTATCGTATAAAATGCCGGTTCAGTTAAGTCTTTATAATTGTACCAAAAAGAAGCTGTTTCAGTTGTGACCGGCAATATAAGGGGGAAGTTAAGTGTTAATGGTGGCAGGGAACCCATCCCGGCCTTCCCTTATCCGGGGGACAAGGGAAGGAGCAGGACAAACAATGGAGGTGTTAAGAGGCAGTGTTTCTTTTTTCCGTTTAAACACATAATTTCATCTATAAAAATCGGGGAGTTATATCCTCACTTTACATTATTTCTGAGCTGGTTGTACGTTTTGAAAGAAACAGCACATCGTATAAAACTGGAGTTTATAACGAAGCAGTCTTATGGTAGTATTTAATAATACAGGCTATGTTCTTAGAGGTGGATACTTTGTTTTTAAAACGAATTATCTTAACCCATTTCCTCTGCCAGACATTCATAGTAATGATCACAAAGAAGTTCTTAAATTAATTAGTGACCTGGTGATTAATGTTATTAATCTTAAGAGATTTATAGAAGCCGCTGAAACGCCGCAGGAAAAAACCGCACTACAGCGGCAGATAAAAGCAGCAGACAGGCAGATAGACCAGCTTGTTTACCAGCTATACGGCTTAACGGAGGAGGAAATAGAAATTGTTGAAGGAGAATGAACGATGAATGAAAATGAGAGCGGCAAAAAACCATTTGTCCCACAATCCTTACCGGTAAAAATAAACTGGGAAAAATTTGCTGCACTTATTTCAGACGCCAGCCGTGCGCTAGGCGTGTATGAAGGCCTGCTGCACAGCATCCCCAATACAGAAGTAATATTTTCACCATTAACTACTCAGGAAGCTGTGTTGTCTTCAAGAATTGAGGGAACTCAGGCAACCCTGGAGGATGTTCTTGAGTTTGAAGCAAAAGGAAATGTAAATATTCATAATTATGAGGATATTGAAGAAGTTCGCAACTATAGAAAAGCTTTAGACCAGTCATTTAATAAAATTAAAGAGGGTTTTCCGATTTCTTTAAGATTAATAAAGGAAATGCATATAACACTTATGAAAGGAGTTCGCGGAGAAAACAGGGATCCCGGTAATTTTAGAAAAATTCAAAACTGGATTGGCAAACCCGGTTCAAAAATAGATGAGGCCTATTTTGTACCACCATCACCTACAACAATTATGACTCATTTTGACAACCTTGAAAAATATATGCACTCTGACGAAAAAAACAGGCTTGTGCAGTTAGCAATTATTCATGCTCAATTTGAAATTATTCATCCTTTCTTAGATGGTAATGGAAGAATCGGAAGGTTATTAATCCCTCTTTTTCTTTGTGAAAAAAAAGTGCTGTCCAAACCACTTTTCTACATAAGTTCTTATTTTGAAGCAAACAGAAGTACATATTATGATAAATTAAAATCAATATCGGAGAATCATTTATGGGATGGTTGGATTGAATTCTTTTTATATGCAGTTATCGAGCAAACTAATAAAAATATTATTCTGGCAAAAAAAATAATTGATATGCATAATTCGTTAAAAATGGAAATTATGAATATCACAGCTTCTAAATATGCAATTAAAATACTTGATTTTCTTTTCGAAAAGCCTGTTTTTAGTTCAAAAAATTTTAGAGAAGCTCTTGGGGCTAAACCCCCTGTTGTTAAGAGAAATATTGATAAATTATTAGAAAATAAGATAATTGAAATAATTGAAAAAGGATCTGGAACTAAACCATCAGTATACAGGTTTTCAACTCTGTTAAAAGTTGCTGATATTTGATCTAAATGATACAATTACTTTAAAGTAATACACCTGCTATTAGTGTTACTTTAAAGTAATGCAACAGGTCTTAGTATTACTTTAAAGTAACACTAGGAAGCTACTGCCTATATGCCTCCAGGAAAAAACCGCACTACAGCGGCAGATGCAGGCAACGGACAGGAAAAAGACAAGCTTATTTACCAGCTATACGGCTTAACAGAAGAAGAAATAAAGATTGTTGAAGGAGAAGCGTTAGGTTTATCCCGCTATAGGTATATTTCTAAAAGAATGTGATTTTTCTCTCTAAAAACAGGGGGTGTTGACTTTAGTCAGCAGGGTGTGTGAACTGGCTGGTATATGGATAGCGCTCGTTTAACAGTTAAACCCTGCATACCGGCAGGGAACCCATCCCGGCCTTCCCTTATCCGGGGGACAAGGGAAGGGGCAGGACTTCATTCCAAAAACCATGGAAGGGGCAGGACAATTTCCGAGAGGAGTGGGAAGGGACAATTTTTCCAGAGGCTCCAATGGATAAATTATAAGCTGAAAAGATCAAACTCCAGGCCCGCCTGAATAATACTGAATAAATTTCGCGGATAAGTATTACCTTCAAACATAGTATAACCATAATCCTCAGACAGCATTTTTCTATAATTTAAAATAAACTTAGCTGAACTGCTTAACCTTGCTCCTACCACTATACCTAAACTGGGCCGTCAGGGACGTACTCCTCAACCGTTGTACCATGTCCAAGCCCTGAATTATAATGGAAATTTGTACCGATACCTCCAAAAAAAGTATCCCCTAAATTTCTTCTTAAATATATCCCGGTTTCAAATCCGCCAAAAGTTTCACCGCCAAACAAAATGCCCGGACTAACTTCTAACTGGTAATCATCATCAAGGTTGAATGTATTTCCAATGTAAATACTTAAGGGATAGAGCTTAAGGGATTTTTCGTATTTGTTATTATCAAACTGTTCTGAATGCAAAGCAGAGATTTTAACATTTGCACTCAGCGTATAACTTTGTGCGTAAAGAGAAATTTGGACAAGAATTATTAATAGAAATATTTTATATTTATACATAATAGCTCCTTATGGGAATACTTCAAACTAAAATCTTCAGGTGTTTCCAGATATAAGTATAAACGGGATCTTATAAAAGCCTTTTTACAAGCTCCAGATCATCCTTAGTAGTTACCTTAAAATTAAATACCGAACCCTCAACAATATTAACTTTTTTGCCAAGCCTTTTTACAAGCATAGATTCATCTGTACCTGTAAAATTATCATCATAAGCTTTTTTCATTGCATTCATCAGGTCGGAGAATTTAAATATTTGGGGGGTTTGAACATACAGAATCTCATTTCTGTCTAAGTAGGAATTAACCGTGCGGCTTCCTTTTATGAGTGTATCTTTGGCTTTTATGCAGACAAGGGCATTCCCCTTTTTCTTTGCGGTTTTAATTGCATTACTTAAAACTTCCTGCGGAAGGAGAGGGCGGGCTGCATCATGGACTATGATAAGATCAGTTTTGGCTGCAAAAAATTGTTCTTTCTTAATCGTACCCGGATTAATCCGATTAAGATTACGAGTAAGAGTAAGAAGGGCCGGAGAATCTGTAAGTGAGGTTAATCCATTATAAACAGAATCCTGTCTTTCTTTACCACCTTCAACAATGCGGGTGACTTTTGTTAGTTTGTATTTTTTTTTAAGCTTAAGTAAAAGGTCAAAATAAGAAGGGTCGGCAGGAATTATTATTTCATCAACTAATTTGTTTTTTTGAAATGTTTCGAGCGTATATACAATAAGTTCTTTCCCTTTTATTTTTACATACTGTTTTGGGAGAGTACTGCCGCTCCTTGTACCTTTTCCACCGGCGGGAATAATTGCGAATACTTTCATCCTAAATGCGTTTACTAATCAATGTGATCAAGTTTATTTCTTTCTTAATGCCGGAAGCGGTATGATTGAATGAATGTATGGATGTATGTTATTCTCATACAAACATACAAACATTCGTTCATACATTAGAATATTTCAACTAAAGCTTATATAATTAACATAGCATCGCCATAACTAAGGAACCTGTAATTTTCCTTCATAGCTTTTTTGTATGCCTTATTCATAAGATCATCTCCGGCAAATGCACTAACAAGCATTAGCAGGGTTGATTCGGGAGCATGATAATTGGTGATAAGCGCGTCTGCTATTTTAAAATCATAAGGCGGATAGATAAACTTATCAGTCCAGCCCCTGTTAGGCTTAACAAAACCGTCTGCAGTAACACTTGTTTCAAGTGCACGGCAGGTGCTTGTGCCAACAACAAACACATTATGCTTTGAGTTTATCGATTTATTAATTAATTCGGAAGAATGAGGAGTAATTTCAAAAAATTCCGAATCCATTTTATGTTTAGTAAGGTCTTCCACTTCCACCGGGCGGAATGTTCCAAGCCCGATATGAAGTATAACAGGGACGATAGTTACACCTTTTTTCTCAATCTTCTGAAGAAGTTTTTGAGTAAAATGAAGCCCTGCAGTAGGAGCTGCAACAGCCCCGTCAACCTTTGCATAAACTGTCTGGTAATTCTCTTTATCTTCCGGTTCTGGATCTCTTTTAATGTAAGGCGGAAGCGGAGTTAAGCCAATCTTTTCAACAGCCTTAAATACATTACCCGGCTGATTAAACCTTACTGTTCTGCCCCGTGAAGTGGTATTATCGATTACTTCGCACCAGAGCTTATCATTAAAATAGATTTTATTTCCAATTCTAACTTTTCTTGCAGGATCAACAATAACATCCCAGATACATTCTTCTGAGTTAAGTTCCCTTAATAAAAAGACTTCAATTTTAGCATTGGTTTTTTCTTTCTTACCATATAATCTCGCCTGAAAAACACGGGTCTCGTTTACAACAAGACAATCCCCTTTTTCCATATAATCAACAACGTCGGTAAATACTTTATTCTCAATTTCCTCTGTTTCCCTATTAATAACCATAAGCTTTGCCTTATCTCTGGGAGAAACGGGATATTTAGCAATAGCAGTCTTCGGTAAGTTATACTTGAAGTCTGATAATTTCATTCTTCGCTACCTCTTAAATTTAATGGTGAAGGCCATCTCCTGCCCCTTCCAAAGAGAAGGGGCAGGGCAGGCTGTTTTTATTTTTTCTTTTTAGCAGATGCTTTTTTAGCTGCAGGCTTTTTAGCAGATGCTTTTTTTACGGCTCTTTTTGGTTTCTCTTCCATAACAACCGCTCTTGCTGCTGCAAGTCTTGCAATCGGCACTCTGAAAGGGGAGCAGCTTACATAGTTCAAGCCAATATTATGGCAGAATTCAACTGAAGAAGGTTCGCCGCCATGTTCTCCGCAGATACCAACTTTAAGGTCAGGGCGTGTGGATCTTCCTTTTTCTGTTCCCATCTTCATCAAGATACCAACACCAGACTGATCGATTGCTTCAAAAGGATCAATTGGTAAAATTTCTTCCTGTACATACATTGGAAGGAATTTACCTGCATCATCTCTTGATAAGCCGAAAGTTGTCTGTGTTAAGTCATTGGTACCAAAGCTGAAGAACTCGGCGCGCTGAGCAATTTCATCTGCAGTAACGCATGCACGCGGAAGTTCGATCATGGTTCCAACCATGTAAGGGAGTTTTTTTCCTTTTTCTTTGAATACCTCATCGGCAACCTGTCTTACAATTTTTTCCTGTAATTTGAATTCATTAACATGACCCACAAGAGGAATCATAATTTCAGGTTTTACTTTTATTCCTTCAGCGGCAACATCACAGGCTGCTTCAATAATAGCGCGTGCCTGCATTTCTGTAATTTCAGGATAAAGTGTACCTAAACGGCATCCTCTGAATCCAAGCATGGGATTAAATTCATGCAGACTGTTGATCTTTTCTACTAACTTTTCTTCAGGTATTCCCAAAGCATCAGCAAGCTCTCTTATTTCTCTTTCTGAATGAGGTAAGAACTCATGCAATGGAGGATCGAGAGTTCTGATTGTAACAGGGAAACCGTTCATTGCTTTAAAGATACCATGGAAATCTTCTCTCTGTAATGGAAGAAGTTCTGCAAGTGCAGCTTTCCTGTCTTCAACGGTATCGGAAACAATCATTTTTCTTACAGCCATAATTCTGTCACCGCCAAAGAACATATGTTCTGTACGGCAGAGGCCTATTCCTTCAGCGCCAAATGAAATAGCATTTGCTGCCTGGTCAGGCTGATCTGCATTCGTTCTGATAGTTAATTTTCTGTAAGTATCAGCCCATTTCATAAGGCTTGCATATGTCTGGTAAACATCTGAGTCTTTAGGATCAAGAGTTTTATCAATAAGAACCTGGATAACTTCAGAAGGTTTGGTTTCAATTTTTCCGGCAATTACTTCACCTGTTGAACCATCAATAGAAATATATTCACCTTCTCTTACAACTATATCTTTACCTTCAACTTCAATTGTTTGTTCTTTGTAGTTGATCTTTAAAGCACCGCAGCCTGCAACGCAAACTTTACCCATCTGACGGGCAACAAGTGCTGCATGAGAGGTCATTCCTCCTCTTGCTGTTAAAATACCTTCAGATGCATCCATACCTTTAATATCTTCAGGTGATGTTTCAATTCTAACAAGAATAACAGGCTCACCGTTTTTAGCCATTATTTCAGCATCCTGTGCACTTAATGCAACTTTACCTGAGGCAGCACCGGGACCTGCATTAAGGCCTTTTGCCAAAAATCTTCCTTCAGCTATAGCTTTTTTCTTTTCATCAAGATCAAAGATAGGGCGCAGAAGCTGGTTTAACTGGTTGGGTTCAATTCTCTTAATGGCTTCTTCTTTTCCAATTAATTTTTCTTTAACCATATCAACTGCCATTTTAACTGCAGCAAAACCGGTTCTTTTACCAACACGGCACTGGAGCATCCATAATTTGCCCTGCTGAATAGTGAACTCGATATCCATCATATCTTTGTAATGTTTTTCGAGCAGTTTACGGTTTTTGTCAAGTTCCTTATAAATCTTTGGATTGTCTTTTTCAAGTTCCACAATAGGATGCGGAGTTCTTGTACCTGCAACCACATCTTCACCCTGAGCATTAAATAAGTATTCACCGTAGAAAACATTTTCGCCGGAAGCAGCATCGCGTGTAAAAGCAACACCGGTTCCTGAGTCTTCGCCCATATTACCGAATACCATTGACTGGATGTTTACTGCGGTTCCCCACCATGCAGGGATATTATTTAATTTACGGTAAACGATTGCTCTTTCATTCATCCATGATCCGAATACAGCGCCGACTGCGCCCCATAACTGTTCCATAGGATCATCGGGGAAGTCACTTCCTGTTTTTTCTTTTATAGCAGTTTTAAATTCTGCAACAAGTTCTTTTAAATGTTCAGCGGTTAACTCAGTATCAAGCTTAAAGCCGTTCTCATGTTTCTTTCTGTCAAGAATTTCTTCAAACGGATCGGCATCATGTTTGCCTACCGGCTTTAGATCCAGTACAACATCGCCGTACATCTGAACAAATCTTCTGTATGAATCATATGCAAACCTGGCATTGCCTGTTTTGTTAATTAATCCCTGAACTGTTACATCATTTAAACCAAGGTTAAGAATAGTATCCATCATACCCGGCATTGATGCTCTTGCGCCTGAACGGACAGATACAAGAAGCGGATTCTTAACATCACCAAATTTAGCACCCATAACATCTTCAACTTTTTTCATTGAAGCCAGCACCTGGGCTTTTAATTCCTTAGGGTATTTCCTTTTATTATCATAGTAGTAAGTACATACTTCTGTGGTAATAGTAAAACCAGCAGGAACAGGTAAGCCGATATTAACCATTTCAGCAAGGTTAGCACCTTTGCCGCCAAGCAAAGCTTTCATTTCTGCTTTTCCATCGGCTTTTTTTCCGCCGAAGAAGTAAACATATTTTGGTTGTTTAGCCATTTATTTTTTTCCTCCAATATATCGTAATTTTTGTTTTAATAATTTTTGAGCATGCTCAACCTGGGCATCTCAATTAGTTTTTGTTTAATCTTTATAACATTTAATATTTCATCCCTTATGTTCTTTTGAAACAACTCCTCCGTTAAAGCTATTGGCATGGGTAGAAATATAACTTTATTATCAGACTAACCAGGTGCACATAGATAATTCATTTTTCCTTTCCCCTTTCTTTTCTTTTTTAGTTTAAGTTGTTAATAATAAAATTTTTGAACGACTCGGTATCATCCATTTTTAATTCGATTTTTAAATAAAAAACATCAATATCATCAAGTTCCCTGGAGAACTGCATCAGTTTTACTGCATCCTTTTCGGTTGTAACAACCGAATGAGAATTAGTGGCATAAAATTTCTTCCTGATGTTCTGTATCTCTTTCAGTGTATAATTTTTATGATCTCTGAATATCATCCTGTTTTCAGTGTCTACTTTTGTCTGACGAAGTGCATTAAGGAAAGAAAACGGGTTAGCAATTCCTGAAACCACCAGGCTTTTTTGACCTATAAATTCCTCAATTGTATATTCATTTTTCTTTACAACATCCACAAAGCCAATGGAATGATAACAAGCAGTAAATACTTTTTTATTCTTAAAATATTTTTCCAGTTTTACAGGGATAGGTGCCGGTTCTGAAAATTTCCTGTTAATTAAGACAGCATCTGCCCTTTTAAGAGCACTAAAACCTTCGCGCAGGTTTCCTGCCGGAAGCAGCGAGTGGTTTATAAAACTATCCTCAATTAAAAAGCGCTGTTCGCATATAACAAGATCAACATTACGCTTAATCCATCTGTGCTGGAATGCGTCATCCAGTACAAGTACATCAATACCGGCATCTTTTAATAACCGTTCGGCGCCGTGTACCCTGCTTTCTGAAACTGCTGCCGGTACTTTACATTCAAGCACCGTATGGTATATTTCGTCCCCGCATTCTTCTACCGTGGTGAGAATCTTTTTTCCATCGGATACAAAAATATAACCTGAAGAACTCCGCCCGTAACCGCGGCTTAATACACCCGGTTTCCGGTTTTCTTTTTTCAGCAGATTGAGGAGATATATAACAAGCGGTGTTTTACCCGAGCCGCCTACTGTAATATTTCCCACAGAAATAATTTTTGCCGTTACACTTTTGGCTTTAAAAACATTCTTATCAAAGAACAGGTTCCGTAATGCAACAGCGGCTGCATAAACAGGAACAAACGGAAATAATATTATTCGTAAAAAATTCATTATTCATATACTTCAAAAACTTCGGCTTTTTGCTGAAGCTCATTCAATTTTTCTTCACACTTTTTTATGACGGCAGATGTTTGATCATAATCCAGGTTTTTATCAACATGAACAGGTTCTGAATAAAATAACACCGCCCTGCTGAAAAACTTTGGGATCTGAAATTTATCCCAGCTTTTCAGCTTTCTTTTTTTATTAAATCCAACACCCGCAAGTACCAGTGGCAGTCCGCTTTTTTTTGCTGTAATAACAGCACCGGCTTTCATTTTAAATTCCGGTCCGCGCGGCCCATCGGGTGTTACAGAAACCGAATAACCATTCCGTGCATAGTCAATCATTATTCCAAGGGCAACTTCACCCCCGGTACTGCTTGAACCTCTTATAACATCGTAATTCCACTTCTTCAGAATATTTGCAAGCAGGTCGCCATCTTTACTTTTACTTATAAGGGCAGTAAAGTTTCTGTCACGGTGCACAAACCACGGAAGCAGCATTGTGCCGTGCCAGAATGCAAGAATATATTTCTGGTTCTGCCGGTCAAGTTCATCAATTACATTTTTATTTTTTATTGTAATTCTTAAAGTTTTACAAAGAACATTTATCAAATTATAAAGAACAATCTGTCCGGTAAATCTTAAGGTATCCTGTTTTAGCTTTTTAAGCTTCATTAAATTTAATATTCAGGCATGCACAGGCCGATAACCTGTGCTACGAGTTCATTATTGCATAAATTGATTCTGCTGCTCTCTTAGATGCACCAATGCTTCCGAGAGTTGCTTTTATACTTCTTAACTTTTCTTTTATTGAATTATAAAGATTAACATCGGAAATAATCTTTTTGCATTCATTATAAATTGTTTCTTCAGAAACATGCTTCTGGATTAATTCAGGGACAATTGTTTTACCTGCCACTATATTTGCAAGTCCGATGTTTTTAAGCTTTACAAGATTTCTGCCGATTAAATAGGTAATAAGAGTAGTCTTATAAACAATCACCATCGGGAGCCCGAACAAAGCAGCTTCAAGTGTCGATGTCCCTGATTTTATAATACCGATCTTTGCAAAATTCATTAAATCATAAGTATAGTCTTTTATAACTGTAAAGTCTTTGATCTCTGTTAACCTGTAAAAAGTTTTTTCACTGATATTAGAGGAACAGGCAACAACTACCTGCAGATTATATTCTTCAGCAAGTTTTGTTGCTGCTTTTATAACCTCAGGAAAGATTTTTTCAACTTCGTGTTCCCTGCTCCCGGAAAGTATCAATAAAATTTCCTTGTTTATATCCAGGTTAAATTTTTTGTAAAGTTCTTCTCTGCCTAATAGGCTTTTCTCATCTGTTTGTTCAATAAGAGGATGGCCGACATACTCAACCGGTATCCCGGCATTCTTATACAATTTTTCTTCAAATGGAAAGACAACAAGCATTTTATCAACAAGCGTTTTAATTTTATTTATTCTGCCTGCACCCCATGCCCATATCTGAGGTGATATATAATAGATGATTTTAATTCCCAGTTCCTTCAGCCTTTTTGCAATGCTTAAATTAAAACCGGGATAATCGATAAGCACAACGGTTTTTATGCCTCTTTGTATAACAGTATCAATCAGTTGTCTCTGTACTTTTTTAATAAATGGTATATGCTTAACCACCTCAACAAAACCGAGGAATGCCATTCTATCTATATGATAAATCAACTGCATACCGGCGGCCTTCATCTTATCTCCGCCTATTCCGCAAATATCTATTGTACTGTCTATCCGTTTTAATTCTGTAATTAAAGAAGCGCCATGCAGATCGCCCGATACTTCGCCGGCAATAATCATAATATTATTTGCTTCTTTATTTATCATTTAAAATCTTCTTATAAACCATATAAGGATTATAGTTAATGCAACAATTGCAAATGCCTGAAAACTTCTTCTTTCAGAACGTCTGCCGGCTTTAAAATTAAACGGCGGCTGCTGAGCTCTGCCAGATTTATATGCTGATATCCTGGGAAAAAACCGGGGGACATTTTTAACATATTTTTCAAATTCATCACCAAAAGTTTTTCTTAAGTAACCCTCTTCCTCTTTTATTATGTAGTAATACTGCACAATAAAAAAGATTAAACCGGCAATCTGCAGCCATGGAAATAATGCATAGGACATTACACCCAGACCAGTATACATAAGAATATTACCCACATAAAGAGGGTTGCGTACATGTCCGAAAGGTCCGCTTGTAATTAAAAAGGAACCGCCTACTGTTCCTGTTGTCCTTGTTTCGCTGCCTGCCCAGCTTACGCCCCACAGGCGGATCAACTCACCGATAAATGCAATAATAATACCCGCTATTAAACTCCAAATATTTGGATTGGCGAACAGCATCATTACTATTACAAATGGTATAGGAGTGTAACTCCTGTACTTAAAAAATTTTTCTGATATTTTTTCCATTTACATCTATATGTTTTTTATTTCTTCACAGGCTAAAGCCTGTGTTACAGTTTTCACAGGCTAAAGCCTGTGCTGCAACCGGGTTACAGTTTATTCAATCATATATCTTTCTCTGCGTTTAAGAACTGCCTGGTGGCGTTTTTTTAACCGCTTTTTATTTTTTAATTCTTGAAGCTTTTTAATTATGTCATTAAAATCTTTATAAGGGAAATATGTTATCCTTTCCTTCTCACAAAATTTCAACAGACTTTTTTTAGCAAAGATAAAATCACAATACTGTGCCGGATGTTTATCCGAATTACCGTCACCTATATAAAAAGTAAAATCTTCATCACTGCTGCTGCTTATAATATGGTTTCTTTTGCAATTAGCAGAAGTTCTGCAATCCTCATCTTCATAAGGAAACTCCGGGATAAACCTGTCACTTGTAATTGTAAGCTTATTGCAGAACACTTTTATATCACTGAGTTTTTCTCTGTCAAAGATCCTGTTTATGTAATAATCAAAACCATCGCTAAGGATAAATACATCAAAACCGTTTTTAATGCAGTATTCATTAAACCCGTGAAAGGTGGAATCAATCTCAATATTATCAATGAACTCATTTATTTTTTTTACTTCAAAATCTTTAATTGAGCCGCAAAGTAACAGCCAGCATTCCTTTGCAGATATTTTATCACTTAATAAATCAGAGATAATTGTATCAACTTCTTCTCTTATTCCAAATTCCTGGAATATTGCATCACCCACATCTTTTTTAGTAATCGTGCCGTCAAAATCAACAAATATTTTAAATTGTTTATCCATCGTATCTTCTATTTTATACCGAATCTGCACATCTGTTTCCTCTCCATCGGGGAGGGGATTAAGGTGTGTGGGTTCCTCACTTATTAGTAATCACCATTTTTTTTACATCTACAAAATTGCCTGCCTTAAACCGGTAAAAATAAATACCAGGCTGCAAACCATCGGCGGCAAATTTCAATTCATTTTTTCCTGCAGGAAAAACCTCTTCAATTTTTTTAACTTCCTCAATGCGGCTGTTAAAAAACTCAACCGAAACATGACTGTCTTCTGTAAGGTAAAACTCAATTACAGTTTCGTCACTAAAGGGATTTGGAGAATTCTGGGCAACAACCATCTCGGAGGTTTCGCCAATATAATTCAGCCTGGCAACATCTGAGGGCTGGAAGTTTCCTTTATCATCGCTCTGAATAACCCGGTAATAAATTGTTCCGGCAACATCAGGTTTGTCATAATATTCAAAAAAATTAGCTGCACTTTCACCGTCCGAATAGACTGTTCCAATCAGCTCCCATGCGGTGCTGGATGAATCTGACTGAGTAGTCCTTTCAATATCATATTGAGTTTCACCCATTTCATTGGCAGAGTACCACGATATCTTTACCGAATCATTCCTGGTTTCAGCACTAAAACCAATAATTTGCGAAACATATGTTCCCGTATTAAATATTTTCTGTCCGTAAATTTCACCTTTACCGTCACGTTTATCTCTGAAGATAAAAATAGCACCGCCCCGTTTATCCGATACTACAGACAGATAGCTTTTTTCAGTATTATCACTAAAAGCCACAGGAATTGCAGATTCATTCCATGCCGTTTTACCGGCGGAAGTAATTCTTTGTGCATAAATATTTCCGCGTACAGAATCTACTCTGCGGTCAATCCATGCAACTATAGCCCCGCCTTTTCCGTCACTTATCAGCTTTTGACCAAACTGGGCGCCATTTAAATTAATTACAGGAAAACCTTCATTTCCCCAGAAGGTATTTCCCTGCTGGTTGTACTTTTGAATAAAAACATTCCTGTCATTATCAATTTCGTTAGTCCAGCTTAAAATAATTGTAGAATCTTCAGTTAAAACCTGCGGATTAACCTGATCTCCTTTTTGATCTGTTGCTAATAGTCCACCTGCATTCCACATGATGTTTCCCGAAGTACTAATGAGCTGGTGGTAAATATCTTTATCGGTATTTTGTAACTGCCATGCAACATAGATTGAACCATAATCTGTAGCTTTAGCTGAAAATGAAATTACGCTTTTAGCAATACCGGAAATATTCATCGGCTTTGTTCCCCAGGTTCCTTTGCCGGTTGAATCAATTCTTTGCGCGTAGATAACTGATTTATTATCCCGGTTCTCCAGCCAGAAAAGTACAGCTCCGCCATTTTCATCGGTAACTATATCAGGCTGTGTAATACTGTTATCTGAAGAATATACAGTTACGCCGCCGGTATTAAAAATAATTTTTCCGGAAGGATCGATCTTCTGCATTGAAAGCTGAAATTCTTTATCAAGATTTACACTGCGCGACAGATAAGAGACATAAACATTACCATTCATGTCTGATGAAGCTGAATAAGCGCTTAATTCATTATCAGTAGCGGTTAATCTTACTCCTGATTCTCCCCACAGGAGATTACCGTTATTTAATACCTTTTGAATGAACAGATCACCAGACTCCCTGTAGGTAAAATCTTTATACACAACAACAGCAGTATTAGGAGTATTAAAAGCAGCAACGGGATTACTTTTAGCTCCAAAATTATTTGAAATCTTTTTGCCGTCAGCCCTGAAACTTACTTTTCCATTTCCATCAACATGCAGAAAAAAAACTTCATCCTGGAAAGTCGCATTATTTTCTTCCCAGACTATAAATGCCCCGCCTTTTAAATCCTCAACCGAGGAGATATTTACGGGAGCAACAGCATCAACTACAAGCCTTGTATTTAAGGATGGGTTATTAACCCATTGAGCAAACGAACCTCCGCAGAAAATAAAGAAGAAGAAAAAGAAAAACCCTGCATACCACAGGAGGCGGAAGTTTTCCTGATTTTCAAGAAGATTCAGATCTGCATAAGAAACATTAAGAAACAAGATTAAATTCCTCGTTAAATCTAACGCTAACCAGTTTGGAAATTCCCTCTTCCTGCATAGTTACACCATAAAGTGTTTCAGCAGCTTCCATTGTCCTTTTGTTATGCGTAACAATTATAAATTGAGTATCATTACTAAAATCTTTAATAATTTTAGTAAAGCGGTCAATATTTGCATCATCAAGAGGCGCATCAATTTCATCAAGAATACAGAAAGGGCTTGGTTTAACAAGATAAATTGCAAACAGAAGTGCGATAGCTGTTAAAGTTTTTTCACCTCCCGAAAGCAGTTCGATAGAAGTTGGCCTTTTACCTTTTGGCTTAGCTATTATTTCAATTTTAGCCTCAAGGGGATCAGCGTTTTCTTCAATTTTTAAATCAGCTTCATCACCGGGATTGAATAACCCCCTGAATATATTTATAAAGTGCCCGCGTATCTTTTCAAACGTCTCCATAAACTGCGTCTGAGCAGTAGTATTTATTTCATCAATAGTTTTTACAATATCTTTTTCAGACTCAATCAGGTCATTTCTCTGCCTGGTAAGAAAATCCAAACGCTCTTTTTCTTCCTCAAATTCCGAATATGCAAGCAGGTTTATTGGTCCCAGATTTTTTATCTGTTGTTTTAATGAATGGACTTCTTCAGAACGCTGTTTAAAATCAAAACTATCAAGGTCATCAAAAGATTTTGTTTCAATTGATAGTGAATAAGTTTCGTATATATTGCTTTGAAGATTGGAAATTTTCATTCCAAGTTCACTCAGTTTCATTTCAGTGGAATGAATTTCTTCGGAAACCGATTCCCTTTCTTTCCTTACCTGGCTCAGCCTGTTTTCAATATTGTTAATTTGAGCCCGGATAGCCCTGTATTTTGAGTCAATATCTGCTTCCTGTAAAACAAGGGCGCCTTTTTCTGAGTCAAGGTCGTCAAATTCATTCTTCTTTTCTTCAATTAAATTCTGAAGTGATACTTCTTCTTCTTCGGAAGTAGTTATGTCAAATTCGCGTTTGGTTATTGATTTCGTAATAGTTTCAATAGTATTTTGAGCGCGCATTATAGCATTTTCAGTATTCTTCTTTTCACCGGAAAGCCGCTCAAGCTCAAGATTTATTTTATTTTGCTTTTCTACAATTGCATTAAACTCATCTTCATAATTCCTGAATTCTTCTTCAAGCCGTGACATCATTTCGTCGGCTTTTTCTTTTTCTGCTTTCTGTGCTTCAAGAAGATCGGAAAGACTGCTGCGTTCATTATCAAGCCTGTTAGACTGAGTGGCAAGCTCCTGAATTTCCTGCCTTGCTTTTTCAGTTTCATCGCTGGCTTTCTTCTTTTCATATTCAAACTGGGCAATTTGTTTTTCCACATTGGCAAGATCATTTATAAGCATTCTGCCCCGTTCGGAAAGTACTTTCAGGTCAATCTCATTAATTTTTTCTTCGGTTGCGGTAATTTTTAGTCTAAGTTTTTCAAGGCCGGCTTCCCGCTGAGGAAATTCTTTTTTAAGATTTTCGAGTAACTGCTTTCTTCCGAAGAGGGTATCATCAAGCCTGGGTGCAGAGCCGCCTTCAATTACCCCCGAGCTGTCAATATAGTCGCCGTTAAGGGTTGCATAATTGAATTCCGTATATTTCCGGGAGAGGTCAAAGGCACTGTCAAGTGTGTCGGTAATAATAGTATTGTTTAGAAGTTTGATGAAAGAGGATTTCCATTTATCCTCCGAAATTATAAATTCATTAGCCCAGCCGAGAAACCCGGTTTCTTTTTTTACGGTTTTTCTTTTTTTATTCAGGCTGTATTCCTGCAGTCTGGCAACTAATCCCTTCTTCTTCTTATAATTTAATTCAGTTATAAAAAAAGAAGCTTTACCGGATTCACTTTGTTTAAGATATTCCAGTCCGTTTTTTAAATCTTCAAGTGATTCAACAAGTATATTATTAAGATTGTTTTTAAGTGCTGCTTCAATTGCAAAACGGTATTCTTCTGAGGAATTGCCTATATGAGCCAGAAGAGTTTTATCACCTTTAGACCAGTTGCCGCTTTCGAGCAGGAATTTAGCTCCTTTTGAGACACCCTCTAAATTGTCAATTAAGGTCTGAATGAAATTAATTTTATCTTTTATGGCATTAATAATGCTTTTTTCATCAAGTTCTTTTTTGCGCAAAGAGTTAAGCTCTTTTTCCAGTTCTTCTTTTTCTCTTTGTTTGCGGGTATAAATAAGCTCGGCTTCAGCAAGGCGTTTTTCTGTGTCTGACTTTTCCTGATCCAGTTCTTCTATATATCCCACAACCTTTGCTATATTATTTGAGAAAGCCTGTATTCTCTCATTCAGTTTGCTGATGGATTCATTTTTAGCTTCAAGCGATTTACTGATATTGGAAAGATCATTTTCCTTATTTGTAATTTCTTTAAATTTATCAAGAAGAAGTTCGCGTTGTGTTTTGAGATTATTTCTTTTCTCTTCAAGTGAGTCTTTATATTCATTTACCGAAAGTCCGGTTGAGTTTTTTTCAAGGTCTTTGGCGGTTAATTTATTTGTAATGTCATCAATAATAACCGAGCTCTCTTCAATAAGCTCTTCGGTTTCTTTTAACTGATAATTCAGTTCTTCCAGTTCCTGTTTATAACGCAAAATATTTCCCTCAAGCGATTTTTTTCTTTCCTCACTTACAGAAATATTTTTTTGAACATTATAAATCCTTTCAGTCTGAGCTGTAAGGTCAGCTCTTTTACTTTTCAAAGCATATTCGGTTGCAGTAAGTTCATCCTTAATTCCTTTAACCTCATCTTCAAGCTTAGCAAGTTCAGATTCCAGGATCAATTTTTTTCTGAAATTTTCTTCTTTCCTGTTTTTTGCATCTTCTTTCCGGATATTAAAAAATGCCAGTTCTCTTTCAGCAAGATCTAATTCAAGCTCCCGCAGAGTTGAAGAGATTTTATTATACTTATCTGCACGCTTAGCCTGTCTTTCAAGAGAGTTAACTTTCTTTTCAACCTCAGACACAATATCATTAACTCTTGTAAGGTCTGATTTCACTTCATCAAGCTTTCTTAAAGCCAGTCTTCTCCGGAGTTTGTACTTATTAACACCGGCAGCTTCCTCAAACATTGTCCGCCGCTCTTCGGCTTTGCTGCTTAAAATAGTTTCAACCATTTTAAGTTCAATAACCGAATAAGCATTTGAGCCTATTCCGGTATCCATAAAAAGATTAGTTATATCTTTTAACCGGCATATGTTTTTATTAAGCAGGTACTCACTTTCGCCTGAGCGGAAAATTCTTCGTGTTATTGTAACTTCGGAGTATTCGGTGGGGAGAATGCCTTTGCTGTTTTCGATAACGAGAGAAACTTCCGCCATGCCCATTGGTTTCTTAGTGGCAGTTCCGTTAAAAATAACATTTTCCATTTTGTCACTTCGCAGGGCGCCGCTGCGCTGCTCGCCAAGGCACCATCTGATAGCATCAACTATATTTGTCTTGCCGCATCCGTTGGGGCCTACTATGGAAGTAACACCTTTATTAAAGGTAACATTTGTTTTCTGAGCGAATGATTTAAAGCCTAATATTTCTAGTTTCGATAAATACAAATTAACTGCCGCCCGGGTAAAATTGTTTAATAGTTAACTGAAGATAATCTATCACTGAGTTATGAATTTCATAGTAGAAGAGTGTGCCGCCGGCAAAAAACAAAACAAGCAGAATGCTGTAAAAATATACGCTGCCCGCAGTAACATCAAAAATAACATAGATGCCTTTCATCAGGCGGTAAAAGATCCATATAGCCATGATAACTAAACCAATATAGATATAAATATTTCCTGCCCCGGCATTAAGAAGGCGGTATAAAATAATTCCGACAGGAATTAACAGCACCATAGGAAGAAATGACCAGATAACAGAAAAGTAAACGCTTGATAAATAAACTTTAGTCCGTACAAAAAAAGAAGCTATTTTAATTGCAGCAGTAAGGGCAATTAAAAATGCAATAAATCCAACTGTAAGCCAGATTAAAGAAAACAAAGGGTTCCATGATAGAAAACTGAAAACCTGCAGTATGCTTTTACTTCCGAATGACAGCAGTATTCTCTCAAAGAAAATATTTTCTTTAAGGTATGATAACAAATTGCTTATCATTAAAGCTGCTACAGCAGCAATTACCAGCATTAACATTGTTGTATGAGGGCCCGACATTATTCTCTGGTCTCTTACGTCAGCAAAGAAATTATAAGGCCTTAATAATGCTCTTGAAGTATCCTCTCTGAATTTTCTTCCTGAATTAACAAGCACACCCATAAATAATGCAAGCACTAATCCGAATACTATATACATCATTGGAGCATCATCTTTTTTGCTTCCAATAGGTATAGTAACTTTTTCCTGGTTATGCAGTTTTGCCGATATTACTTTATAGGCAAGACGGCTAGTACTCCTGTTTTCACCTGAAATACCAATATTATATATTTTCTCAATGCTATAGCCGGATATAAGCGAATTATAATCGCCTCTGTAATCAAACATTGAACTTATAAAATAACCGGCAACCGGTTTGGTATCAGAATACTCGAGCAATTCTTCAAAATATTTTGCCTGGGCTTCATAAGACCCGGCGTTAACATAACCATCTGAATTTCCCCGGTTAACTACATAGGTAGCTGAACTGACAAATACTTTACCCGCCCCAAGCTGGTTTTGAAGTAATTTAAATTCATCATCTTTTTCAATAATTGATTCATTAATAAATTCCACTCCATATAAATCCAGATTTTCAATTGCGGGAATATTAATATCCGCAAAGGATGCATATGTTAAAGCATTTGTAGAATTTTTAATAATAGATGCAAGATCATGAACATATTTCCTGTGCTCTTCAATCTGCGGAAGAAATGAATTGCCAACACCGATAGCGGCTACAGACGAGTATTTTTTATAGGCTTTAATAATACTGGTAAGGTAATTTCTACTTCTTGTAACAAAATTCGGATTGGCTGATAAATCAGCAGGTACGGAAGAGAGGGGAATTTCAATAAGTGACAGTAATCCATATTTTTCACACAAGTATAAATAGTATGGATGCGGTATAGTTTTGAAGAATCTGATACTGTTGAAACCTGTTTCCTTAATTATCCTAATATCTTTTTCCATCTGATCATAACCGGCAAGATTTCCGTATCCATAAAAAGAGGGCACATAAGTAACGCCGTGCAATGAAAAAGATGAGCCGTTAAATAAAAGGGAATCTCTTGTGTCAATTAAAGAGTAGACTGCAAGGCTGTTCCGGGAAACATCAATTAGCCTGTCGCCCCGCCATAATTCAATTCTTACAGTATATGAAACAGGAGCAGACGGGCTCCACAAAACCGGCGAATTTATTTCAACCTGCTGATTTACATTTTGTTCTTTGTTAAAAGGGAGTTCAAAATTGTAAGATGCCGAACCGCTGCTTATACCGCCGGGTGAAGTTATTATAGTTCGTAGAGTAAAATTATAGTCGGGGGGAATTGTATCATTTGCTCTTCTGAACTCATGGTTTTCAATTCTTGCATTTAACCCGATACTTGTTTTGCCCGTGCCGGAAGAATAATTCCGGGAAACATTAATATCCGAAACAGAAATACCGGGAATTAAATGAATGTAAACATCTCTTAAAATGCCGCCAAAATTAGACGGGAAGAAAAATCTTTGTTTAACAGGAATCGTATTTTCCGAATCCAACTCATAAGATAATTTTACCGAAAGGATATTGCTTTTGTTCTTATGGAGAATATCCCGCGGCAGGGGGAGTTTAAAAGGAAATTCACCGCCCGAGTGCCTGTATATAATAATATTATTAACAGAAATATCTGCGGTGTAATTGAGTCCTAAAAAATGAAGATAAAGGTTATGAGTGTTTATTTGTTCTTCTGTTAGAGAAAAACTTCTTTCAAAAATCAGTTCCCCTTTCCCTTCAAAAGCCGAGGGTATATTAATATAGACTTTTTTATCGGGATCGTTTGAAGGATGGACCTGCCATCTTCCATTCAAAGGGACAATACTTCGTGTTGAGGAAATATCAAAAAAGAGAGAATCACTCAGCTTTATTTCGTAGTCCGGAAGCTCTTTAAAGATTATTTGTCCGTATGAAATATTGAGGAAAAGAATTATTGAGAGAAATATAGTTGTTAAGTTTTTACCGGGGCTTCCCATCCGCAAAATTCGTCCTAATATATAGATATGAAACTGACAAATATACACAAGAAAGGGAGGGAAATCAACGGAAATCTTGAGGTGACTGGCGGGTCAATTGTTAAATAGGTGAATTCACGAAAGGCTTCTGATTTCCCGCTTTTAAGGATGCTCTGTGTAATATTAGGGGTAAAAGTAATGAAATGAAAAAGAGCAAATTATTCCCCTCTCCGGAAAATGCAGAGAGGGGATAAAAGGCCTGGTTCCCGCTAATTTATGCTAGAAACTAGTGAGGTTAAGCAGCTTTAATAATAGCAATAAAAGAATCTGCTTTTAAGCAGGCGCCGCCTACAAGTGCGCCGTCAATATCTTTTTGAGATAAAAGTTCAGCAGCATTATCTCCTTTTACACTGCCGCCATATTGTATTACCAGGTTATCGGCAACCTGTGCAGAGAAACTAGTCTTTATTAAGCCCCTGATAAACTCATGAACTTCCTGTGCCTGGGCGGGGGATGCTGTTTTTCCTGTTCCTATTGCCCATACCGGCTCATAAGCTACTATTATTTTTGACATATCATCAGGTGTTAAGCCTTTTAAGCCTTCTTTAACTTGTTTTTCAATTACCTGCTTTGTAATATTTTTTTCTCTTTCTTCAAGAGTTTCACCCACACAAAAGATAGGTTTTAAACCGGAAGCCAATGCTTTTTTAACTTTTTTATTAATAAACTCGTCTGATTCATGGAAAATTGTACGTCTTTCTGAATGGCCAAGGATAACATATTCACAGCCAGCGCTTTTAAGCATTGAAGCGGAGATCTCACCGGTAAAAGCGCCATTGTCCTGGTCATGCATATTCTGAGCGCCAAGTTTAACTTTGGTCCCCTTTAAAAGTGAACTTGCCTCACTTAAAGAAGTATATGGTGGACAAACAATAACGTCACAATTGAAATCCTGGTTTGAAAGTCCGGCAGTTAACTTTGAAATTAAATCCTTTGATTCACTTAAATCATTATTCATCTTCCAGTTTCCGGCTATAACTTTTTTTCTCATTTTTCCCTCTTATTGTATTTCGGTAAATAAATATTAATTACAGGCTTTAAAGTTACTAAGAAGTGGAGAAATTACCGAATTGGAGGATAGGCGAATTAGCGAATTGACGAATTACCGGATTAATGAATTACCGAATTGGCCAGAGACGATGTCATAATTATTATGTTAATCCGGGTAATCCCTGCATCATTAACTCGAATTTTGCAGTTGAAAATCTCTGTAATAAAATGTAACATAACTCGTAATTATTAAGGCAAAATGAAAAAAATAGTAATCCTTATATTATGTGCGCTTCCCGTAGTTCTGCTGTCTCAAACAAATTCCCTTTATGAACAGGGGATAAAAGCGCTTGCTGCGGGGGATATAAGCGCTGCCGAAGATTTTTTTGAGGATTCGGCAGAAGATGAGAATTATGCCCCTGCTTATTATGAGCTTGCCAAAATATATTTAAGTGAAGATTCCTGGTCATCTTTAGACAATGCACGGGGATACCTGAAAGATGCAATTGAACTTGACTCACTGAATCTGGAATATAGGTTATTACTTGGAAACGTATATGAACGTATTGAAAAGACAAACTGGTTTGTGCAGTTAATCAGGCTTAATCTAAATCCGCGTGAAAAAGCTATTGAAACATACCGGGAAATCCTTGAAATTGATTCCCTGTATACTCCTGCTCAATTAAGTCTTGCTGCCATGTATGAAACAGATTATTACAGCAACGTAAACACGATGTCCTTTATTCAGTATGAGCATCCGGATTATGTATGGAATCCCGGTACTGCTGTAGATGAAAGAGCAGATGCAAAAATGTATAATGAATATTTAAACACACAGGTAATTGATGGTCAGTACCCTGCAGTGTATTATAACGAAAAAGCAAAAGATTATTTTGAGAAATCAACAGGTTATTATTTAAGTGCCATAAAATCCACTCTTGAAAATGAAGAACCATATTATAAGTTATCCCTGCTGTTATGCAGTAATTCTTTGCAGGATTCCGCTGTAAAAATTGCCGAAGCAGGGTTAGTGCATTTCCCTAACAGCTCCAAGTTAGCGCTTGCTGCAGGTTATGCAAATTATAAACTTAAAAATTACTCAGAGACTAAAAGATATTTTGAAAGCGCTTTTAATTTAATGAGCCCGGGTGAGCTTTATGAATATAAAGTTCAATCATTTTTTTCACTCCTTACACCGGAGGAAAAATCTGCAACCGAAGAAATGGATGATAAAGAACTTGGAAGTTATATTAAGTTATACTGGAAACAGCGCGACCCTTTAACTGTAACTGATTATAATGAAAGAGAACTTGAACATTATGCCCGCTTTTTTTATGTAAACCAATATTTTAGTATTCCCGATAAAAATATAAGGGGCTGGCAAACCGACAGGGGAGATATCTGGCTCCGTTATGGCGAACCTAAAAAGCTCATGAATATTAAAAAGGATACAGAATTAAATGGTTTGGATGAGTCAACTTTATCTGGTGAATTAACCATTTTTCCCGAGGCATATGTTATGTCATATTCAGACGGCAGGACGTTCTCTTTTATTGATGAATTTAACAGTAAAGAGTTTGTTCACACGGAAAAAAGTCTTTCCGGCAGGTTGGGAATGCAGTTTTTTTCAGATTCCAAAAACCTTTCCGAAAATTTAAGAAGAACTGAACCGGAAGAATATTTGCTGAAGGTTAAAGCCAGTATTCTGAATATTCCAAGCAGTATTGTGCAGGTTAGAAACAACAGGGATAGAAAATCAACAATGTTATATCTTTCATATGCAATGCCTTTAAAAGAAGATTCTTCTGGTTATATACCTGTCAGACATATTCATGATATATCCCTGATGGATTATACTTTCCATACTCTTGCACAGCAAAGAGACACTGTTAACTATACCGGCATAACAAAATTAAACTGGTTTGATGGTCAAAAATATATTTTCAGTTCCTCCGGTATCACTGCCAGTCCGGGTACAGGCTTCCTTTCCTTTGAAATATTAAGACCCGAGGATAATGGCATGTACATTAATCACGGCAGGTATGAAGTAAAGGATTTTTCACGTACCAGCCTGAATATGAGTGATGTAATAGCTGCCTATGATGTGCTGACATCAGAGACACAGACCGCCTCCATAAGCAGGGGAGAACTGCATATTCTCCCAAATCCTATTAAAACATTTAATAAAGACAGGCCTCCTTTTATCTATTATGAGATATATAACCTGCAGAAAAATGATAAGAAGCTTACTGACTTTGAACAGGAAATTATAATTCTTGAAAAACCGGATGAGGGTTTTATCACCTCCGCATGGAACTCAATATTAAGTATTGCAGGGATTGATACCGAAAATAAAATAAGTCTTAAATCAGATTATAATACGCTTGAATCTGATCCGCAGATTTATGTTCAGCTTGATTTAAGAGATTATGACCCGGCAGATTATATAATAACTGTAAAAATAAAAGATAAATTATCAGGGGAAGAGATAAGCTCAAGCGTAGAGATTACCTGGCAGTAAGCAGGATAGTTACTTTTATAAGTTAGTTGCCCGCCCATCCATTCGCTGAACCCTGCCTGACCGGCAGGCAGGCCCTCTTAATCTCCCCTTCCTCACGGAGCAAGGGGAGAAAAATCCTAAATTCCTCTCCTCTTCATTGTCTACCTGAAATTACCTATATTTAGTATGTTTTATATGGGTTTAGTATGGATAAGCCAGCAGGCCGGGAGCAGGAAATCATTAAGATGATTAAAAATCAATTAACTGAATTTTCTGAAAACCTGGAAGGATATAAAGTGATTTTATTTGGTTCACGTGCCTTTAAAAAATTACTTAGTGCTTTATGAGTGAAAAGAGTTGTTAAAAGAATATCTTAATAAGGTGGTGCTTCAGTTAAGTGCAGCATTAAATAATGTTGCAGACAACGATGTTTATAAAGCAGGCTGTATACAGTATTTCGAGTTTTGTTTTGAGATTTCATGGAAATATTTGCAGCAGATATTATTGGATGAGGGAATAAAATGCAATTCCCCTAAATCCTGTATAAGATCAGCTTATAAGATAAATCTAATAAACAATGAAGAAGTTTGGCTGGATATGTTAAATGACCGGAATATCATGTCACATACTTATGATGCCGGAGATGCCATGGAAATATTTGGAAGGCTAAAAATATATCAGCCTGAATTTCAAAATTTACTTACCCAAATAACATAAATATGAAAAACAACATTGCAGTAGTAGCTGTAAGCGGCGGGATGGATAGTTGTGTTACTGCAGCCATTGCAGTTAATGATTTTAAGCCCGCATTTATCCATATAAATTATGGACAAAGGACTGAAAACAGGGAACTGAAAGCGTTTCATGATATAGCAGATCATTATAATGTTGAAAAAAGACTGGTTATAGATTTTGTACATCTTAAAAAGATAGGCGGTTCTTCTTTAACAGATAGAAATATTGAAGTTAGCCGGGCTGACCTGAAGAGTAAGGAAATCCCTTCATCTTATGTCCCTTTCAGGAATGCCAATATACTTGCTGCATGTGTAAGCTGGGCAGAGGTTCTTAATGCCGGCGCAGTTTTTATGGGGGCTGTTTATGAAGATTCATCCGGATACCCGGACTGCCGGCCCGAGTTTTTTGAGGCTTTTGAAAAAA
>JAWOJF010000175.1:0-10517 GCA_046481785.1 Ignavibacteriaceae bacterium | reverse complement strand
GAATCAGTTTGATATCCGTCAAATGACAATGAATCGGCAGCCAGTGAATCTGCTCTCAATGAATCTGTCTGTAATGAATCGGGAAGTAACCCCAAAGCTCTTAAAGAATCTATCATAGCCAGTCTTTTTCTCTCACGATTCTGGTTGTACACCTTAACCTTAGACATAACGGAGGAGGCATAAACAGTTTTGGGATACTGAGATAAAACAGAATCATACACCACGGCGGCAGAATCATAAAGTTTTAATTCGTTTTCAAGAATCCATCCTCCCGCATACAAGGCTTTAGGAGCATATTCCGATTGTGGATAACCATTGTAAATATCCAGAAATTTAGTAAGTGACTCACCATAATTCTCATTAATCATCAGTTTTTCAGCTTCAGTATAAAGATCTTTTGCCGGATCATACTCAAGATCGATGGTTGGTTTTTTCAATTTAGTTGCAACGGCGTTAACAATTTGCTCGCCTTTATAATTATTATATATAACATTAAAAATACTATCGGCTTTTTCATTCTCATTTACTGACTCATAATAACTGCCAAGGCCGAATAATGATCGGGCATAGTAGGGAGACTGCGGAGAGTTTTCAATAATATCTGTGTAATAAACATAAGCAGAATCTGGAAGATCGAATTCGGTAAAGAAAAGATTTGCCAGTTCAAACTTGTTTTTTACTAGTATACTCCTGATAGAATCTGCGGAAATATTTGGCCTTACAGGAGCATTCTTATCAACAGGTGCTGCGGCTGCCTGCGGCTGCAAATCTGAGAGTCCTGGCGGCTGCCTGTTATCCCTTAAATTTGCCGTATCCCGGTCTCGTATAAAATCATTTCGGGCAATACTATCAAACCCAAAGAGAGAGTCAATCCTGGCTAAGCTGTCAACTCTGGCTAAGCTGTCAACTCTTGCAAGGCTGTCAAGCCTGGCTAAGCTGTCGGCTATTAATGCAGTATCCCTTTTAGCAAGATTAATTTCAGCTATAGTTTGTTCAAGGTTTTCGCGCATTTCACCTAATTCTTTTTCAGCTTCAGCATATTCCATTGCTTCTTTCAGGCTGTCATAATAAATAATAGAATCCTGGATAAACAGATCCGGGTTTAATACATAGCTTAGCTTCAGCTCATTTTCAGAAAAATTAGAAAGAAGGTTCTGATATTTCCTGAACTTCTGCCCTTTAGAGTTGGCTGCCACAATAATCTCGGGTGGTGTTACCCCGCCCATGGATTTGTTATAATAAACTGCGGCGCTGTCAAAATTTTTAAACTGGTATTCGTATAACTCGCCTTTTTTAAATTTAGCTATGCCGGAAAACTGAGTTGCTGCATATGTAGTATCAACATAAGTTAAAAGTTCAAGAGCCTCATCATATCTTTCCAGTTCAATTAATGTTAAACCGGTTTCAAGATCAATTTCGCTGTAGTCCTCAAGATATTTGTTTTCGTCCCCCATATCTTCAAGTATAGCTAAAGCCTCTTCTGCCTGTTCTGCTCTCCTGAGAACTTTTGCCAGTTCAATATTAGCATGCACTTCTATTTCATAAACAGGTGAATAATCATTTACTTCTCTTAAAGATGCGATAGCATTTTCAATATCATCTATTTCCAGGTATAATTTGCCAAGCTGGTAAGAAATTTCAGCTTTTGTTTCGTCACTATCAGTAATTTCCTTAAAATTTTTGGAAGTATTTACAGCATCAGCATAATTTTCAGTTGATATCTGGTAAACTATTATTTCTACAAATGCATCCTTAATGATATCATCTGCACCTTCAATTATTGCCGTATCAAGAACAGCCTGAAGAGTTGCAAGACCATCTTCAGAATCCTTTAATCTCATATGGGATTTGCCGATCCATAATTGAGTTTCCAGAATTAAATCACTTTCGGGCTGGGTTGCAATCATCTCCTGGAATTTCCTAAGTGCTTTTTGGTAATTTTTTTGATAATAAAATGCTTTCCCAAGCATTATTAATGCATTATCAACAAAAGAGGAGTTGGCATGAAACTGAAGTATCTTTGAAGATTTTTCAACTACCTTATTAAGAAGCTGGGCAGCACTTCCCGGCACCTGCAGCTCTTCAGTTGAAAAAAGTTCCCTCTCCTGCTCATAAATTGCTTTTTCAGCCTCTTCGAAGGTGTCTAATGTATTATAATAAAGGTTAAAGTATGTGGTAAAATCTTCCCATACTCCGCAACCGGTTACTAATATTGCGGGTAAAAATAATACAATTATGTATTTACGTAGTAAATTCATGAAAAAATTCATAAGAGAAGCTATAAAAGATTCAAATAAAGCGAAAGGTAAAATATTTTACAGAGCCGACGCACCCGATTCTTCCGTTCTGATTCTTACAACATCTTTAATATCAGAAATAAAGATCTTACCATCTCCAACCTGCCCTGTTTTAGCAGTTCTTAAAACTGCATCAAGAACTTTGTCAAGCTGTTCATCTTCAACAACAACTTCAATTTTTATTTTGGGGATAAACTCAATCCGGTATTCACTGCCTCTGTATGTTTCAGTATGGCCTTTTTGTCTGCCGTAGCCTCTCACCTCAGTAATAGTAAGGCCTCTTACTCCTTCTTCAACAAGTGCTTCTTTAACTTCATCTAATTTAAATGGGCGGATTATAGCTTCAATTTTTTTCATAAGAGCCCTTTCTATTATTTGCCGTGACAGTGTTTATATTTTTTACCGCTACCGCAGGGACAAGGATCATTTCTTCCCACTTTATCTTCAACGTGAACAGGGGCAGGCTTACCGGCCTGAGCCGCACCAGGCTGGCTGCCCGCAGGCCTTGAAGAATATCCGATATTATCTACACTCTGTTTGCTTTCTGTTATTCTGCTGCTTACAGGCTTTCTTCTCTTGTTTTGGACTTCCTCCGGAGCCTGAGGCCAGAATTTAAACGCAAAGCTGACTACATCCGTCCTGATTTGGCCAAGAAGCTGAACAAATAACTTAAATGCTTCTCCTTTATATTCTACAAGCGGGTCTTTTTGTCCATAGGCACGCAAACCAATGCCTTCCTTCAGATCATCCATTTCACGGAGATGCTCTTTCCACTTATGGTCAATAACACTTAGAACAGCATAACGCTCAAGCCGTGCCATAAGATCTGAACCTAACATCTCTTCTTTTTTATGATAGAAATCCTTTGCTGCCTCAACTATTTTATCCTTCAGGCCGTCTTTACCCAGCGACTCAAACTCCTCTGCAGGAATGGAAATATCAACAAGAAGATTATGCATAAGTTCTTCTTTTAATCCTATAGCATCAGCATTATCAAAATGATTATCTATCACCTCGGAAACATATTCATCAAGCTGGTCAAAAATTTCTCCTTTTAACCTGTCACCCTGCAAAGCCCTGTGTCTGCGGGTATAAATAACTTCACGCTGCTGATTCATTGTATCATCATATTCAAGCAGTCTTTTTCTTATAGAAAAGTTATTCTCTTCAACTTTTTTCTGAGCTCTTTCAACCGATTTTGTTATAAGCGGATGTTGAATTACTTCACCTTCCTGTATTCCCATTCTTGTCATAACGGAAGAAATTCTGTCACTGCCGAAAAGCCTCATCAAATCATCTTCAAGCGAGAGATAAAATTTAGTGGTACCGGGATCTCCCTGCCTTCCTGAACGCCCTCGAAGCTGCCTGTCAATTCTTCTTGATTCATGACGTTCAGTTCCGAGAATAAATAAACCGCCCTTATCTTTAACGCCTGCACCAAGCTTAATATCGGTTCCACGGCCTGCCATATTGGTAGCAATAGTTATTGCACCTGCTTCGCCGGCATGAGCAACAACATCAGCTTCGCGCTGATGCTGCTTTGCATTTAAAACATTATGAGGAACTCCCTTTCGTTTTAACATTCTGCTTATTGTCTCGGAAACTTCAACAGAAGTAGTGCCCATAAGAACAGGCCTTCCTTCTTTACGCAGTTCTTCAAGTTTTTCTATTACAGCATTATATTTTTCACGTTTAGTTCTGTAAACGGCATCATCCTGATCATCCCTTACAACCGGCTTGTTAGTAGGTATAACAACAACTTCAAGTTTGTATATCTGGAAGAATTCACCCTCTTCAGTTTCTGCGGTACCTGTCATTCCGGCAAGTTTATTATACATCCTGAAATAATTCTGCAAAGTAATAGTAGCAAGAGTCTGTGTATCTCGCTCTACTTTTACATTTTCTTTAGCTTCAATTGCCTGGTGCAGGCCATCAGAGTATCTTCTTCCCGGAAGAACACGCCCGGTAAATTCATCAACTATAGCAATTTTTCCTTCTTCGGTAATTACATATTCAACATCTTTTTCAAACAAAGTATACGCTTTAAGTAATTGGTGAATAGTATGGATCCTGTCGCTTGCCTCGGAATATTTCTGGTATAAAACATCCTTCATTTTAATTTTTTCTTCATCGGTATGATCAGGATCATTTTCAAATTTGCTTATTTCTGTACCAAGATCGGGAAGTATAAAAAAGTCCTTCTCAAAGCCGCTGCCTTTGGAAAGTTCTTCCCTCCCCTTTTCAGTAAGGTCCAGAGTATTATTCTTTTCATCAATTACAAAATAAAGCTCATCGTCAATTACATACATGTTTTTTGCTTTTTCCCTGAGGAACTCCATCTCTGTCGAATTCATTAACTTTTTGTAGTTTGGTTCGGATAAAACCTTTGAGAGACGGTTGCTTTTAGGCAGCCCGCGATGTGCTCTTAACAGCAGTATACCTGCTTCAGTATCACTTTTGCCGTCACCATTGTTCAGCATGGTTTCAGCATCAGCCACTAGCTTAGCCACTAAAGCCGACTGAAGCCGGTAAAGCTTTTCAACGCGCGGCTTCATTTCATTAAATTTTTGATCATCAACTTCAACCGGGCCCGAAATAATTAATGGTGTTCTGGCTTCATCTATAAGTACTGAGTCAACCTCATCCACAATTGCATAATTATGTTTCCGCTGAACCTGGAATTCCATATCAACGGCCATATTATCACGCAGATAATCAAAACCGAATTCATTATTTGTACCATATGTAATATCGCAGGCGTATTGCTGTCTTCTTTGTTCAGAATTCATTGTATTAAGAATGACACCAACAGTAAGATTGTGAAATTTAAAAATTTCACCCATCCATTCGGAATCACGCAAAGCAAGGTAATCGTTAACTGTAACAAGATGAACTCCCCTGCCGGTTAAAGCGTTTAAGTACATCGGCAGGCTTGCTACAAGTGTTTTTCCTTCACCTGTAGCCATTTCTGCAATTCTACCCTGGTGAAGAACCACACCGCCCATAAGCTGAACATCATAAGGAACCATATCCCAGGTAATTTTATTTCCTGCAACCATCCAGCTTTTTCCAACTAATCTCTGACAGGTAATTTTTACAACCGCATAAGCTTCCGGCAATAATTGGTCAAGTATCTCTTCATACTGCTCATTTAATTCATCTTCAAGTTTTTCAAGTTCATCATAAGCCGTATTCCTGTCAAAATCCTCATCTGATTGAAGGCGGGTTTTCAGGTCTTCTATTCTCCCCTTAAGTTCAGCGGTGAATTCTTCTATTTTTTGCCTGAACTCAGCAGTTTTTGCTATTAATTCATCATCTGTAATATCTTTTATTTTTTCATATTCTTCATTTATTTCTGCAACTATCGGCCATAGCTCCTTTACATCTTTCGAATGCTTATCACCAAAAATCTTCTTGATTATGTTTAACATTTAAATTGTTTCTCCGTAGGTATATATTGAGTTTAAAATTACATATAGACACCCTGAAATGCAATAATGACCTGCATTCTCAGGATTATCTAAAAGAGATGGTTATACGGATTTTGCAGAATTAAGACAATATTTAATCCTGAAAACCAGATATACTGCTTAAACAATTTTAGTATTGATTGAGTTTCATTGTAAGACGGGGATTACAGCGGTTTTATTTGTAATAAAAGAGTAAAAAAGATAATAAAAAAGGGTTGGAAACGGCGATAAACCAGAGTCTGATGATTCAACTGCTAAATTAAAGAATCAGCCTAGCTATCCGAAGTTTACCCGGTTAATAATCTAGCATTGTCATTACATCTGACTAACCAGGAGAAGTCCCGGTCAGTCCAGGAGATATTCCAGCAGTAACACCCCACCCAAAACCACAAGCTTAATCGAAAAATTCATCTCGGTAATTGCGGGTGAGTCAGCTCTCCTGAAAATATCTAATTTTCTTGTGGCATTATAAGCAATATCATGACTGATCCATGCCAATACTGCCGAAGTAAAAAGGCCTCTAAATGCTCTGGGTATATCAAGCCCTGAGTTTAAAGCCACAGTGTAACCGGTACCTACAATAAAGGGAGCGCTGGCAAGTTTCCAATTGTGCCATTTGGCGTTTAATTCTTGTTTGCTGGCGCTTATATGTCCCCCCTGCTCGTATTCAACCCTATAACCTTCCCCAATTCCGGCTGTTATACCGTACAAAATGGAGGAAGCCATATAGTAAAATTTGCTTGAAGTTGAATCCTGGGCTACCAGTAAAAAAGGAAACAGTATTATTAATAGTGTTTTCATAACAGTAAATATTTTTAAGTCACTCAATAGTTTTAGTTTTAAGCCCCTTGCCGTAACACCCCTTAATCTACCGTCATAACACCAGCAGATTATGCTTTGCTATCTCATTATCGGCAGTAAGTGGTTTTCTTTTAGTGAAAAGTATAAGGATTAAACTTTCCTTTGTTTTTTTCGAAATCGGGAGGAAATTGGTTTTTTCAAGGCATTAATTGGCGGTTTTTGGGGCTAAATTTTAATATTTTCAATACATTTGGAAGGCATAATGAATTTTTACCAGATATTGTTTTATTTTAATTTGTCCTAAAAAGTATTTATAATATTAAAAAGGCTTAATCCCCGATTTGAGTGCAGCAGATAAAAAAAGAAAGCTTTCTGAAGAATTTATTAAGGAACTGGCTGAGGTTTCGGCAGGTTATATTTCTCCGGAATCATTTGAGAAATTAATTTCTTTATTTGAAAATGAAATTTCCGGAAGATATGTTTCACGGATTGTCGAATCCAACATGTTGAGGATAATCCTCGGTATGCATGATAAGATATCATTCTTCAATGATTGTATTATCTATCCCCATTATGTTGAACTGCTTGTTTCATTATCTGCATCAAGTAATTATTTAGCCGATATACTTGTACGTAATCCTGAATATTTTTACTGGATCGTTAATCCTTCCCGACTTAAAGAAAAACTTAATGAACAGGAACTTACTGAATCAGTGAAAAAGCTGATTTCAGCTTATAAATCTTTCAGTGCAAAATTAAATATGCTTCGAGCTGTTAAAAGGAAAGAGACACTCAGGATAGGTTCAAAAGATATTTTTGTTAAGACACCCCTTGTGGAGATAACAAATGAACTCTCCATACTTGCAAGAGTGCTGACTTCTGAACTTTTTACAATCTGCTATGAAGAAGTAATAAAAAAATATAGCATAGCTAATCCTGACAGGAAGTACGTACTGCTTGCACTGGGAAAGCTTGGCGGAAATGAATTAAACTTCAGCTCCGATATTGACCTGATGATATTTTATGATGAAGATGAAGCGCCCCTGTATTCTTTTAATGGTAAAGATAAAATTAAAATAAATAAAACATACCAGGAGATTTTAATTGAGGCAATATACCTGTTTATTGAAAGTGCTGCTTCAATAACAGGCGGCGGATATATATACAGAGTTGATTTCCGGCTGCGCCCCGATGGAAGAAATTCGTCACTTGCACGTACAATTGAATATTATTTAAACTACTATGAAAGCCGGGGTGAGGACTGGGAGAAACAGATGCTGATAAAATCCTCTTTTATCTCAGGAGATAACACTCTTTATGATAGATTTATTAATTACCTGTCCCCCTTCATATACCCTTCATCCTTTCTAATCTCTCCTACTGAGCAAATTAAAAGATTAAAGTTAAGTATTGAAAAAAAGTTAGACGGTGATGGGAACATAAAGTTATCTGCGGGAGGAATCAGGGATATTGAATTTTCAGTGCAGGCTTTGCAGCTTATTTACGGAGGTAAATATAAATCAATAAGAACTCCCAATACACTGCAGGCGATAGAAAAATTAGAAGAAGCAAAATTATTAACCGGCGGGGAGTCTGACCGTCTGCAAACAGCATATATATTTTTTAGAAAGATTGAACATTTCCTCCAATTAATGAATGACAAACAGACCCATACTATACCTGAAAAAGGTGAAACACTTGAAAGATTAATCTCTTATCTTGGCTTTAAAAAAACTTCTGAATTTAATGCAAAGCTTAAGGAATTAAGGAATTCTGTTTCAGACATTTATTCGTCAATTATGGGTGAAAAACCAGAAAATAGTATAAAAGAAAAACCGGCAGTTGCCTTTGACAATAAATCCAGGGCAGAGAAAGACCTGCTTTATCTTCGTGAAGGAAAGGGCATCCTTGGCCAGCGTCAGTTTGATAAAGATACTACCGAGTCTTTTCTTTTAATAGAGAATACATTGCTGAAATATCTCAGGAAAAGTTCAAACCCCGATATTATACTTCAGAATTTTGCCCGTGTTATACGTGCCGAAAGTTTTCCTTCCATCTGGTATAAGGAATTTTCGAATATCAAATTTTTTGAATCCTTCTTGATGGTTTGTGAATTTTCACAAAGGGCGGTTGATATTTTTGCAGAAGATGAGGAACTAAGGGAAAATTTTTTAACCAGGAAGGTATTCGAAAAACTTACCGATAAGAATATTGGCAGGTACTCCACAAAAAAGGTAACATTTATGCTGCTTGTTCAGTTTACCTTAAAGCTGGTTACAGCAGCAGAAGTTTCAAAAAGTTTAACTATCTATTTTAAAGAGAGAATCACACAGCATACAGACTCAATTAATTTATATAAAAAAATAAAATCTGAGGTATTTATTGCTGCTTTAGGCAGCTTTGGCAGCGGAGATCTTTCTTTTGGGTCGGATGTTGATATTATATTTGTTGCAGATAAACTATCTGCATCCATAAATATTCAGAAATATTTCCAGTCATTGTTTTTGAAATTAAAAGAGGATTTCAAACCTTTTGAAATTGACTGCCGTCTGCGCCCCGAAGGTAAAAGCAGTTGGCTTGCATGGGATATGAAAAATTATGAGCAGTATCTTTATAACCGCGCCCGGATATGGGAGCTTCAGGCTTTTTGTAAAATGAGTTTTGTATGCGGTGATAAAAAATTATATAATAAATTTCTTGATGTTATCGATAAAAGGATAAGGATTGAAGATAAAACCCGGATAAAAAAAGATATCTTCGATATGAGAAAAAAAACCTATCCTCAAAGCTCATCTATTGCAAAAACAATTAATCTGAAGAAGGGCCGGGGTGGTATTACAGATATCGATTTTATTCTTCAATACCTGGTTCTATCAGAGCCTGAAATGTTTTTGTTATGTTCGGGAGAAAATACTACACAGATAATATCCAAAATAATTACACATAATGCCTCTTATTCCGGGCTTGAAGTATTAAGCACAAATTTTGTATTCCTGAAAAACCTTGAGCTTCTTAACCAAAGTATGTTTAATACTTTAACTACTATTCTGCCTGCAGATGAAAAAAAATTAAAGACACTCTCTATGTATTTAAGATTAAGTTCTCCCGGTATATTACAGAATGAGATACTCAAAACGATGAGGTCTAACCAGTCATTTTTTGAAAAATACCTGGGCAGGTAGATTTTGGAAATATTAAAAAAATATTATCTGATTGTTATTTCCGCTGCAGTATTTATAATTTATCTGATTACTCTTGCCCCATCAGTTATACAAATTGATTCCGGTGAACTGGCAGCGGTACAGGCAATGCCTGGTATTGCTCATCCAACGGGATACCCGCTATTTACATTAACAGGGTATTTGTTTTCGCTCATCCCCCTCCCCTTTTCAATGATTTATAAATTAAATATTCTTGCGGCACTTTGGTGTACGTCAGGTGTTTTTGTGTTTGTTGTTACTGCAAAATTACTGCTTGAAAATGTCAATCAGTTCAAACACAAAAAAGTCATTTCAAAAAAAGATAAAAGGAAAAGAGAAGAACCTTCAATTACGGCAGAGCTTCCGGAAATGAAAAAAGTTACGGCAATTATTGCGGGAGCATTAATACTGGCATTTAGTAAAACGTTCTGGTTTCAAAGTACTTCAGTTGAAGTATACTCGCTTCATATTTTTCTGATAACTTTCACAGTTTTTTTACTATTAAAAGCATACCTGAAAAAAGATAATGATCTTAAACAATGGCTTGTATTTTCTGTTGTACTTGCTTTAGGATTTACAAACCATATGACAATGCTGCTTATACTTCCGGGAACGGCATATTTATTTTTTCTTAAACATGGATTTAATAAAAAAGCTTTTAATAAAATAGGGTTGATGCTGTTGGTATTTTTCCCGGTTTTAATCTTAATTTACTCTTACCTCCCTGTACGTGCAGCACAGGATCCTTT
>JAWOJF010000112.1:0-15341 GCA_046481785.1 Ignavibacteriaceae bacterium | reverse complement strand
TAGATGCCGGTGCTGAAGTTTATGCTTGTTAAATCTGTAAACCTGTATGAAACGGAAAATCTCGGACTTATATAAAACTTTTTTTCAATTGGATTAAAATAATCACCACGTACTCCAAGGTTTGCAGAGAGCCTTCCAAAAAATGTAGTATTAAAATTTAAATATGCTGAAGACTTATAGAAGTTGTCTTCATTATCTATTTCAGTATTCGGGAGGGTATCACCGAAAGACGTTAAGAAAGTGGGTATAAGTACATCAGCCTTAAATTTTATATACTCAACCTTAGCTCCAAAATTAATTTCAGACGCCCGGAATAATTTATAAACCGCATCACCTCTTAATGAATTTACCTGTTCCCTTGAAATGTTTTTAAATAGAGGATTCAGCAGAGTATCACGCTGTTGAGTATCATAATCAACAAAATTTCTGCTTAAGGAGAGATTAAAAAACCCGTTATTAAAAAGATGCCTGTAGCTTATACCTGTAACATACTGTGTCTGATCACTGCCAAGAACCCTGGAATTATCATAGCGTTGTTCCTCAGTATCATTAAAATAGCGCACATTATCAAATGCACCTGTAAAGAGGAATGATAATGAATTGTTATTATCTATACTATAGTTAAATTTTGTCAGAAGGTCATAATATTCAGGTACAAAGCCAAAATCGGCGGCTTTAAATATAAAATCAAGATAACTTCTTCTTGCAGAAAAAATAAAACTGCTGCTGTTGTTAAGCGGCCCCTCCAGATTTAATCCGAATTGGGTAGCCGAAACTGTAGCTTTCCCGCCAAGCCGGTCATTTCTTCCGTCCCGCAGATCTATACTTAATACAGATGAAATTTTATCCCCGTATAAAACAGGAAATCCTCCTGTGGAAAAAGTAGTCCCTTTTACAAAATCCAGATTGATATAACTAAGCGGTCCGCCGGTTGCCCCCTGAGTCCCGAAATGATTAATGTTTTGTACCTCAATACCATCAAGAAGGTAAAGATTTTCCGAAGGGGCACCCCCTCTAACCATCAGGTCATTTCTTCCGGGCTCTGCCTGTCCTACGCCGGGTAAAACCGATAAAGCTCTTATAACGTCCTCAAAACCGCCGGGTGCTCTTCTTATTTCTTCATAACTGAAACTTTTTGTACTATTTACTAAAGCGGGGTCTTTTGAAAAATAACCGGATTCAATTACAACCCCCTCAAGCTCAATAACCTTTTCCTTCAGTTCAAACTCCAGCACAACCGGCCTTGTTGGATTTACAACAACATCGGCTTTTGTTTCAGAATCATAACCAATTGCTGATGCCCTTACCTGGTATTCATTAGCAGGAACATTTTCAATCCTAAAATTTCCAGCCGCATCTGTAGCAGCTCCCTGGTCTGTTCCAATAACAATAACGTTAGCCCCAATAACAGGCTGCTTTGTTGATGCCTCAATAACTTTTCCGGTTATAATACCGGTTCCTGTGTTTTGGGCATCTGCACTGCTTATTGTAAGAAGCAGTACAGTAATAAATATTTCACGGATCTTATTTCTGTTTTTCAACGTATGCCCCAATATTCATATAATAAAATACGAACCATTCTGATATAAAAGTGTATCAGAATGGCATCGTATGTTCTTTTTTTAATTAAAGTAAAAATGGAATCCAACATTATTAAAGCTTAAAGCACGTAATGCTGAAATTCCCCATTTACTGTCATCACTTGCATCACTTAACTGTTCAAACTGCAGGCCGTGGCCAACCGAAAGAGAAAACTGATCTGTGACAAACCATTCGGCGCCAAGATCTGCAGTAACTATCATTTTTGATTTAATTTCAGATCCCACTGTTCTTGCATTTGTCTGAAATTCAATACCGGGACGGATGAAGAAATTTACATCTCCGGCTCTAACTGCATTAAATACTACACCCAGATTTATATGGAATCTGTCATTCTCACTGTTAAGTACATTTTTATCTGCATAACCTAAACCTAAATCAACACCAATGTTAGGGTTGAACCAGACACGTCCTCCGACAGGGGCAGATAAAGAATACCAGCCGAGGCCGAATTTAGTATCCTGTGCTGAGGTTATTGAAGGAGTAAGAAGCAAAGCAGTAACTATTAACATGAACATCTTTTTCATTTTTTTTCTCCTAATCTCTGTTTTATTATAACAGGTTTCTTTTTTTATTATTTACTAACATCTTTTATTCTAAATAACTGGTATGCAGCCGAGATACCAACAAGTGTATACACAAGCCTGCTAAGCATGCTCATATCGCCAAAGATTGCAGCGACAAGGTCAAAACCAAATAAGCCTACAAGGCCCCAGTTTAGTCCGCCGACGATAATAAGTATTTGAGTAACTAAGTTTATCGATTTCATATTTCTTCCTTTTGTTTATGTTATTTTATTATTTGTTTAAGTACGAATTAATTTCTTTTATTGAATTCATAATAGCATCGCAGCCAAGAGTGCCCTTGTCAAAGTTCTGAGCAAATCTTCCGCCTACAAGCAGTTTTGCATCATTAGCCTTAGCCGCTTTTGCGGTTTTCTTAATACCCTGTATAAATTCTTCCTGCGATATTGAAGGGTAAGTTGCTGAAACCAAAACATATTTTGGTTTTTCGTTTGTAACTGCTTTTACAATTGACCTGAACGGCGTATTAGCACCCAGGAAATGCAGCGCATATCCTTTTAACTCAAGATCATATGCCAGAGCCTGGAGTCCCATATCATGATATTCTCCCTCAGAGCATGCACAAATTACTTTTGTGTTATTTTTTCTCTGATGCGGAAGATGAACAACTAATCTTGATAACGAATTCTTTATTGTATCTGAAGCAAGATGTTCCTGTTCTATATCAATCTGATTTTTATGCCACATATCACCGATTATTTCCATCACAGGATGCACTATTTCATCTACCAGGTTACTGAATTTAACCCTGTTTTTTGTCAGGTACATAAATAAATCAAATAAACTGTCACGGTTTCCTTTAAGGGACTCATTAAGTATTATCTCTATAATCTGATCCTGATTTTTAGTAAAAACAGCGTAACCAAGTCTTTCCATGTATTCTTTTTTTACCGGCGGAGTTACACCGCTGATTATTATTTTGTTTTCGCGGGCAAACTCCTCAATATCCTTCATCAGATATTTTCTGTGGCCTCCAAGAGTCTTTACGCATTTAAGACGATTACTGTCAGTCCACCTTTTAATAGTAGTTTCAGTTACGCCTAACAGGCCTGCTGCATCCCTGGTAGTAATATATGTCTCTTTCATTGTGTGTCCGTTTTATCCGAAATGTTCGTTATGTTCGTTTCAAATATAATTAAAGAAAGTTATCCTGTCAAGTTTAAAAGCTCAATCGTGTGATGGAAAGGTGTTTTGCAGCAGACTGCCGGCAAGCCGGTGCATTTTGCTCTCGATTAGATAACCTGCCAGACGGCAGGCTGGGGGAAGCGACTGTTATTATGCTTGCGGGATAACAGGTGAGGCTGCTCTGAATCGAGGTGTTATCCGTGATAATTTGGACAGGATGAAATCATGCTATTTTTATCCAAAACCTCATATTATTCTTTTTTTTAAATACTCATATTTATTATATTAGCTTTATTAAGCTTAACAAATTAAAAATATGAACAAATCTGCAAAAGATTCTCATTCCAAAATAGCGTTGACAGATAATATGCCTGCATTTCCTGAATTTTCATTGCAGAATAATTTGGATGATAAACTTATAAATAACATTCCAAACGTTTTTTTCTGGTCTTCGGTTAAAGAGGGTACAGAAGAAAAAATTTCATACTCACAGAATATTGCAAGTGTTACAGGTTATTCTCCCGGCGAAGTTCTAAGCCTGCCAGGGAGGGGAATGGCAATAATCATTGAAGACGATCTTCCGCATTTCAAGAAAAACTTATTTGATTTTGTAAATGATACTCAGCGCCTTACCACTAATATTGTATACAGGATTTTCCGTAAAGACAAAAAGATAATCTGGCTTAATGAATACCTGACTGTAAAAAGGGATGAAACAGGGAAAGTAAATATTATTAATGGAATAGTAACTGATATTACAGTTATTAAAGAAGAGGAAGAGAAGTTAAAAGTAAACCTGGATATACTTAAGCAAACAAATGAATCTAAAGACAAATTTATTTCTATTCTTTCACATGATTTAAGAGCTCCATTTACAAGCATACTTGGTTTTTCTGAGATACTTATCAGTGAATCAAACCTTTCTCCTGCAGAAAGACATGAGTATCTTACATATATTTATGATTCATCACAAAACCAGCTTCAGCTTATAAATTATCTTTTAGACTGGACCCGCCTGCAGACAGGCCGGATTAAAGTTGAACCGCAAAGGTTAAATGCGCAGACACTTGTTTATAATTGTATTTCATCCCTTACAGGTAATGCAATAAGAAAGAACCTGGATATAAAAGTTAATGTTGATGAAAATCTGTACATACAGGCTGATGAAAGATTAGTTACACAGGTGGTTACAAATCTTTTAAGCAATGCCATAAAATTTTCTGCAGAGAATAAAACCATAGATGTTGGAGCAGATATTTTTAATGATGAGTTTATTGAATTTATAGTTAAGGATTATGGTACCGGAATTTCAGATGTGAATAAAGCAAAGTTATTTAAGATTGAAAAAATGTTTTCAACTGAAGGAACTAAAGGAGAAAAAGGAACCGGTCTGGGTTTATCTTTAGTTAAAGAGATAATTGATAAACATAGCGGTCAGATCTGGTTTTATTCCGAACAGGGGGAAGGCAGCGAATTTCATTTTACAGTACCCTGTTCATTAAATACGATCCTGGTTGTAGAAAACAATCCGGCGGATAAAGTACTTTTTGAAAAGATACTAAAAAAATACTTTCCTTCATTTAATATTTTACTTGCAGATAACGGTTTTGAAGCTATTGAAGTTATCGCAAAAAAATCACCGTCACTTATAATTACCGATCATGAGATGCCCCTGATGAACGGAATCCAGCTCCTGGAAACTCTGCGCCGGGAGGGATCGCTTAAAATACCCGTAATTGCCATTGTAACCACAATAGCCGACGAAATTAAAGCCGCATATGAGGATTTCGGGATCAGATCTGTACTTCAAAAGCCTGTTGATATTGATGTATTATGCGGTAACATCAAATCCGCACTTAATTAGTATTCTAATCATACTATTTTTCTTTATCCATCTTTTTTTGATATAAATCTGAAATCGTAAATCCGAATTCCAAAATCCATTTTGCTTTGTTATATTTTGCAACAAAAATATCAGGAGTATTAATTGAATATAGCTATTGTTGGAACCGGTTATGTAGGCCTGGTTACAGGTACATGTTTTGCAGAAACCGGAAATAGTGTAATATGTGTTGATAATAATTCTTCAAAAATTGAAGGCATGAAAAAGGGGATTATTCCTATTTATGAACCCGGTCTTGAAATTCTTTTTGAAAGAAATCTTAGTAAAAAAAGGCTGTCGTTTACTTCAGATATTAATGAAGCGGTAAAAAAATCCGATATTATATTCCTTTGTCTCCCCACACCGCAGGGGGGTGACGGAGCAGCCGATCTTCAGTATGTACTTGGCGTTGCTGATGAACTGGGCAAACTTTTTGCCAAAGAACCCGCCATTGGTTATAAAGTAATTGTTGATAAAAGCACCGTTCCCGTAGGGACTGCCGAAAAGGTAACTGCTGAAATTAAAAAACATGCGCCTGATTTTGATTTTGATGTTGCTTCAAATCCCGAGTTTCTGCGTGAGGGAATAGCTGTGGAAGATTTTATGAAACCGGAAAGAGTTGTTATTGGAACAAAAAATAAAAAATCGATGGAACTGCTTAATGAACTATATGAACCTTTTGTCCGGTCAGGTAACCCAATATATTTTATGGATGTACGGTCTGCTGAAATGACCAAGTATGCAGCAAATTCTTTCCTGGCGACAAAAATTTCCTTTATGAATGAAATAGCAAATCTTTGCGAGCTGACGGGAGCTGAGGTTGACAAGGTACGAATTGGAATAGGCTCTGATTCAAGAATAGGAAAAAGATTTTTGTTCCCCGGAGTTGGTTACGGCGGTTCATGTTTCCCTAAAGATGTTATAGCCCTTATTAATACGGCAAATGAGAATAAGTACGATTTTAAAATTCTTAAATCAGTATATGAGGTTAATAATAACCAGGTAAATATTTTCTTTAATAAAATATCTGAACATTATAATAATAATTTATCCGGGAAGCATTTTGCTTTATGGGGCCTTGCATTTAAGCCCAATACCGATGATGTACGTGAAGCTCCTTCAATAAAACTTATAGCCAGGCTTATTAAAGGAGGCGCTACGGTTACTGCTTATGACCCGGAAGCTATTGAGACTACCAAATTAATGATTGGTGATTCAATACAATATACATCTTCTTCCTATGAAGCCTTATCCGGTGCCGATGCCTTAATAATTGTAACGGAATGGAATGAATTCAGAAATCCCGATTTTAACAAAATTAAAGAAACTCTTAAACAGCCTGTTATTTTTGACGGCAGAAATCTGTATGACCTGGAGAAAATGGAAGAACAAAATTTTTCTTATTATTCTGTTGGAAGAAAATCAATTATTAAACAGCAGAGATAAATGATAAATGTAAAAACTCAGGAACCCGGCAGCAAGGCATGGTTTGCATTATATACTAAACCCCGTAACGAATTTAAAGCTGCAGAGCAGATAGAAACATTAGGTATTCAATATTATCTTCCTGTTGTTACTAAAATTAAACAGTGGAGTGACAGGAAAAAGAAAATCTCAGAACCGGTTTTGCGCGGCTATATTTTTATTTATGCCGACGAGAAAGAAAGACTGGCTTCACTTGAACAGTATGCAATTGTAAGGTGTGTTTTTGACCAGGGAAGGGCCGCTGTAATTCCTGCCTGGCAGATAGAAAATCTCAGGAAAATGTTAAGTCATGAATCAGATTTCCTTATCCATGATGGAGTAGTACCGGGTGTAAAAGTAAGAATAAAAGAAGGTCCGTTTACCGATATAATAGGAGTTGTAAGGGAAACTGAAAACGGCAGCACTATTGCCGTATCAATTGATTTGCTGAACAGGTCGGTAATCGCTCACCTTCCTAAAGAAAGTATTTTTGAGATTTTAAAAGAAAAGCAGGAGTGAATCATTCTTTCAATTCAATTAAATAAAATATTTCCAGAGTGGCTTGCCTCTGATTTATAAATCCTTTATCTGCCATAGGCCAAGCATTTTATCTTCAAGTGTTTTTCTTTTATCTATACATTTATCTTCAATTAATTTTAGCGGCTCAGGGAAATTAAAAGGGGGAAGCTGCAGATTAAGCGGGCGGAACAAGCCGGTTTCTATATCTCTGTTTAACTCACGGTTTATATATGTAGATGTAAGCAGGTAACCTGATCCGCTTTTTTTTATCCGGTCTATTGCTGAAAAAATGTTTTTAAAGCTCAGGTGGGGAAGACAATCCCTGCAGAGTATCAAATCTGCTGCAGGAAGATTATCTTCAGTTAAATCTAGAAGTATAAATTTTCTTTTTTCATTTCCATATAGTTTTTGATTGTTATTTATTAATTCCGGCACAATATCCGCCCCGGTATAACTATTAACATCCGTATTAACTTTTTGCATCCAGTAAAAATCACCGCAGGGGATATCAACTAAGGATTTAATATTTAATCCTTTTACTAAAAGGGGGAGTTCCCTTCTTATATTTAGTGTATTTTCCAGGTTGGATCCTGAACCTGATCTGCTTTCATCATCCATCCATGAATTTGTTTTGTAAATTTTTTCAAATATAACCCGGTGGTGCTTTTTACCTGTAAAAATGCCGTAAAGGAAATAAAACAGGTTCTTTACAGATATATAAACCCCGGGAAAACTGTTACGTAATAATGATTTCAGATTCTTCAAATTACTTATATGTTTTATGAAACAACATAAAATTAAGAAAAATAATAAAGTGATAAATGTTTACTTTTTCTTTTACTGTCATTTTTTTTAAGTTACTGTTACACTAAAACAATTTTATTATGCTATCACAAACAGACTTGATAATACTGAAAAAGGGCGATCCTGTTGACCATTATTTTATTGTGCGGAAATGTGAAATCCGGCTGACCAAAAGCAATAAACAATATCTGGCTATTGATCTCGGCGATAAAACATCTACTATTTGTTCATACATCTGGGAAAATTTTGATACTATTTATGCCCGTATTAAGAGCGGTGATATAGTAAAAGTAGCAGGTGCAATTGATGATTACCAGGGCACTCCCCAGTTAAAAATTAATGTGATCCGGCCTCTTAAAGACATGGAAAATGTATCTCCCCTTGATTTTATGGCAAAATCTAAAAGAGATCCTGATGAAATGAAAAATGAATTTGTTAACAGGATTGAAAGAATATCGGATTTGCGCCTTCGTTCATTGATGCAGATAATTTTTAATGAAGATAATTTTGAAAAATTTTCAACTGCCCCTGCCGGAAAATCATGGCACCATTCATATATTCACGGGTTAATTGAACATACACTTGAGATAATTAAAATATGCGACATGATGTGCGAAATTCACCCGGAGGTTAACCGCGATCTGCTTATTTGCGGTGCAATGATGCATGATTTTGGTAAAACAGAAGAATTGAAATATGATACTGTGTTTGAATACAGCGATAAAGGAAAATTGCTTGGACATATAGTAATATCTGCAATGAAGATTAATGAAGAAGCCGGTAAAATTCCCGGTTTTCCCGATGATCTTAAAGACTGTCTTATACACCTTGTATTAAGCCACCAGGGCAAACTGGAATTTGCATCACCGGTTGTCCCCAAAACTATTGAAGCAATTATTCTTTACCAGGCGGATGAATTAAGTGCAAAAACCAATGCATATAAAAATGCATTATCTGAAGTAAGAGGGGATGCAAGGTGGACAAAATACCTTTCATTAATATCTACAGAGTTATTCAATCACGGTATCACTCCTGAACTGGAAGAACAAATTAATAAAACGTTATTTGATTAATTCTTACTTAGTGTTCCTAAGTGTCCTTAGTGTCTAAGTGGTTATCCGGAAAAACCACCGAGGCACTAAGGACACCAAGGTACACTTAGATAAACACATATGATAGACCAGAAAACTATTGAGACTTTTAAAACAGCCTCATCAGTTGTATTTTTTACCGGTGCAGGAATTTCTGCGGAGAGCGGCATCCCTACATTCCGCGGTGTTGACGGCATATGGAATAAAATGAAACCGGAAGAACTTGCCAGTTTTAAAGGCTTTATGAAAAATCCAGAGCTTGTATGGGAGTGGTACAAATACAGAAAAAAAATTGTCCATGAATCCATGCCAAACCCGGGGCATATAGCTATTGCTGAAATGCAGGAGATTATTCCTGAAGTAATTGTAGTTACACAGAATGTGGATAACCTTCACCGCCGTGCCGGAAGTAAAATAATTTACGAGCTGCATGGAAATATTGAAAGAAATTTTTGTATCGATTGTAAGAAAAGATATGATAATGAAATTGATCTTACTGCAAAAATACCCACATGTACCTGCGGCGGAATGATACGCCCTGATGTAGTTTGGTTCGGTGAATTTCTGCCTGAAGATCAGTTTACAGCCGCTGAAAAAGCAGCACAAAACTGCGGGGTGTTTGTTGTTGCAGGAACTTCCGCAGTTGTTTTTCCGGCCGCAGGGCTTATTTATACTGCAAAACAATCAGGGGCATATATAATTGAAGTAAACCTGGAAGAAACCGAAATAAGCCGTTACGCAGATGTATCCTTTTTTAATAAAACAGGTGTGGTACTGCCCAATATTGTAAAATGTCTGAACCAGGATTTATAGGATTAAAGGATTAACAGGAAACTGATAGTACTACTGTTAATTACACAGATTTGAAGGATTAAAGTATTAACGGGAAATAAATAATTTTATTAGTGATTATCCTGGTAATCCTTTAATCCGTTTAATCTTGGTTTAATACTTTTTCTTTCTTTCCTACAATCTTCAGCATTCTTTCAAGTTCGGCAAGTTCTCCTTCATTAAGAACACCTAATTCTTCTACAATAGCTTCCACATGTTTAGGAAAAAGTTTTTCAATAACAGCTCTGCCATCCTTAGTAAGGTGAATTGTAAAATACCGTCTGTCAGTTTCGCTTCGTTCTCTCTTAACAAGTCCCTGTTTCTCAAGATTATCAACTACAAGAGTAATATTTCCGCCGCTTTTGAGTAGTTTATCCCCAATTTCCCTCTGGCAGAGCGGGCCGAGATGGAATAGTGCTTCCAGAATACTAAACTGGCTTAAAGTTAACCCTTTTGCTACAGTATGTGCATGTACTCTTGAACTTACTGATTCTGCTGCTCTCATCAGTTTTATATATACATTAAGAGCGTTAATTTCCTGTTTTGTGCCTTTAAAATGTGTACCCATAATTTAGAATATTTTTTTTATAATTATGTTAAACTAACCTTTGGGTGAGTGATAATCAAGGATGCCCCTCTAAATCTCCTCAAAGGGGAGGTTTTTTGCACCTTAGTTTCCCTCTTTTGGATTAAGGAAGCCTTCTCCTTGGTGCAAACAGACTAATAATTCCAACAAACAGTGCGGCCCCTATAATTGACCATATAACCGGGTAAGACGTACCACCGATGGTTATTGTGAACAGCTCCGGCAGGCCAAGCTTACCTGCAAGCCAGGGACCAATAAGCGCGCCGATAAAACCAACAGCAATTGAAACGAGGCAGCCGCCCGTTGAATATCCTACAAGCGCCTGCGCAATTGATCCGCAGATGCCGGCAATTACAAGAAGGATGATGAAATCTAAAAGTCCCATTTATGTACCTTGTATGGTTATGGTGAAAATATACTCTTAATCTTTTTCGTAATCGGATTCAATCCGGGTACGATTAAGAGTAAGAAACACAAAGCAAACTAAATTTTTGCAGGTGATAAAACAATTAGGCAAGTCATTATTCCGGCAGGTGAGAGATGGCGCACTTAAGGGATAAATTCCAAAAGACAAAAAACAAATCCCAAATAAAAACCAATTATCAATTTTCAAATATTCAAACATTATTTATTTGATGCCTGGACGTATCGCGGCGCAGCCTCCTTGCGAAGACGTGGGAATTTATTCTCAAAAATCTTTTGGTTTTATGTAACTGTGATTTCCAATATGCATCTAATAAATGAATAGTCTATTATTTTCTTTGAATTCGCCAACCTGCCTGCCGGCAGGCAGGTTCGCAATTCGACTATTCCCGAAGGATTTCTTATTTTAAAGACTACAAATTTTTGAGGTTATGTTGAAAATAGCAATTGCAGCCGATCACGGCGGATTTGAGTTAAAAAATAAGGTTGTTAAGTGGCTTAAAGATGCAGGACACGAAGTTAATGACCTTGGTAATAATGTTTACGATCCAAAAGACGATTATCCCGATTTTGCTATTGCAGTGGGCGAAGTTATGTCTCAAAGTGGTGCGGATAAGGGAATTGTTATTTGCGGAAGCGGTGTTGGCGCATGTATAGCCGCTAATAAATTTAAGGGTGTCCGTGCATGTGTTTGCCACGATACTTATTCTGCCCGGCAGGGAGTAGAGCATGACGATATGAATGTGCTTTGCCTTGGCGCCCGCATTATAGGAGAAAATCTTGCAATGGAACTCATTTCTGCTTTTGTTGATGCAAGGTTTATTAAGGAAGAAAGATTTTTAAGAAGATTAGATAAAGTAATTAAATTAGAAAAATAAAATAGGGAGACAATACAAAATGGCTAATCCATTGATTGAACTTGAGAAATTCGGACAGAGCGTATGGCTTGACAATATAAGCAGGGGACTGCTTAAAAAAGGTGAACTTAAAGCACTTGTTGAAAATGACGGCTTAAGAGGCGTTACTTCAAATCCTACAATATTCCAGAAGGCAATTGGTGCCGGAACTGATTATGATGAACAGTTTAATGAAATTGTAAAAAAGAATCCAAACTTAACTGCTTATGAAATTTTTGTTGAACTTGCTGTAAAAGATATTCAGGATGGTGCAGATACTTTAAGGCCTGTTTATGATAAAACAAATGGACAAGACGGTTATATAAGTCTTGAGGTTGCTCCTGACCTTGCTTATGATACAGAGGCTACAATTAATGAAGCAAGAAGATTATTTAAGCTTGTTAACCGTCCTAATTTAATGATTAAAATTCCTGCCACTACCGAAGGAATGCCTGCAATTAAACAGATGATCTCAGAGGGAGTTAATATAAATGTAACGCTTATCTTCTCTCAGAAGTTTTATGAAGATGTAGTTGAAGCATATATATCCGGACTTGAAGCAAGAGCCGCCAAAGGTGAAAATCTTGATCACGTGGCATCCGTTGCAAGTTTTTTTATAAGCAGGATTGATTCGGCAGTTGATAAAAAACTTGATGCCATTAAGAATACCGACCTGCAGGCTAAAATAGCTATTGCAAATGCAAAGCTTGTTTATGATAAAGCTAAAGAATTATTCGGATCGGAACGATTTAAAAAACTTGCTGCTAAAGGCGCAAAAGTACAAAGGTTATTATGGGCAAGTACTTCAACAAAAAATCCTGCTTATTCTGATATTCTTTATGTTGAAGAATTAATAGGCAAAGATACTGTTAACACTTTACCCCCGGCTACAGTTGATGCTTACCGTGATCACGGCAAGCCGGCAAGCAGGATTGAATCAAATCTTGACGAAGCAAAAGCTCAGATGGCTAAATTGAAAGAGCTTGGTATCAGCTTTGATGAAATAACTAAAAAATTGACCGAAGACGGCGTTAAATCATTCGCAGATTCATTTACAGATCTGCTTAATACAATCGACAGGAAAAAGAATGAACTTAAATAGTTCGACACAACAATTTATTCTTCCCGCTGAAATTGCTTCGAAGGTAGAAAAGCGTTTATCCGGATGGAATGACAAAAACATAGTGGAAAGGGTCTGGAAGAAAGATCCAACTGTATGGAAAGAGAAAAAGGGAGATGATAAAGAATTATCAAACCGTCTCGGCTGGCTTGATCTTCCCAAAGAAATGCAGAAGCATATTAATGATCTGAATAAATTTGCTGATGAGATAAGAAAAGACTTTGATCATATTGTACTTCTTGGTATGGGGGGCAGCAGTCTTGCCCCCGAAGTTTTTTTCAAAACTTTCGGCAAGAAGGAAGGTTACCCTGATTTAACCGTTTTAGACAGTACTCATCCCCAATCGGTAAAAGCAATACTTGATAATTTTAACCTGCAGAAATCACTATTTGTTGTTGCAAGTAAATCGGGCGGTACCGCTGAAACGATGTCTTTTTTCTATACCTTTTACGAAGCCCTATCAAAAACAGCCGCTAACCCGGGTAATAATTTTGCTGCAATTACCGATACAAATTCGGGACTTGAGAAATTAGCAAAAGAAAAAAAATTCAGGAAGATATTTACAACCCCGGATGATGTAGGCGGAAGGTATTCTGTATATACATTTTTCGGCCTGCTTCCTGCATCTTTAATTGGTGTGGATCTTAAAAAATTATTAACCATTGCTGAAGAACTTGAAAATGAAAGTGCTGCAAATGTTAAAGCAGAAAAAAATACCGGGGTAATACTTGGTGCAGTTATCGGGGAGTTATCCCTGGCAGGAAAAGATAAACTAACTGTTATTGCATCTCCTTCTGTTTCTGCATTCCCCGTTTGGGTTGAGCAGCTTATTGCCGAAAGTACAGGAAAAGAGGGGAAGGGTATTCTTCCTGTAGTTGATGAAAAAACAGGCTCCCCCAATGTTTATTCCAATGACAGGGTATTTGTTTACCTGAGAGTAAACAGTGATGAAACCTCAGAGCTTGATAAAAAGATTGAAGCACTTGAAAAAGCAGGCCACCCGGTAATTTATATTACATTAAGAGATAAATACGATCTTGGCCATGAGTTTTACAGGTGGGAAATGGCAACAGCATTATCAGGTGTTGTACTTGGGATAAATCCCTTTGACCAGCCGAATGTTCAGCTTGCAAAAACTCTTGCTAATGAAGGGATCTCCGGGTACCTGGAAACCGGCAAACTTCCCTCTGCTGAATCTGTTCTTGCTGAGGATAATATATCATTATTTGGGAATCTGCCTGCATTACATATAAACGAAGTACTGCCGAAATTTCTTTCTTTTGCTGGAGAAGGAGCATATGCGGCAATAATGGGGTTTATCCCTTATTCGGTTGATACGGACCTTGCACTGGATGAACTTAGAGTAAAGATAAGAGATAAATATAAAATTGCAGTAACTGTCGGTTACGGCCCCCGTTTTCTTCATTCAACAGGACAACTTCATAAAGGAGACGGTAATAAAGGGTTATTTATCCAGCTTACTTCTGATACATCAAATGATATTCCTGTTCCCGGCAAAGGTTATACTTTTGGTGTGTTGATATCAGCCCAGGCTCAGGGTGATTTAAAAGCACTCCAAAATACCGGCAGAAAAGTTATAAGACTTGATTTAAACGGAAAGCCTGCTGAAGGAATTAAAAAACTAAGTAATTCACTTTAGTTATTCAATGGTCATTAAGTAGTCATTAAGTGGTCATTCTGTAGTCATTCATTGTTATTAAAAAGTTATTCAATTGCACTGTTTGTTCTAATGCAGTTCCAACCAATGACTTAATGACTATTGGATGACAGTCGAATGACAGTCGAATGATCAAATTCTTGCACTTGAACTTGCTCCTGCACTTGATTCTCTGCAATTTTCGCCCCTATTTAAGGGATTTTTTCATCCCTATCTATTCTCCTCTTTAAGGTTTATATTTAAACAATCCTTTAAGGTTAACTAATGCAATTAAGATTAGATTCTTAGGGGGAGTTATTTTATTTTGAGATTAAATGAGAATTAAAAGAAAAGAATTTTTAAAAAAGACAATTAAAGCCGCTGCAGGTGCCGCGGTACTGCCGCCGGTATTTCTGAATAAATTTGATTCATTCGGAAAATCGAAAGCTGTTCCTGCTGAAACTGCTCCTGATCCCTCATCATGGAAAGAAGATGAAATAAATATATCCTGGATAGGGCATGCAACTGTTCTAATAAATTTTTATGGTACTATTATAATTACTGACCCTGTACTGTTTGAAAGGGTAGGATTATATTTCTTTGGTTTAACCTATGGCCCTGCACGGTTTACATCCCCTGCACTTGATTTTGATATGATCCCTAAACCTGATCTTGTACTTCTCTCGCATGGGCATATGGATCATACCGATTACAAAACACTTGCTAACATCACTGATAAATGGCCGGGTGAAATTGACTG